>NZ_JALEGG010000058.1 GCF_022763525.1 Acidovorax sp.
CGAGGTAGGTGTCTGGCGAGCTGCCGCGCACGCGCACGCTGTCAGAACGGCTGTCCAGCCCGTAGGCGTCGCTGCGCACGCCAGCCGCGTACAGCAGCGCCTCCTGGAAGGTGGTGGCGCCTTGGTCCACCATCTGGTCGCGTGTGACCACGGTGACGGACTGGGGTGTTTCCGACAGCGGTGTATCGGTCTTGGTGGCTGTGGCCGCATTGCGCGCGCGGTAGCCCACCACCGGGGCAGTGGCGGATTCCTTCTCGGCACTGGCATCCACTCGCACTTCGGACAAGGTGGCACCCGCCACTTGGGCGGCCACCCACGCGGGTGTGACGCCAAAGGCCAGGGCGATGGCGGTGCACAGGGCGGTCTGTCGCAGCTGGAGGTTCATGATTTTTACAAATGATAATAAGAATGATTACCATTTTAAAAACCAAAACCCACTGCCCGCCATTGGCAGCGCACGGTGTCGTACGACAACAACAACGCGTGTCGCCGCAGCGCATTTTTCGCTTCAATTTTTATAGCTGCCAGCGCTTTTCAAATCAGCGCTAGAGCCGCTTTTCAGCCTTTTTCTCCGGCCGGTGGCGCAGGCGCCGGCTTGTCCGCCTTCGACCGCCGCCATGGCACTGGCCCATGAGAAAACCCGCTGGCCGGGCGGCCAGCGGGTTTGGCAAGGGCGGGTCGCGGAATCCGTGAGAGCGCGGGAATCAGGCCTCGCTGGGCTGCACCCACCAGTAGATCAGCACCAGCACGCCAATGCCGGTCAGCGTCAGCAGCTGCCACCAGCCGGAACGGCCGACGTCGTGCAGACGGCGGGCACCCACCGCAAATGCGGGCAGCAGCAAGGCAATGGAGACGATGCCGGAAACCACATCCCCCAGGAAGCTGGCGATCACCATGACGATGATCTGGAACAGGAAAAACCACCAGAACTCGGAGCGCACCGCGCGGCCCGAGAAACCGGCGTACTGCCCCAGGCAGCTTTTGACAGCCGAAACAAAATCCATACAGAACTCCCTCTCTCTAAAACGTGAAGCGTTGTGGCGGGGCGAAACCCCGCAGTGATCATAGGCGGGCGCACGGCGGCGCGTCTACCCGGGCGCCGCGCACCTCACCCTTTTGTGCCGAGGCACCACAGCCAGCTCGGGCGAGCAGCCCTGACCCCGTGGAAGGGCTCCGTCCGGACCGTGCGTTACGCGGCCTCGCGCAAGGCTTGCGTCTCACGCGCCATCTGGGTGATGCGGGCCCAGTCGCCTGCGCGCATCGCATCGCCCGGCGTGAGCCATGAGCCGCCCACGCAGCGCACGTTGGGCAGCGCGAGGTAGTTGGCCGCGGTGGCCTGGCTGATGCCGCCCGTGGGGCAGAAGCTGACCTGACCGAACGGACTGGCCCAGGCCTTGAGCAGCGGAATGCCGCCCGCCGCCTCGGCCGGAAAGAGCTTCAGGAACGAAAAGCCGTCGGCCAGCGCCGCCATGATCTCGCTGGACGTGGCCACGCCGGGCAGCAATGGCAGATCGAGCCGCTTGCAGGCGCTGCCCACCTCGGACGTGTAGCCCGGGCTCACCGCAAAGCGTGCACCCGCCTCGCTGGCGCGGCGCGCATCGTCGGCGTTGAGCACGGTGCCTACCCCCACCACCGCCTCCGGCAGGTTACGGGCAATGGTCTCAATGGCGGGCAGGCCCGCGGCGGTGCGCAGCGTCACCTCCAGCACCTTTACGCCACCAGCCAGCAAAGCCTCGGCCAGGGGCAATGCGTCTTCGACGCGGTCGATCACGATGACGGGGATGACGGGGCCGTGGCTGGCAATATCAAGCGGATTCATGGTTTTTCCTTGTGACTGTGTGCCGAAAGCGGCTTATGAAACTGGCGCAACGCCCATACCAGGGCCACCGTGGAACTGGCCTTGCCAGGCCACCGGTGGCGTCCTCCTCGGGGGAAGACGCGCGAAGCAGCTCAGGGGGAGATCTTTACAACCATGTGCAGGCGCCCTGTTCGGCGCCGCCAGCGTGGCGGCGGAAGTTCGCAAACAGTTCGCGGCCAAAGCCGGTGGCGGGGGGCGCGGTGTATGGCGCCACGGGGCGGGCCGCCCAGATGGCTTCGTCAACCAGGACATCGAGCGTGCCCGCCACAGCGTCCAGCCGCACGATGTCGCCATCGAGCACCTTGGCCAGCGGCCCTCCGGCCATGGCTTCGGGCGTCACGTGGATGGCGGCGGGCACCTTGCCCGATGCGCCGCTCATGCGGCCATCCGTCACCAGGGCCACCTTGAAGCCCTGGTTCTGCAGCACGGCCAGCGGGGGCGTGAGCTTGTGCAGCTCAGGCATGCCGTTGGCCTGCGGCCCCTGGAACCGCACCACCGCGACCATGTCCTGCTGCACCTCGCCCGCGCTGAAGGCGGCGAGCAGTGCCTCTTGCGAATCGAACACGCGCGCAGGCGCTTCGATGATGTGGCGATCTTCCGGCACGGCGGACACCTTGATGACTGCACGGCCCAGGCGCCCTTGCAGCAGCCGCAGGCCGCCGGTCGGCGAGAAGGGTTTGGACACCGGCCGCAGGACGGATTCATCGCCCGACACGGCCGGGGCGCCCTGCCCTCCTTCGGCAATGCCGCCTGCGTTCACGCTCATCACATCGGGGTGCATGAAGCCGCCGGACAGCAGCTCGCGCAGGATCCACGGCGGGCCGCCTGCGGCCTGGAACTGGTTCACGTCGGCCTCGCCATTGGGGTACACGCGGGCCAGCAGGGGCACGGCGGATGAGAGTTCATCAAAGTCCGACCAGTCGATGAGGATGCCCGCGCTGCGGGCAATCGCCACCCAGTGGATCAAATGGTTGGTGGACCCGCCCGTGGCCAGCAGCGCCACCATGGCGTTGACGATGCAGCGCTCGTCCACCAGCCGCCCGATGGGCGTGAAGCGCTGGCCCCGCTGGCCAATGTCGAGCACCGTGCGCACCGCCTGGCGCGTAAAGGCTTCGCGCTCTTCGGTGCCGGGCGGCGCGAAGGCCGCGCCAGGCACGTGCAGGCCCATGGCTTCGAGCAGCATCTGGTTGCTGTTGGCCGTTCCATAGAACGTGCAGGTGCCGGGGCTGTGGTACGCGGCGGATTCGGCCTTGAGCAGCTCATCGCGCCCCACCAGCCCTTGCGCGTACTGTTCGCGCACCTTGGACTTGTCCTTGTTCGACAGGCCCGTGCCCATGGGCCCGGCAGGCACGAACACGCAGGGCAGGTGCCCATAGTGCAATGCGCCGATGAGCAGCCCGGGCACGATCTTGTCGCACACGCCCAGCAGCAGCGCGCCATCGAACACATCGTGGGACAGCGCTACCGCCGTGGCCATGGCAATGGCATCCCGCGAGAACAGCGATAGCTCCATTCCGGGCGTGCCCTGCGTGACGCCGTCGCACATCGCGGGCACGCCACCGGCCACCTGCACCGTGGCGCCGCGCTGGGCGGCTTCGTCGCGCAGGATGGCGGGGTAACTCTGGTACGGCTGGTGGGCCGACAGCATGTCGTTGTAGGCCGTGACCACGCCGATGTTGGGCGCTTTTTCGACCGTGATCTTGAACTTGTCGGCGCCGGGCAGCGCCGCATAGGCGTGGGCCAGGTTGGCGCAGCCCATGCGGTCCTGGGTGGGCTTGCGGGCCAGCATGTGGTCGATGACCGCAAGGTAGGCGGCGCGGGTGTCCTGGCTGCGCTGGATGATGCGCTCGGTCACGCGCGCTACGACTGAATGCATGGGGTGCTCCATCGGTGGGTGGGCCTTCGGGCCGGGTCGGCCGTGGGGCTGCTATTGGGGTGCCCTAGAATGTAACTCGATAACCACCACGCTTCAACCCATGACCTTGCAAGTTCTGCCCCTTCCCCCCTCCGAACTGGGCGAATCGCCGTTCTGGCACCCGGAGGAAAACTGCCTCTACTGGTGCGATATTCAAGGTTTGACCATCAACGCCTGGAACCCCGCGGACGGTCAGCACCGGCAATGGAAAACCCCCAGCGAACCGGGCTGCTGCGCACCTGCTAGCGAGAAAAGATTGGTAATCGGGTTACGTGACGGCTTCTACCAGCTGGACACCGTCAGCGGTGCCATCAGCCTGCTGGCCGCCCTGCCCCCAGCCCGGCACGACACCCGCGTGCTGCGCCTGAACGATGGCCGCTGCGACACCGCGGGCCGCTTCTGGGCGGGCTCGGTCATCACGCCCCGCACGGCGCCGGACGCCGCGCTGTGGCGACTGTCGGCCTCCAGCGAGGGCTACACCGTGCAGCACATGGCGGGCGACAACTTCACCGCCAACGGGCTCGCGTTCAGCCCCGACAACCGGATCATGTACTGGTCCAACACACCAGAGCACCGCATCGACCGATTTGACTTCGATGTAGCCACCGGCTCTATCAGCAATCGCCAGCCTTGGGTGCAGTTCGACCGGAAGGTGGAAGGCCAGCCCTACGGGGGCCGACCCGATGGCGCGGCGGTGGACGCGGAAGGCAACTACTGGGTGGCGATGTACGAGGGGGCGTGTGTGCTGCAGCTGTCGCCAGCGGGCAAGGTGCTGCAGCGCATTGAAGTCCCGGTGCAGTGCCCGACCATGGTGTGTTTTGGGGGGGAGGATTTGCGGACGATGTACATCACGTCGGCAAGGGCGGGGAGGCCTCTGGACGAACAGTCGGCGCAGGTCCCCGCGGGGTCGCTGTTCAGCACCCGGGTAGAGGTGGCCGGGCTGCCGGTCAATTTCTTCAATCCGCCAGAGACGACCACAGCGCTCCACTCGTGAAGCACCACTACCTTTTCGGGGCAGTACCAGCCGCACGGGCAGGCAGATGTGTGGAACCTCGCGGCCCATCTCGCTCAATATTCTGGATGAGCATCTTCATTTCTGCGATCTCCCGCACCTGCGCATCAATGATCTCATCCGCCAACTCGCGAACGCGCGGATCTTCTATGCGCGCACGGCTGCTGGTCAGCACGGCAATGGAATGGTGCGGAATCATGGCGCGCATATAGGCGATGTCATTAACGGTTACCTGAGACCGGACGAGGCCAAGACCCGCAATGAACAGGACAGCGGCCACACCCAGCACAGTTCGATTCATCTGCTTATCCGGATACATGGTCCACATGAGTCCCATCATCACCGCAGTCATGAGGCCACCCATGATCATTGCCATGAAAACGCGGGTCCAGCTGAAGAACACATGGTCGAGCTGATAAGTGTTGAGATACATTGCGCCCCACCCCAGGGCGGTTGAAGCCGCAACCATTACCCAGAAGCGCGGGTAACTTCCCATCTTCATCGAGTGATCCCCCGGCTCGCCATGCTCATGGTCATGGCTGCTGAGGCGCGACTCTGCCTTTGCGCGCTGTGAATGGGGATTGGCTTGGGTATTCATGACCACTCCGATACCGGCGCCGGACGACACCTCTGCCAGCCACCGTAGCCTGGAAGCCATCCTCGACTCTGTAGTCCCACGCCGATTGCGCCTGCGGGGTGAGAGCTACGACACTGGCCTTCCGCTTGAATTGCCCAGCCTCAGATATCTTTCAGCGCGGACAAGACGTCATAACACGCCCCCATGTTGTGATAGTCCACCTTCCCCGCGTTGCTCTTCTCGCGGGTGTGGTTGCGGTTGGCGCCGTCCAGGATGCGAAACCACGCGCCGTGGTCGTGGTCCACAAAGTGCTCCCAGCAATAGGTCCAGATGCGGTCGTACCACTGCCAGTAGCGCTCATCGCCCGTGCGCACCGCCAGCACGGCGGCGGCCGCCATGCTTTCGGCCTGCACCCAGTGGTATTTGCCGTCGTCACAGATGCTGCCGTCGGGCGCCATGCCGTAGAAGATGCCGCCGTGCACGGCATCCCAGCCCTTTTCGAGCGCCGAGTCGAACAGGAACCGCGCGCACGGTAGATACCAGTCGGCGGGCGCCAAGGCATCCAGCTGCAGCAGGAGCTTGGCCCATTCGGTCTGGTGGCCGACCTGGTAGCCCCAGGGGCGGAAGATGTTGGTGCGGTCGTGGCGGTTGTACTCCCAGTCCACCGACCAGTCCGCGTGGTAGTGCTCCCACACCCAGCCTTCGGTCGCCGGCGCAGAGGCGCGGTCCGACAACGCGGCCTGGCGCTGGCAGATGCCCTGCGCGAGCTGTTCGGCGCGCTGGATGTAGCGCTGCTCCCCGGTGGCACGAAAAGCCGAGATCATGGCTTCGCAGGCGTGCATGTTGGCGTTCTGGCCGCGGTAGTCCGTCAGCATCCAATCGGGCGTTGCCTCGTCGGCGTACAAGCCCGGCGCGGACTGCCAGAAGCGCTGCTCGGCGGTATCAAAGGCTTCGCCCAGCCAGCCTCGCGCTTCAGGCACCCCGGCTTCCAAAGCCCGCGCATAGGCCAGCATCACAAACGCCATGCCGTAGCAGTGCCGCGTGCCGTCCAGCACCATGGCGCGGCCGCCCTGCCAGTCGATGAGCCAGGCGTACCCGCCCGTGGCAGGGTCGAGAAACGCGGTGCGCAGGAACGTGAGCGCGTGTCGCATCCCTTGCTGGTACCGCGCCTCGCCCGTCGTGCGGTAGAGCATGGCATGCGTGACGACAAAGCGCGTGGCGCTGACCAGGTGGCGGGTGTGCGTGTCGTAGACCGTGCCGTCGTCCAGGAAGAAGTGGTACATGCCGCCACTGGGATCGGTGGCCACGGGATCGTAGAACGCCATGGTCTCGCGCAGGTGCTGGCGCAGGAAGTCGGCGGAGCGGAAGTCCGGCAGGGACGCAGTCATGGTGGATATCTCCTGGAGCGTTCGGGCTGAGCGTGTCCCGCCATTGCGCGGCACTTCGACAGCTCAGCGTGAACGGATTTGTATTTTTATCAGTGGGGCTGCATGCTGGCGAGACGCCGCGCAGGGCTTCGACAAGCTCAGCGAACGGTAGGGGTGCGGCTACCGTGCTGGGTTGAGGGGTTCAGTGGCCGGTGCGAAGACGCTCAAGCAACCCTGCCGTCGATCCATCCAGGCCCGCAGCGTCGCCACTGTCCAGGCGCGCTTCGATGTCCTTGGCCAGCACCTTGCCCAACTCCACGCCCCACTGATCGAAGCTGTTGATGCGCCACAGGCTGCCGCTCACGAACACGCGGTGCTCCTGCAGCGCAATCAGCGCGCCCAGCGAAGCAGGGCTCAGTTCATCCAGCAGCAGGAAGGTGCTGGGCCGGTTGCCCGGAAAGTGGCGATGGCCATCTTCGCCCTTCTTGCCCACCATCAGCGCCTGGGCCTGCGCCAGGGCGTTGGCCAGGAGCTTGTTGTGGTGGCCTTCCAGCGGGTGGGTGGGCTGGCGCACGGCAATCAGCTCCAGCGGTACCACGTCGGTGCCTTGGTGCAGCATCTGGAAGAACGCGTGCTGGCCGTTGGTGCCCGGCTCGCCCCACAGCACGGGCGACGTGGCATAGGCCAGCGGCTGGCCATCCAGCCCCACGCGCTTGCCGTTGCTCTCCATCTCGAGTTGCTGCAGATAGGCCGACAGGCGGCGCAGCGCCGCGTGGTAGGGCGCGATGCAGCGGCTGGTGAAGCCATGGAAATTGCGGTACCACACATCCAGCAGGCCCAGGCGCACTGGCAGGTTCTGTGCCAGCGGCGCGGTGCGAAAGTGTTCGTCCATGGCATGCGCTCCCGCCAGCAGGTCGCGAAAGCCCGCCGAGCCAATCGCCACGGCGATGGGCAGGCCGATGGCGGACCACAGGGAATAGCGCCCACCCACCCAGTCCCAGAAACCGAACGTGGTGGTGATGCCCAGTGCCTTCGCGGCCTCGACGTTGGTGGTGAGCGCCGCGAAGTGGCGCCCCACATCCTGCCCGCCCTCTGCCGCAAACCATGCCAGGGCCGAGCGCGCGTTGGTCATGGTTTCGGCGGTGGTGAAGGTCTTGGAGGCGATGAGGAACAGCGTGCTCCTGGCCTTGAGCGACTGCAGCACCGTGTGCAGTTCGTGGCCGTCCACGTTGGAGACGAAATGCAGCCGCTTGCCCTGGTCACGGAACTGCTCCAGCGCCAGCACGGCCATGTGCGGGCCGAGGTCCGAACCGCCGATGCCAATGTTGACCACATCGGTGATGCTGCTATCCGCGCGCACCGCATCGGCATAGGCCAGCATGGCGTCCAGCGTGGTGTGCACCTCGGCCAGATTCTGGGCGATGTCCGGCCCATCGCCGGGCAGCGCCAGGCCCCGGGGGCGGCGCAGCAGCGTGTGCAGCACGGCACGGCCCTCCGTGCTGTTGATGGGCTGGCCGGCGAACATGGCATCGCGGTGCTGCGGGAGGCCGCACGCACGCGCCATGTCCAGCAGCAGCGCCTCGGTGTCGGCGTCCCACAGGTTCTTCGACAGATCGGCAAACACCTGGGGCGCTTGCTGGCTGAAATGCCGAAAGCGCTGCGCATCGCTGGCAAAGGCTTCCCGCAGGTCCAGGCGGCTGCCGTGGGCGGAGAACGCGGCCTGCAGCTGAGGCCACTGCGGAGTTTGATCGCAACGGAGGGACATGGTCGGTTCAGATGAGGTGACGAGAAAATCGGCGCGATAGTAACTTGATTACACAACCTCGCGCATATTTTTATGTAACTTCAAGGGCAAAATCCGCCTGGCGGCCTCTTGACCTACACATTTCGATGTAACGAGATTACAATTTCCCGCCATCACGCGCACCACGACACCCCTGATACGGAGACCCCATGAGTTTTGACCTTGTCCTGTTTGGCGGCACTGGCGACCTGGCCTGGCGCAAGCTCATGCCCGCGCTGTTCCAGGCGTTCCGGCACGGCACGCTGCCCGAGGGGGGCCGAATCATTGCGGTAGCACGCGACGAATTGAGCCATGAACAATACCGCAGCCTGATCCAGTCGCGGTTTGACAGCGTGGAACTGGCCAAGCGCCCCACCCCGGACGAATTCGAACGCTTTGGCGCGCTGCTGCACTACCTGCGCATGGATCTGTCCAAGACCGACGACTACGCACGCCTGGCGGCCCTGCTGCGCGAGCGGGGCGCGGATTCGGTGGTGATGTATGTAGCCACCGCGCCCAGCCTGTTCACCAACGTGTGCGAGCAGATCGCCGCCGTCGGCCTGAACGGCCCCACCACCCGCGTGGTGCTGGAAAAGCCGCTGGGCCACGACCTGAAGTCCAACCAGGCCATCAACGACACCCTGCGCCGCGTGCTCAAGGAAGAGCAGGTCTTTCGCATCGACCACTACCTGGGCAAGCCCTCGGTGCAGAACCTGTTTGCCATGCGCTTTGGCAATGCGCTGTTCGAGCCCCTCTGGCGGCGCGAAACGATTGCCAACATCCAGATCACCATTGCCGAGGAGCTGGGCGTGGAAACGCGCGGCGCGTTCTACGACCAGACCGGCGCCCTGCGGGACATGGTGCAAAACCACGCGCTGCAGCTCTTGTGCGCAATTGGCATGGAGCCCCCGATCAACTCCAGCGCCAACGCCATCCGCGATGAAAAGCTCAAGGTGCTGCAGTCGCTCAAGCCCTGGAGCATGGAAACCATCGGACAGCATGTGATCCGCGGCCAGTATGCGGCCGGAAAGACCCACGGCCACAACGTGCTGGGCTACCTGCAGGAAAAGGGTGTGGCCCCGGACAGCACCACCGAGACTTTCGTCGCGCTGCGCACCGAGATCTCCAACTGGCGCTGGGCCGGCGTACCGTTCTACATCCGCACCGGCAAGCGTTTGGCGGGGCGCGATGCGCACATCGTCGTCAACTTCCGCCCTGTGCCGCATCCGATCTTCAAGACCCCTGTCGGCGCCGCCAACCGGCTGGTCATCAACCTGCAGCCCAAGGACGGGCTGGAGCTGCACCTGCTGGCCCAGGGCGCGGCCCAGCACCAGACGGAGCCGGCCCTGTCGCAGGTGCACCTGAACCTGGACTTCGACCAGCGCTTTGGCACCGAGCGCGTGGGCGCCTACGAACGCCTGCTGCTCGACGTGATCGCCGGCCGCCTCAACCTGTTCGTGCGCAGCGACGAGCAGGAAGAAGCCTGGCGCTGGGTGGAGCCCATCCTGCAGCACTGGAAGAACGACCCAGTGGGTCCTCGCCCCTATGCACCCGGCAGCTGGGGTCCGAGCGCGGCCAGCGCGATGATTGCGCGCGATGGGTATTGCTGGAGTGAAGAAATGTAGGCATCCCCCTGAGGCGCCTCGCGCCTTCCCCCTTCTCTCGAATGGCTGCACCATTCGGGAAGGGAGACGCAGCCCGTGCGGCGGGGCGGCCCTTGCACGGCTGCCGCTGGTGCGGGCTGCGCCAATTTTGAAGTGCAGCGCCATGCCATCAGCGACAGGTTCCGGAGCATTCACTTGGCACGCCGCGCGGGCGTGCCTATACCGGCCGCGGTCCCACCAGTTCAATGGGAAGGCCGTCCGGGTCGGCAAAAAAGGTGAACGGTGCGCCGGTGAACGGATCGACACGCACCGGCTCTACCGCCACACCATGCGCCACCAGCGCGGCCACGCTGGCCTCCACATCGGCAACGCGCAAAGCCAGGTGACGCAGGCCGCAGGCCTCGGGATAGGACGGGCGTGGAGGTGGTTGGGGGAAGGAAAAAAGCTCCACCTGCGAACCGTCCGGCAACGCCAGATCCAGCTTGTGCGACTGGCGCTCGGTCCGGAAGACTTCGTTCATCACCCTTAGGCCCAGCACCTCGGTGTAGAAGCGGCGCGAGCGCGCGTAGTCGCTCGCGATGATGGCTACGTGGTGCACGCCGCGGACCTGTAGCGGAGGCGCCAGCGCGGGCAACGGGTTCAGGCCACCGCTCATCCTTCGGAGCCGGCAATATCGAGCGCGCGCGACGCGCCATACAGCGCGGGCGTGACGCTGGGGTCGATGATCCAGCAAGGAATGGAAGCGAGGTAGGACTGAAACCGCCCTTTGGATTCGAACCGTGCACGGAACGAGGATTGATCGAACCACGTGCCCAGGCGCGGCACGATGCCCCCGCCCAGGTACACGCCACCCCGCGCCCCCAGGGTGAGCGCCAGGTTGCCCGCCACGCTGCCCAGGAAGCCGCAGAACAGGTCCAGCGCCTCCAGCGCCAAGGCATCCTTGGATTGCAGCGCCAGTTCGGTCACCTGCGCGGCAGAGCTGACCTCCTTGCCGCCGCGCTGTGCCAGGCGGCGCAGCGCGTGGTACAGGTCCACCAGGCCCGCGCCGCAGACAGCACGCTCGGCGGACACATGGCCGTAACGTTCCTGCAGGATGGCGAGCACGTCGAACTCGCGCTGCGTCTGCGCGGCCAGCGTGACGTGGCCGCCCTCGCCCGACAGCGGCACGCCCATGCTGGACCCCGGCGGGAACACCAGCCCCGACACGCCGAGCCCTGTCCCCGGCCCGACGAGCGCGATGGCGCTGCCCTGCACAGCTTCGCCGCCCCCCACCTGACGCAGCAGGTCAGGCGTGAGCAGCGGCAGCGCGAGCGCAAGCGCCGTGAAATCATTGATGACCACCAGCCGCTCGAAGCCGAAGGCTTCGCGCACCGCGCGCTGCGAAAAGCTCCAGCTGTGGTTGGTCATGCGGATGGCGTCGCCCGTCACCGGGTTGGCAATGCCAAACGCCGCCTCGCGCGGCACGGGCACGCCCACGTCCTTCAGGTAAGCCGACAGCGCGGCATCGACGGTGGGGAACTGCGCGCAAGGCAGCACGCGGGTGTCGTGGAGCGGGCCGGTGGGCGAGTCCTGCCAGGCCAGCCGGATGTTGGTGCCGCCAATGTCGGCAAGGAGGCGCAGTGGTTGCATGGGGCGTAGAAGGTTGAAACTACTTGTAGCTACAAATACTATAGCTGCTTGCGCTTGCCAGATAAGCGACAGAGGCCGTTTTACCCTAAAACACAGTGGCAAGGAAGACCAAAGGCCCTTCCGCCGGTGGGCCTCCACACGGCAGCGCACGCCTCGACCTGCGGAAGCCCGCACTGCGCGGCGCTTTGGACAGTCTGAGCGTGAACGCGTGAAGGCGTTTGGAGGCGCGACCGGTCAGAGGCTGAGGTTTTATGGACAAGCCAGAAAGGCGCGCGAAAACGCTTCGGATCGAGTGTCCTGTCCCGTAAATAGATGACGAAATAAAACCTATGGATTTCGCGCCAGGGCAAGGCGCAAACCGCAGCGATAGCCAGTGCTATCGCGAGGATTTGCAACGCAGCCCTGGCGTGAAAGACGCGGTTTCATTGGCATTTATTTGCGGGACAGAACACTAGTTGCAAAGCACAGCCATAGCTCAGGCGATGGCGAGCCTTTGCTTGCGGCATGCCGGCGTGTTTTGGCGTGCATGGCAGGCTGCGGCAAAGACTCTCTGCCTCTCAGGCCACGCGCTCTTCGGTCTTGGCGTTGAACCAATGCGCGTTGGCCGGCTCCACCGCCAAGCCCACATGGTCGCCCGGCTGTACCCGGGTTTGCGCATCGGTACGTAGCGTGACGTTACCCGCAGCGGTGTCCACCATCACGTAGGTGTCCGGGCCGGTCGGCTCCACCACGCTCACCGTGCCGCGCCAGGGCGCATCGTCTCGCATCTGCAGGTGCTCAGGCCGCACGCCCAACAGCATCTCGGGCGTGGAGGTGGGAGGCGCGAGGGGCAGGGATGCGCCCTCAATGCCGAACTGCCCGGCCGCCTGCACGCCGCCGCGCAGCAGGTTCATGGTGGGGGAGCCGATAAAGGTGGCCACATAGGTGTTGGCCGGGCGGTTGTAGATTTCGTCGGGCGTGCCCAGCTGCTGCACCACGCCGCCCTTCATCACGGCAATGCGCGAGCCCAGCGTCATGGCCTCGACCTGGTCGTGCGTCACGTACACGCTGGTGATGCCGCTGGCCTGGTGCAGGCGCTTGATTTCGGCGCGCATCTCCACACGCAGCTTGGCGTCCAGGTTGGACAGCGGCTCGTCGAACAGGAAGAGCTGCGGCTGGCGCGCCAGGGCCCGGCCCATGGCCACGCGCTGGCGCTGGCCGCCCGAGAGCTGGCTGGGGCGGCGGTCGAGCAAGTGGCTGATCTGCAGCATGGCCGCGACTTCGTCGATGCGTTTTTGGCGCTCGGCCTTGGGCATCTTGCGCATCTCCAGCGCAAAGCCGATGTTGTCGGCCACGGAGAGCGTGGGGTACAGCGCGTAGCTCTGGAACACCATGGCGATGTCACGGTCGCGCGGGGGCATGCCCACCACGTTCTTGCCACCGATGCGGATCTCGCCCTCGGTGGGCTCGTCCAGCCCCGCAATGATGTTGAGCAGCGTGGACTTGCCGCAACCCGAGGGGCCGACCAGGATGAGGAACTCGCCCGGTGCGACGTGGATGTCCACCTTGCGCAGTACCTCCACGCTTTTGTCGCCCTTGCCGAAGCGCTTGTTGATGCCCGCGATGTCGAGTGATGACGCCATGATTTCTAACCCTTAACCCTTGACTGCACCGGCCGTGAGACCGCGCACGAAAAACTTGCCTGCAAGAACGTAGATCACCATGGTCGGCAGGCCCGCGATGATGGCGGCCGCCATGTCCACGTTGTAGGCCTTCACACTGCTGCTGGTGTTGGCCAGGTTGTTCAGGCCCACGGTCACCGGCTTGGAGTCGGTGCCCGAGAACACCACGCCGAACAGGAAGTCGTTCCAGATGTTGGTGAACTGCCAGATCAGCGTGACCATCACGATGGGCGTGGACAGCGGCAGCACGATGCGCCAGAAGATCTGGAAGAAGCTGGCGCCATCCATGCGGGCCGCGTTCACCAGTTCCTTCGGAATGGCCGCGTAGTAATTGCGGAAGAACAGCGTGGTGCCCGCGAGGCCCGCCAGGCAGTGCACCAGCACCAGCCCGGTGATGGAGCTGGACAGACCCAGCCAACCCAGCACCTGGCTCATGGGCAGCAGCACCACCTGGAAGGGCATGAACACGCCGAACAGCAGCAGGCCAAACAGTACATCGCTGCCGCGAAACTTCCACAGGCTGAGCACATAGCCGTTGACAGCGCCCCACACGGTGGAGATGAGCACCGCAGGCACGGCCATGGCCACCGAGTTCATGAAGAACGGGCGCAGGCCATTGCAGTCCACGCCGGTGCAAGCGCTCTGCCAGGCCGTGCCCCAGGCCGACCAGTTCAGCGAACCCGGCAGCGCCAGCAGCGAGGTGCTGCGGATCTCTTCGGCGTCCTTGAACGACGTGACGAGCATCGCGTACAGCGGCAGCAGAAAGAAGGCGGTGGCCAGGGCCAGCACCGCGTAGACGAGCAGACGGCCCACGGAGGGGAACAAAGAGGGCTTAGCGGTCATGGGCTTTGGTCCGCAGTTCGCTGTAAAGGTAAGGAATCACCAGGGCCGCCACGGTGGCCAGCATCATGGTGGCGCTGGCCGCGCCCAGGCCAATCTGCCCGCGCGAGAACGACATCGTGTACATGAAGGTGGCCGGCACGTCGGTGGCAAAACCTGGGCCACCGGCGGTGAGTGCCATCACCAGGTCAAAGCTCTTGATCGCCAGGTGCGACAGCACCATGAGCGTGGAGAAGAACACCGGCCGCAGCGCGGGCAGCACAATGCGCCAGTAGATGCGCGGCAGCGAGGCGCCATCGACCTGCGCCGCCTTGATGATGCTGTCGTCGATGCCTCGCAGGCCCGCCAGGAACAGCGCCATCGCAAAACCTGCGCTCTGCCAGATGCCCGCAATGACCACGCAGTAGATGGCCATCTCGGTGTCCACCAGCCAGCCAAATTCAAAGTTGGGAAAACCCCAGTCGCGCACCATTTTTTCGATGCCGAGGCCCGGGTTCAGCAGCCACTTCCAGGCCGTTCCCGTCACCACGAACGACAGTGCCATGGGGTACAGGTAGATGGTGCGCAGCGCGCCTTCGGCGCGGATCTTCTGGTCCAGCAGCACGGCCAGCACCACGCCGATGGCGAGCGACCCGCCCACGTAGCCCACGCCGAAGATGCCCAGGTTCTTGAGGGCCACCCACCAGCGGTCCATCTCCCACAGGCGCTCGTACTGCGCCAGGCCCGCCCATTCGTAGTTGGGCAGCATGCGCGACGCGGTCATGCTGAGAATGCCGTTCCACAGCATCAGGCCGTAGATGAACGCAAAGCCCAGAACAAAAGCCGGCGTCACGACCAGCTTGGGCAGCCATGTCTCAAAGGTGTTCTTGTTCATGGCTGCGGAATGTGTTTGTCATCGTCCTGCATGGAAAAAAAGCGGGGGACACGCAGGAGTGCCCCCCAAACTGAACAAAGTAACCTCGCAAACTCACTCAATCACAATTCCAGTGCCGGACCGCAGGATGCACACCCTGGGGAAAGCCTCCGAGGCCCAGCGCTGCAATCACCGGTTTACCACCAGACCTCGTACTGCACGCCCACCAGCGTGCGCGAGGTCTTGCCACCGGCGCCAAACGTGGCCGCATTGGCCAGCGCGGCGGCCTGGTTCCAGTTGGCCTTGGTCACGTACAGGCGCAACTCGGGGCGCGACCAGAAGTCTTCCGACAGCGCCAGGGCGCCCGCCAGCGTGGCCTTGGACAGGCGCTGGTCCGGCCCCGTGTTGCCCTTGCGGGTGGTGGTGGACAGCTCGGCCAACATCTTGAAGTTCTTGCTGAAAGCGTACGAACCGCGCGCACCCAGTGAGAAATCCTTGGTCTCCACACCGGTCAGGTCGGCCTTGTTGGTCTGGTAGCCGATGAGGGCCTGGCCACCGAACGGACCGCTTTGCCAGTTGATGGAGTCGGCAATCCGCGTGGAGCGGCGGCCGGCACGGGTGCCGTCGATGGCTTCAAATTCGCCATCGATACGGGCATGGCCGCGGGAGGTCTGCAGGTACAGCGTGTTGGTGATGCTGGGCAGCAGGAATTCCTTTTGCGTGTGCATGAAGGAGATGCCCGAGCCCGAGCCGCCGCCCACCTGGTTCTTGCCGCCCACGGCCGTCAGCAGCACGCGCAGCTTGCCGCCGGGGTTGGTGTTGATCTCGGACAGGTCGGCGTTGACGCGGTGCGCCTTCACGTCGCCCGGCAGGTTGCCGTCGAATTTGTCGCCAGTGAACACGCCCAGGCCCAGCTTCATGCCGCCGACGGGAATGTCGGTGACGCCCGCGCCGATGTTGTCACCGTAGTTCAGCAGGAAGTAGTCAACGATGTGCACGTCCTGGATCCGCAGGCGGCGCTGGCCAGCCCAGAACTTGGCCTCGGGCGAGAACGAGAAGCCGCTCATCTCCACATAGGCCTGCTCGGTGCTGATGTCGCCGCTGCCCCACTTGGCGGGCATGTAGTTCACTTTCCACTTGATGCCGTTGGTTTCGAACGTGCGGGCAAAGTTGACTTCGATTCCGTTGTCGCCTTCGTTGCCCAGGCGGTACTTCTGCAGCTCGCCGCCGAGCGTCAGGTTCCCCTTGACGCCGTCTTCGTGGTTGAACACCGGGCCACCGCGCGAGTAGCCGTTGAACTCAAAGCCGGCGACTTCCATGGCCATCGCGCCATTCGTCAGGCATGCGGCGGCCAAAGCCACCGCCGTGAGGCGGTTTCTTTTCATCATGTTGATTCCCTCGGGGTTGGATTTACTTGGTCTTCGCGGCAGTCGCGATCTTCTTCATGGCATCGGCGACGCTGATCTTGTCGTCGTTCCAGAACTGGCTGACGGCGTCCTTGATGGCACCTTCGGTGGCGGGCGCGATCGCCATGCCGTGGGCTACGCTGGGCACCAGGCTGCCGCTCTTAGCGGTGTCGACGAAGTCCTTGGCCGAGGCCTTGGCGCAATCGTCGAACTTGTCCATCTTCTGCCCGGCGCGCACCGGGATGGAGCCCTTGTTCAGGTTGAACACCTCCTGGAACTCGGGGCTCATGATGGAGCTGGCCAGGTCGCTCTGCGCCTTCTGGGCGGCGGCGTCCTTGAGCTTGAAGAGGATGAAGGAATCCACGTTGAAGGTGTAGGAAGTGGTCGTGCCCGGCGCTGCAGCGCACAGGAAGTCCTTGCCCGGCACCTTGTTGGCCGCCAGGAACTCACCCTTGGCCCAGTCGCCCATCAGCTGAAAGCCCGCCTTGCCCTGGATGAGCATGGCCGTGGCCAGATTCCAGTCGCGGCCCGGCGCGCCAGCGTCGGTGTAGGACTTGATGCGGCGGAAGGTCTCGAGCGACTTCTTCATGGTGTCGCTGTTGATGGCCTTGTCGTCGAGCTTGACCAGAGCATCCTGGTAAAACTTGGCGCCGCCGACGCCCAGCACCACCGACTCAAACGTGGTGAAGTCCTGCCAGTTCTGCCCGCCGTGGGCCACGGGGACCAGGCCTGCGGCCTTGAGCTTGTCGGCCGCGGCGAAGAATTCGTCCCAGGTCTTGGGCATGGCGGCCACGCCAGCCTTCTTCAGTGCCTCGGCGCTGCCCCACATCCAGTTCACGCGGTGCACGTTGACGGGGGCGGCCACGTAGGCGCCCTTGTACTTCATGACGTCGGCAACCACCTTGGGCAGCAATTCATCCCACTTCTCGGCCTTGGCCAGCGCATCCATGTTGGCCAGCACGCCTTCGGACGCCCATTCCTGGATGGCTGGGCCCTTGGTCTGGGCGGCAGAAGGCGGATTGCCCGAAATCACGCGGCTCTTGAGCACGGTCATGGCGCTGTCGCCACCGCCGCCAGCCACGGCGAAGTCACGCCAGGTGTGCCCCTTGCCCTGCATGATCTTCTTGAGTTCTGCCACGGACTTGGCTTCACCGCCCGACGTCCA
>NZ_JALEGG010000059.1 GCF_022763525.1 Acidovorax sp.
GTGCACCGGGCCGGTCCCGCCAACGTGTTACGAGGTTGGGACAGCACGGCCCAGAAACATTGTGCAGCCGCACAGCCCACACCGGCCCACGGCGCGGCCACAGAAGCGCCGCAGATCCCCGCTGAGTCGCCAGCTTTCTGCAAGGAAAGCAGGACACCGCCGTCTACCCGGCACCCTCGTTACCCCGCGAACAGGGGCAGGTCTGCTTTCTTGAGCGTGCGCAGCACGAAGCTGGAGCGGCTGTGGCGGATGCCTTTGATCTTGTAGAGCTTTTCGCGCAGCAGGCGCTCGTAGTCCCGGGTGTCCTTGACGACGATGCGCAGCAGGTAGTCGTAGTCGCCAGATACCAGATGCGCCTCGATCACCTCCGGAATGCTGGCGAGTGTCTCGCCAAACTTTTCCAGTGTGTTGTCGGAATGGCTGTCGAGCGTGACCTGCACCAGCACCGTATCGGCCAGGTCCAGCGACTGCGGATTGATGCGCACGGTGTAACCCTGGATGACACCGGCCTCCTCCATCTTCTTGATGCGGCCCCAGCACGGCGAAGGACTCAAGCCCACGGCCTGCCCGATCTCTTGCAAGCTGGCGCGGGCGTTGGCCTGCAACACCGCGAGAATTTTTCTATCAAGTCGGTCCATCGATGCAATTATTCAACAAACCATCCATACTCAGAAAATTATTCTGCAATACTTAAAATTTGCGCGAAATTCAGAAAATTCACCTCCACACCAGAGCGCATACTTCTTCCATCAAGGCGCTCTTACCGGAGCGCACAAATTGACAAGGCCCCGGCTGGTTACCGCCAGCACGGGGCCCTTGGCATTCCGACGCTGGCGTGGCGTTCGTGGGTCCGCAATTAATAAGCACGCTTACCAGCACAAACCCGGATACGGGGGGACATGTCGGAACACCATAATTTGCTGAAGATGGCCGGCCGTCACACAACGCCCCCAGCGTGGTCGTCCGCGCCCTATCCCGAATCCAAAGGAGACACCATGCAACTGACCCGCCTCGTCGTCGGATTGAGCCTCGCGCTCGGCTTTGTGGCCACCGCGGCCGCGCAAACCACCATGCGCATCAGCATTTCGACGGCCCAGAACTCCCACCAGGGGATCGCCATCGACACGTTTGCCAAGGAAGTGGAAAAACGCACGGGCGGCCGCTACAAGGTGCAGACTTTCTACAACGGCGCGCTGGGCGGCGAGCGCGAGTCCATCGAGGCGGTGCAGCTGGGCACGCAGGAGCTGGCCTTCAGCTCCACCGGCCCCGTGCCCAACTTCGTGCCCGAGGCGCGCATCTTCGACGTGCCCTTCCTGTTCCGCGACAAGGCGCATGCGCGCGCGGTGCTCGACGGCCCCATCGGCCAGGAGATGCTGACCAAGTTCGACAGCAAGGGCTTCAAGGCCCTGGCCTGGGCTGAGAACGGCTTTCGCCACATGACCAACAGCAAGCGCGCCGTGAACACGCCCGAAGACCTCAAGGGCCTGAAGATGCGCACCATGGAGAACCCGGTGCACATCGCCGCGTACAAGGGCTTTGGCATCATCACCACGCCCATGGCCTTCCCCGAGGTGTTCACCGCCCTGCAGCAGGGCACGGTGGATGGTCAGGAGAACCCGCTGCCCGTGATCATCTCGGCCAAGTTCGACCAGGTGCAAAAGCACCTGACGCTGACGGGCCACGTGTATTCGCCCGCCATCTTCCTGATGAACAAGGGCGCATTCGACAAGCTCTCGGCCGCCGACAAGCAGGCCTTCATCGATGCAGCCAAGGAAGGGACCAAGGCCAACCGCGCCCGCGTGGACGAGGACGATGCCAAGGGCGTGGCCGACCTGCGCGCCAAGGGCATGACGGTGGTGGACAACCCCGACAAGTCCAAGTTCGTGGCCGCGCTGGCACCGGTGAATGCCGAGTTTGAAAAGCAGTTCGGCAAGGCGGCGCTGGACAAGATCCGTGATTTCAAATAACGCCGCCCGGGCGCAGCGGATGGCAGCAACGCTTCATATTCGATAGCATCCAACGCCCGCAGACAAAGCGCTGCGGGCTTTTTTCATTTGTACCCGGTTTCACCCTGTCTTTGTTCCCGCTTCACCTGTGCTGGCCCGTGCGGCCAAAGCCCATGAAAAAAACTTTCCTCCTGTTTGAACACTGGACCACGCAGGCCGCACTGCTGGGCGCATGCGCCATGCTGGTCGTGGCGGCCACTCTGGGCATGTTTCAGATCGTCACGCGCTTTGTGCTGGAGCAGCCCGCCGAATGGACCGAGGTGCTGATCCGATTCAGTCTGATCTGGATGGTGTTCCTGGCCATCCCCGCCGCCTTCCGGCAGGGGGCCATGGTCAGCGTGGACGTGCTGTACCGCTGGAGCCCGCCTGCCCTGCGCCGCGTGCTGGACGCGGTGGTGAGCCTGGCCGCTCTTGCGCTCATTGTGGTGATCGTGTGGTTCGGCTGGGACTATGCCCGACGAGGCGGCGTGCAGTCGATGGCCGGGCTGGAATCCGTTTCGATGTTCTGGGCCTATGTGGCCATGCCCGTGGGCGGGCTTTTCAGCGCCATCGGCATCGTGGGCAACTGGCTTGATCCCCAGCGCCATGAACTGGAGACCGCGCAATGACCGCCACCATGCTCGTCACCATGGTGCTGTGCTTTGCACTCACCGTTTCCGTGGCCGTGTCCATCGGGCTCGCGTCGATCCTCGGCATCCAGGTGTCCAACGCCAACATGCTGATCTCGGTGAAGGAAATGTTCGCCTCAATCAACAAATTTCCGCTGGCGGCGATTCCATTCTTCATCCTGGCCGGCAACCTCATGGAGACGGGCGGCATCTCGCGCCGCCTGGTGGAGTTTGCCAAGAGCATCGTGGGCGGCGTGCAAGGCGGCCTGCCCATGACCTGCGTGCTCACCTGCATGATCTTCGCGGCGGTATCGGGATCGTCGGTGGCCACCACGTTTGCGATTGGCGCCATCCTCATCCCTGCGCTGATCAAGCATGGCTACCCCACCAGCTATGCGGCGGCTCTGCAGGCCACCAGTGCCGAGCTGGGCGTGATCATCCCGCCCTCCATTCCCATGATCCTGTACGGGGTCAGCGCCGAGGTGTCGATTGGCGAGCTGTTCATCGCTGGCTTTGGCCCCGGCATTCTGATCAGCCTGGCACTGATGGCCTTTGTGTGGGCGTATTGCAAGTACAAGGGCTGGGGCAAGAACGATGGCGATGGCCGCATGCCGTTCGGCAAAGCCGCGCTGCAGGCGGGCTGGGCGCTGCTGATGCCGGTCATCATCCTGGGCGGCATCTATGGCGGCGTGTTCACCCCCACCGAGGCCTCGGCCGTCGCGGTGTTCTACGCGCTGGTCGTGGGCGTGCTGATCTACCGCGAAATCAAGTTCAAAGACCTCTTTGCCATCCTGCGCAAGTCGGCCATCTCCTCGGCGGTGATCATGTTCATCATTGCCAACGCGGGGCTGTTCGCGTTCCTGATTACCCGTGCCGGTGTGCCGGACGCGATCGGCCACTGGCTGGAGGCCGTGCTGCAGTCGCCTGCCATGTTCCTGCTGGGTGTGAATGCCGCCCTTTTCATCATCGGCATGTTCATCGAGACCAGCGCCGCCATCATCGTGCTGGCCCCCATCCTGGCGCCGGTGGCCGTGCACTTCGGCGTGGACCCGGTGCATTTCGGCTTGATCATGGTCGTGAACCTGGCTCTTGGCATGATCACACCGCCCTTCGGCGTGAACTTGTTCGCGGCCTGCACGGTGGCCCGGATTTCGCTGGACCGCATCGTGGGCCACCTGCTGCCGTTCGTCTGCGTGATTCTGGCGTGCCTGATGGTCATCACCTACATGCCCGGCATTTCGCTGAGCCTGCGTGACCTGGTGTACGCCAAGTAGGCATTACAATCGCGGCCGTCAGGAGAGAGTGCCCCACCTTCGCAATGAAGGCAGCGCGGCACCGCCGAAGGCGCAGGCAGCAGCCGAACGCTCAGGCAAAAGGACTGGCAACCGCCCGCAGCGATGCGGGCGTTCCCTTGCTGGAGAGAGGCGGCCCGCAGCATGCGATGGCCGTCCACCGAAGGAGCAAACCGCACGGCCAGCCAGGGCGCTGCGGTGAATCTCTCAGGTAAAGCGGACAGCAGGGCAAATCCCGCGATCCATGGGTCGCGGCCACCATTTGCCCCGGAGTCCGCCTTGTCCGCCACCAACACCTCTTTGCTCACCACGCCCCTGAACGCCCTGCACATCGAGCTGGGCGCCCGCATGGTGCCTTTTGCAGGCTATTCCATGCCCGTGCAATACCCTGCCGGCCTGATGGCCGAGCATGTGCACACGCGCACAGCAGCCGGCCTGTTCGACGTGTCGCACATGGGCCAGCTCAAGCTCATCGGTGCCGATGCCGCTGCCGCTTTCGAAACGCTGATGCCCGTGGACGTGATCGACCTGCCCGTGGGCAAGCAGCGCTACGGCCTGCTGCTGACCGACGAAGGCACCATCATCGACGACCTGATGTTCTTCAACCAGGGCGTGGTGGATGGCGAGCCCACGCTGTTCGTCATCGTCAACGGCGCCTGCAAGGTGGGTGACATCGCCCACATCCAGACCCGCATCGGCCAGCGCTGCAAGGTGGTGCCCATGCCCGACCACGCCCTGCTCGCGCTGCAAGGCCCGCAAGCCGTCACCGCCCTCGCCCGCCTAGCGCCCGGTGTAGAAAAACTGGTGTTCATGACCGGCGCCGCATTCAACATCGCGGGCTGCGACTGCTTTGTGACCCGCAGCGGCTACACGGGCGAAGACGGCTTCGAGATCTCGGTGCCCGCAGCCCAGGCCGAGACGCTGGCCCGTGCCCTCCTGGCCCAGCCCGAAGTCAAGCCCATCGGCCTGGGTGCGCGCAACTCGCTGCGCCTGGAAGCCGGCCTGTGCCTCTATGGCAACGACATCGACACCACCACCACCCCGCCCGAGGCCGCGCTGAACTGGGCCATCCAGAAGGTGCGCCGCGCTGGTGGCGCGCGCGCGGGCGGCTTCCCCGGTGCCGACAAAGTGCTGGCACAGATCGACACCCCCGCCAGCCTGCAGCGCAAGCGCGTGGGTCTGGTGGCGCTGGAGCGCGTGCCTGTGCGCGAGCACACCGAGCTGCAAAGCACCGACGGCCGCAAGATCGGCGAAGTGACCAGCGGCCTGCTGGGCCCCACCGTGAATGAGCCCGTGGCCATGGGCTATGTGGAGGCTGCCCACGCCGCCATCGGCACGCGCGTGAACGCCATCGTGCGCGGCAAGCCCGTGCCCATGGAAGTGCGTGCCATGCCCTTCGTTCCCGCCAATTACTACCGCGGTTGATTTCGCGCACGGCAGCGCATACAGCGCACATTTGCCACGTTCGCCCGCTACATTGCTGATTCCTTTATTTACCCGTTGCTTGAGGAGCACCCCATGACCGTCAAATTTTCCAAAGAACACGAGTGGATCAACGCCGCTGACGCGGCCGCTGCCGTGGTCGGCATCACCGTGCACGCGCAGGACGCGCTGGGCGATGTGGTGTTTGTGGACCTGCCTGAAGTGGGCAAGACCTTTGCGCAGGGTGACGTGGCCGGCGTGGTCGAGTCCGTGAAGGCCGCGGCCGATGTGTACATGCCCGTCTCCGGCGAGATCGTGGAAGTGAACGAGGCCTTGCGCGCCGACCCTGCCCTGGCCAACAGTGATCCGCTGGGCGCCGGCTGGTTCTTCAAGGTCAAGCTGTCCGATGCTGCGCAGCTCGGCGACCTGATGGACGAGACCGCCTACACGGCCTTTGCCGCCAACGCCTGAGCGGCGCCTGACTCCACGGTTTTTCAAAAACCATAGCTGCCAGCGCTTGATTTTCCTGGCTTTCAAGCAAAAATCCTCTGAAACCAATACTTAGCAAGCGCTGACAGCTCTTTTTTTTATAGCACAACGAACGCCCGCCATGACCGCCGCCCTGCCCTCCTCCTTGCCCTTGTCCGCGCTGGAGAACGCCGCCGAATTCCTGCCTCGCCACATCGGCATCGACGCAGCGGATGAAGCCCACATGCTGTCCGTGATCGGCGAGGCCTCGCGCCGCGCGCTCATCGACTCCATCGTGCCGCGCTCCATCGCGCGCAGCCAGGCCATGGACCTTCCCCCGGCCACCACCGAGGCGGCGGCGCTGGCCGAGCTCAAGGCCATTGCGGGCAAGAACAAAGTGCTCAAGAGCTTCATCGGCCAGGGCTACTACGGCACGCACACGCCGGGCGTCATCCTGCGCAACATCCTGGAGAACCCCGCCTGGTACACGGCCTACACCCCCTACCAGGCCGAGATTTCGCAGGGCCGCATGGAGGCGCTGGTCAACTTCCAGACCATGGTGTGCGACCTGACCGGCATGCCCATCGCCAATGCCTCGATGCTGGACGAAGCCACCGCCGCGGCCGAGGCAATGACGCTGGCCAAGCGCTCCGTCAAGAGCAAAAGCAACGTGTTCGTGGTGGCGGGCGACGCACATCCGCAAACCATCGAAGTCATCCAGACCCGCGCCCAACCGCTGGGCATTGAGGTGAAGCTGGCCAACTCGGCCGAGGAATGGAACACCCTGCTGGCGGGCGACTACTTCGCCGTGTTGGCCCAGTACCCCTCCACCAGCGGCCGCATCGACGACCTGCGCGCCGATGTGGAAACGGCCCATGGCAAGCAGGCTGCCTTCATCGTTGCTGCCGACCTGCTGGCCCTGACCCTGATCACGCCCCCGGGCGAGTTCGGCGCCGACATCGTGGTGGGCACCACCCAGCGCTTTGGCATGCCCATGGGCGCGGGCGGCCCGCACGCCGCCTTCATGGCCTGCCGTGACGACTACAAGCGCAGCCTGCCCGGCCGCCTGGTGGGCGTGAGCGTGGACGTGCACGGCAAGCCCGCCTACCGCCTGGCGCTGCAGACGCGCGAGCAGCACATCCGCCGCGAAAAAGCCACGTCCAACATCTGCACGGCCCAGGTGCTGCCCGCCGTGATCGCCAGCATGTACGCCGTGTACCACGGCCCCGAAGGCCTCTCGCGCATCGCCCAGCGCGTGGCCAGCTACACCGCCATCCTGGCCCAGGGCCTGAAGCAGCTGGGCGCCCCCGTGCGCGAGCACGCCACCTTCGACACGCTGAGCCTGCACACCGGCGACGCTACCAAATCCATAGCTGCCCGCGCAGTATCCATGGGCGCCAACCTGCGCATCTACTTTGAAGAGTACCTGTGCATCTCGCTGGACGAGACCACCACGCGTGCCGACATCGAGCTGCTGTGGAAGATCTTTGCCAAGGACGGCCAGGCGCTCCCCACGTTCGACGCGTTTGAAAACGGCGTGGAGCCGCTGATCCCGGCCGCGCTGCGCCGCACCAGCCAGTACCTCACGCACCCCGTGTTCAACACCCACCACTCCGAGACCGGCATGCTGCGCTACATCCGCCAGCTGTCCGACAAGGACCTGGCGCTGGACCGCAGCATGATCCCGCTGGGCTCGTGCACCATGAAGCTGAACGCCACCAGCGAGATGATCCCCATCACCTGGCCCGAGTTTGCCCACATGCACCCCTTTGCGCCGGCCGACCAGCAGCAGGGTTACCGCGAGCTGGACGAACAACTGCGTGCCTGGCTGTGCGAGGCCACGGGCTACGCCGGCATCAGCCTGCAGCCCAACGCGGGCAGCCAAGGCGAATACGCCGGCCTGCTGGCCATCAAGGCCTACCACGAGTCGCGCGGCGAGGGCCACCGCAACATCTGCCTCATCCCCAGCAGCGCGCACGGCACCAACCCGGCCAGCGCGCAGATGGTGGGCATGCAGGTGGTGGTGACCGCCTGCGACGCCAGCGGCAACGTGGACCTGGCGGACCTGAAGGCCAAGTGCGAGCAGCACAGCGGCAACATCGCCTGCGTGATGATCACCTACCCCAGCACGCACGGCGTGTTCGAAACCCAGGTGAAGGAACTGTGCGCCCTGGTGCACAGCCACGGCGGCCGCGTGTACGTGGACGGCGCGAACATGAACGCCCTGGTGGGCGTGGCCGCGCCTGGCGAGTTCGGCGGCGACGTGAGCCACCTGAACCTGCACAAGACCTTCTGCATTCCCCACGGCGGCGGCGGCCCCGGCGTCGGCCCCGTGTGCGTGGTCGAAGACCTCGTGCCCTTCCTTCCCGGTTTGCCCGGCCAGGGCGACCAGCCCAAGAGCCCCGCGCAAGGCCAGGTCGGCCCCGTGAGCGCCGCGCCCCTGGGCAACGCCGCCGTGCTGCCCATCAGCTGGATGTACATCCGCATGATGGGCGCCGTGGGCCTGCAGGCTGCGACCGAGACGGCCATCCTGAGCGCCAACTACATCAGCGCGCGCCTGAAGGACCACTACCCCACGCTGTACGCCAGCGCCAACGGCCATGTGGCCCACGAGTGCATCCTGGACCTGCGCGGCCTGAAGGAGACCAGCGGCGTGATGGCCGAAGACGTGGCCAAGCGCCTGATTGACTACGGCTTCCACGCGCCCACGCTGAGCTTCCCCGTGCCCAACACGCTGATGGTGGAGCCCACCGAGAGTGAGACGCTGTTTGAGCTGGACCGCTTCATCGACGCGATGATTGCCATCCGCGAAGAGATCCGCCAGATCGAAGCGGGCAAGCTGCCGCAGGACAACAACCCGCTCAAGAACGCACCCCACACGGCCGAGAGCCTGCTGGCTGGCGAATGGGCCCGCCCCTACACCCGCGAAGCCGCCGCCTACCCCGTGGCCGCCCTGCGCAGCAACAAATACTGGTCGCCCGTGGGTCGCGTGGACAATGTGTGGGGTGACCGGAATCTGTCCTGCAGCTGCATTCCGGTTGCGGACTACGCCTGAAACGGCGCAAAGCATTGAGCCCCTCACCCAGCGTCTGCGACGTATGCCAGCCGAGCGCGCTGGAGGCGTTGGTGCAGTCCGAACCGGCCTTGGCCGCGCTCTGGCACGCGCTGCCGCGCCGCCCTTTCAGCGCAGGCACACTCCTGCAGCGTGCGGGCGAGGCCAGCACCCGGTGCTGGCAGTTGCGCAGCGGCGTGGTGCGGCTCTTCTATCTGAATGAGGAAGGCACCGAGCGCAACCGCTCCTTCCATGGCCCGGGCAAATGGGTGGCGGGCAGCCTTCCACCGCTGGTATTGCCCAGCCCGTATGCCATCGAAGTGCTCGTGGCCGCCGAGGCCGTGGAGCTGCCCTATGCCACCTTGCAGCAGTGGCAGGACGCCTTCCCGCAGATCGGGCCCGCGCTGCAGGCGGCGTTGGGCTGCGTCTTTGAGCAAAACGCCCGGCGCGAAGCCGAACTGCTGAGCCACCCACCCGAGGTGCGCTACCAGTCGTTCCTGGCCACCCACGGCGACTTGGCGCCGCTGCTGCCGCAGCACCATGTCGCCAGCTACCTGGGCATCTCGCCGGTGTCGCTGTCGCGCATACGCGCGCGGCTGGGCCTGGTCGAGGCGCCGCGCGGCGGCTGACACGCTCAAGGTTCACCGATCCAGCGGCCACGCGCTGACCGTTCGATCCCGCCCCGGCATCACCACCTGAGGAAGGCTCTCGCGGTCCATCACCGCATGGGCTGGCACCAACCCGTTGCAATGCAGCAAATGCGCCGTGACGGCATATACCTCCTCGTCGGTCAGGCTCTTGGGTGCGTGCATCGGCATGCCCCGACGGACATAGTCGAAAAGCGTGGTGGCGTAGGGCCACATTGCACCGACCGACAGCACCTGCAAAGGGTATTTGCGCACCCGCAACGGCCGCAGCAGGTCGTTCCAGGCGATGAATCCGTCGGAGCCCACCAGGCGCGAAGCCGGCCCTTCGATACCCTGGGCGCCATGGCAGGCAGCGCAGTGCATGACATACAGCCGCGCACCTTGCTCCACACTGCCCCGGCCCGGTGGCAGGTTGCGTCCGTCGGGGAAGATGGTGATGGCATAGCGCTCGGCCTCGGCAGGCGACAGCGGCAACCCCAGGCCCACGGACGCGGTTGCCGGTGCGGGCGCGGGTGGCGATGTGCCCTGGGCCCGGATCGTGGCCCCATACCCGAGCAACCCCACCAGCATCGCAATGGGCACGCCCAGGCGCAGGCAGGCGCGCGCGGCCGGTCCGATCTTGCAACAGCGGCCATCACGCATAAACGTTCTCCACCCGGCCATCGGCCTGCACGCGCCAGGCCTGCACCGCGTTGTAGTGGTTGAACGAGTGCATGGCATAGCGGCGCTTCCACTCGCTGCGCAGCGGCTGCGTGCGCCCGTGTTCGTCGGTAGCGCGGCTCATCAGGTCGGCACGGCGGCCCGTCCACTTCCAGGGCAGGCTAAAGCGCGTGAAAGCACGGTCCAGCACCGGCCCGTGCAACTGCGCCGCGGCCCAGGTGCGGCCACCGTCCACCGATACGTCAACGCGGGCAATGCGGCCATATCCGGACCAAGCCAGCCCGCCGATTTCGTAGAAGCCGTGGGGCTCGGGCATCGTCTGCCGGCCCGAGGGATGGGTAATGACCGACTTCACATCCATGTGGAAGGCAAAGCGTTCAATCCGTCCATCGGCCAGCACCTGGGTGTACATGCCAGATTCGTCCTTCGTGTACGCCGGCGCGTCGGTCACTTCCAGCCGGTGCAGCCACTTGATATTGACGTTACCCTCCCACCCCGGCATGAACAGGCGCATGGGGTAGCCCTGCGAGGGCCGCAGCCGCTCGCCGTTCTGGAACAGCGCGACCATGCCGTGCTCCAGCAAGGCCTTGAGCGGCAGGCTGCGGCTGTGAGAGCCGCCATCGGCCCCTTCCGCGACCACCCATTGGGCGCTGTCTTTCAAGCCTGCTTCATGCAGCAGGTGCGCCAACGGCACACCTGTCCATTCGGAACACGACACCTCGCCCGCAATCTCGCCGAGCGTCTGGTCCAGCGCCGTGGGCGACAACGCGTTGGCCGCCGAGTTGCCCGCGCACTCGAGGAAATGCACGCGGCTGACCATGGGATAGCGCATCAGCCGCGCCACATCGAAGCGCAGGGGTTTGTCGACCAGTCCATGCAGCCGCAGCTCGTGCCGATCTGGGTCGATGTCGGGCATACCGTTGTGGTGGACCGCAAAGTGAAGCCCGCTCGGGGTGATGATGCCGCGCTGATGCTGCAGCGGCGTGCGCCACCCTGCAAACCCCGAAACGTGGGACACCGAGCGTTGCACGGCCGATTCATGGGGTGATGGCTGCCCGTAGGCCAGATCTGCGCCACCCGGAAGCGACATCGCGCGGGGAAGCCGCGCGGCCAGGGGCTCCTGCGCATTCGGCATCTGCTGCGCCGCCGCAATGCCACCGCCTGCGGCCAGCGCGCCAAGAAACGTCCTGCGCGCGACTTTGCCAGCGCCACTGTGTGAAAACATCCGATTTCTCCGCATAAGCACGCGGCACCCATTGGCCGCAGGGCCAGTGTCCCGGCGCGGGCCGCCGCGCGCATTAACCCTTGTTAACGGGCTTGCGGTGGCAGCGCGGCAGTGCGGGCACAAAACACCCTTAAACTGGCGCGCCGCTTGCAGGACAGTCCTGCGGGAGGCCCCCGTACTTCTCGCCACTTCCCTCACCAAAACTCCAAGTAATCTCATGCGCATCGCCTCCGTGCTCCTGCTCGCCAGTCTGCTGGCGGCCCCTCTCTCCTCGGTACATGCACAGGCCCCAGGCCCCGTCACCACGGCCAGCGGTCTCGTCTATGAATCCCTCAAGGAAGGCTCCGGCGAATCGCCCAAAGCCACCGACACCGTGAAGGTGCACTACAAGGGCATGTTCCTGGACGGCAAGGAGTTCGACAGCTCGTACAAGCGCGGGGAGCCCACGTCGTTCCCGCTCAATGGCGTGATCCCGTGCTGGACCGAAGGCGTGCAGCGCATGAAGCCGGGCGGCAAGGCCAAGCTCACCTGCCCGCCCAGCATTGCGTACGGGGCCCGGGGCGCGGGTGGCGTGATTCCCCCCAACGCCACGCTCAACTTCGAGGTCGAGCTGATCTCCGTTGGCAAGTGACGTGAAGGCCCCCCTGAGTGGCCTGCGGCACCTTCCTCCCCAAGGGAGACGCAGCCCTCGCAGCGGGGCGGCCCTTGCTCGGCTGCCCAGACACGAGCAGCGTCAATGGTGCCGCTCAGTGGGCCTGCCAATGCCTCTTAGGCGGCTCTCGTGTTGTTAAGGGTCGGTGATCTCGCGCGGCGCACCGGCCTCACGGTGCGCACGCTGCACCACTACGACGAGATCGGGCTGCTCAAGCCTTCAGGCCGCTCCGACGCGGGCTATCGCCTGTACAGCCAGGCCGACGTGCAGCGCCTGCACGGCATCCAGACGATGCGGCAGATGGGCTTGGCCCTCGGCGACATTGGCGAATTGCTGGCGGGCGATGCTGTGGCGCCCGAGCGCATCATCAACCAGCAGATCCGCGCGCTGGACCAACAAATCACTCAAGCCACCGAACTGCGCGGGCGCCTGGCCATGCTGCGCGACGGCCTCATGGCCGGCGCCGAGCCTGACATGGGCAACTGGCTCGAAGCGCTGGCACTCATGACCACCTACGGCAAGTACTTCAGCGCCGCCGAGCTCAAGCAGATCTTCACCAACTGGAGCAGGATCGAAGCCGACTGGCTTGTGGTCAAGGACCTGGTGCAAAGCGCCATGGACCGGGGGCTGGCGCCGGACACACCCGAAGTCCAGGCCCTGGCCTACCGCTGGATGGCCCTCATGCTGCATTGGATGGGGGGTGACATGGATCTGCTCGAGCGCTGGGGCCACATGTTCCGCACCGAGCCCAGCACGCAGGGGCGCAACCACGCGCCGCCCGGGCACATGATCGAGTACATCGAAACCGCGATCAAACTGCGCATGGCGGTTCTGGAGAAATACCTGAGCCGCGACGACCTGCGCATACTGGGTCACGTGCCCTACACCGACTGGGCGACGCTGGAAGACACTGTCCAGCAGTTGCTGGCCCGGGGCTGCCCACCCCAGCACCCCGACGCGGCAGCGGCCGCGCTGCAGTGGGATGCTTTGCTCAACCAACTGACGCGCCACAACGCCGCGCTGCGCGAGAAGTTGTTCACTGCATCCGCCCAGGAGCCCCTGCTGCAGGCGGGCGCTCCGCTGAGTGCGCCGGTGCGGGCGTATCTGCTCCAGGCGCTGGTCCACGAGAGCGCGTCGACGGCAGCGGCGCTCCAAGCGCCACGAAAAGCGTCAGCCAAGGAAAAAAACGCAGAAAACCCTTGACCCTCACGCAACGTGAGGCATGACAGTCGGTCTTCTGATGGACCGACCCATGACTGCTGACCTCTCGCCTTCCCCTCCGCCCGGCGCCGAACCTCCGTCGCGCCTGCACGCGCTGGACCACCTGCGCGCCACCATGATGTGGCTGGGCATCGTGCTGCACGCGTCCGTGCTGTACATGGCCATGCCATCACCGCTTCCCTGGCACGACGACCGATCCACGCCGGTGGCCGACCTGCTCGTGGCCGTGATCCATGCGTTTCGCATGCCGCTGTTTTTCATGCTGGCAGGCTTCTTCGTGGCCTTGCTGGTACAGCAGCGTGGCCTGGCCGGTATGGCGCACCACCGGCTGCGGCGTCTGGGCCTGCCGTTTGCAGTGTTCTGGCCCTTGCTGTTCGCCGCCACGGCCCCGCTCGGGTTGCTGTTCCTGCACCGCATGGCACACGGCACCTGGGGCCTGGACCGCTCGCTGCTGCCCCGCGGCCCCAACGTGCCGCAAGGCCCGCCCACCATGCATCTCTGGTTCCTGTGGATGCTGCTGTGGCTGACCTTGCTCACCACACCGCTGCGGGCGGCGGCCCGAGCCTTGCCTGCAGCCTTTGCCCGCGTCCTGCTGCGGGCCACGGCCTGGCTGGGCGGGTCGCCACTGGGCCTGCTGGTCCTCACGTTACCACTGGCGTACGTCGGCGCCCACTACGACCACGGCATCGTCACGCCGAGCGGTTCGTTCCTGCCGCCCCTGGCGGAATGGGTCCACAACGGCTTGTTCTATGTGTTCGGCCTGTGCCTTCATGCACATCGGCGCGTGTGGCTGGCGCGCTATGAGCGGCATTGGCCGGTGTTCGCCGGTCTTGGCCTGTCTTGCTTTGTACTGACCGGACTCCTGGCGCAAGCGCTGGCCCAGCCCGAAGCATCGGTGGTTGCGCTGGTGATGATCACGGGCGCGTTCACCGACCTGCTGGCTGCACCTGCACCCGCCACGCGGCACCTGCACTTCTGGATGGCGCTGGCGTACAACGGCGTGTCTTGGCTGTGGAGCTTCGCCCTGATCGGCCTCTTCCTGCGGCATGTGTCCCAGCCCCGCGCGTGGTTGACGTATCTGGCAGACAGCTCGTACTGGGTGTATCTCGTGCACCTGTCGTTGACCATTGGCTTTGGCGCACTGCTGTACGGCGTGCCCCTGCCCGCCATCGCCAAGATTTCTCTGAACGTGCTGGCGACCACGGCCGTGTGCCTGGTCAGCTATCACTTTTGCGTTCGCTCCACCGCGGTAGGCCAGTTGCTCAATGGTCGCCGACACCCCCATCACACCCAAGGAAAACCGGCCCATGCCTTCTGAGACCTCTACCCGCGACAATCCATCGCCACGCGCACACGCCAGCGGGGCCCCACACCACGCCGGGCTTGACAACGCACGCGCTGCCTTGTTCAAGGACAGCAACTTCCGCTGGATGACCGGCGGCGCGTTCCTGTCGATGCTGGGCGACCAGTTCACGCTGATTGCCCTGCCCTGGCTGGTGCTGCAGATGACCGGCGACACCCTGTTGCTGGGCACGGTTCTCGCGCTCATCAGCATTCCGCGTGCCCTGTTCATCTTGATCGGCGGCGCACTCGTCGACCGGCATTCGCCCAAGCGAGTGCTCATGGTCTCCAAATACGTCAACCTGGTCCTGCTGGCCACGCTGGCGGGGCTGGTGCTGGCGGGCATGCTGACGCTGTGGATGGTCTACGCGCTGTCCCTGGGCATCGGCCTGGCCACGGCTTTCAGCATCCCGGCCGGTACGGCCATGATGCCGCACGTGGTGGCGCGTTCTCAGCTGCAGGCAGCCAACGGCGTGAATCTGGGCCTGCGCCAGCTCACCATGTTCCTGGGGCCCCTGGCGGCAGGCTTGCTCATCGCACTGTTTGGCGATGCGGCGGCCTCGGGCACCGCCAGCGGAGCAGAACAGGCACGCGCAAACGCCACAGGCATCGGCCTGGCCTTTGCACTGGATGCACTGAGCTTTGCCGTCTCGGCCTGGACGTTGTCGAAGGTACAGGCCCATCCCTCCATGTTGGCGTCGGCTTCGGCGGCACCGCAACCGGTGTGGACGTCTGTACTGCAGGGCCTGGCGCACTTCTGGCGCGACCACGAACTGCGCACCTGTTTCCTGTACTGGAGCGCCGTGGCCCTGTTCATCATGGGTCCCATTCATATCGCGATTCCGGTGCTGGCCAGCAGCACGCCCCAGCTGGGCGCCGCGGCCTTCGGCACGATTGTGGGCGCGCATGGAGCAGGCACGCTACTGGGCATGGTGCTGTCCGGCATGCTGCCGCGCATGCGCATCGGCAGCCTGGGCATGACCATCCTGGCGTTCGACGCAATCATCGGCGCGCTCTTCATCCCCATGGGCCTGATCACCGCCGTGTGGCAAGGCGCCGCGCTGATGCTGGCCATCGGCCTCCTGGGCGGTTTCATGCAGGTGAGCGTCTTCACCTGGATCCAGCAGCGTGTGCCTCCGGCGCTGCTCGGCCGTGCGATGAGCCTGTTCATGTTCATCTTCATGGGCCTGGCGCCCATCTCAGCAGCCGTGACGGGCTGGGTGATGAAGAGCATCACGCTCACCCAATTGTTTGCTGTCAGCGGCGGCACGCTGATGCTATTGACTGCCCTGGCTCTGGTGCTGACGCCCATGCGCCGTGTGGCCGACGCAGCCCCGGCGGCGCGGTGAGCCCTGGCATGGAGCCATCAACGGTGAGGCTGCAGCAGCGCTTCAGGCACGGGGCCTCGCTGGTCCAGCCAGCGGTATCCTGCCCAGGCAGCGGCGGCCAGGTACACGATGCCGCCCGGTATCCACATCACCAGGCCGGCCAGCTGCTGGTCCCACAGCTCGCGGGACTCGCTCCAGTAAAGCGGCACACGCGCGAAGGTCAACAACGCCCCCAGCAGGCCCGTGTGCGCCACGGTGAACAGCAGCGCCAGCGCAGCCTGTAACACCGCCTTGCGCCCTGGCCGCAACACGGCCCACCAGAACAGCCAGCCCGTGAACCAGAAACTGGCGTGCTCCAGAACGTGCCAGCCGTTGTGCTGCACGGCCGCCATGTAGGGTGCTGGTGCGTGCCAGATCCAGATCGCGGCGGCGTGCAGCAGGGCGCATGCCATCGGTCGCCGGGCCAGACGCAGCAAGGCACGCCAGGCCGGGTCGGCCGCACGGCCCCACGCAGCGCGCCACTGCGCCAAGGGCCGGGCCAGGACCAGCGCGGGGGCCACCACCACGATCAGCAGCATGTGCTGCACCATGTGCCACGCCGTACTGCTGCCAGCCCAATCGTCAAAAGGTCCAAACAGCGCCAGCCCGGCCACGAGCATGCCTCCATGAAAAAGCGCGCGCCGCACCGTTGCCGGCGCCCTGCGCACGGCCCCCAAGGCATAGCTGAACCATGCCACCGCAAACAAGGCTTGCGACAGCCAGATCGGCCCCTGCCCGCTGTCGCCAGTCCAGGCACTGCCATGGGCATGCGCCACGGGTGCGGCAGCGGCCAGTGCTGCAGCGGCAACTAAACGCATGGCGGGACGACGAGCAGCGGCAGCCCGACCACCAGGGTGGAGACGGCGCATGCGCCGTACAACAGCGCCGCCGCGGGCGCGACAAAGCGCGCGAGCGGTGCATCCTCCGCCTCATCGCCACCTTGCCGCCGGGCCGCCCGCGCCGCGATGGCGGCCGCCGCTGCAAAGCCCGCCAGGAAAGCCAGGGTCCCCACCCCCAGCAGCACGTTGATACTCGTGAAGGCACCCTGCTGCGCGGGCGGAGGAGCCACGGCGCAGCCAACGCCCTGCGCCGCATACAGCAGGGCAAACCACGCGAGCCACAACGCAAAGCCCAGCACCAGGTGCAGTGGGTGCGGCTGGCTCAACCATCGAAAGGGACGCCTGGCGCCGCGCTTCATGGCTGCGCTCCGAACGCCAGCGGCAGCACGACCATCACAAGCCAGGCAACAGCGGCGGCGCCTGCCGTGAAACGCCACCACAAGGCCACCACCACCGGTTCATAGGGAGCCCGCAGCCCCACGTAGCCCAAGTGGACGCGCCACGCCTGCAACGCCGACATCACCGCCGCAAGCGCCGCATGCGCCAGCAGGAACCACAGCGTGAAGCAAAGCACCGCGTCGTGCGCATTCTCGCGCGGCTGCAATTGCGCCGATGCCAACAGTCCGACCAGACCCGCGCCAGCCAACCCCGCGCAAGCGCAAGCCGCCAGCAGCCGACCAGCCAGGCCGTGCTCTTGCCCCTTGCGCAATCGCGCCACACACCGCTGCATGACCCCTGTGCCCACGGCCAACGCCGCTGTCACGGCGAGCAGCGGCCACACGCCCAAGGCCGAGCGCTCGGGCGGCTGCCACAGAGGTGCAGCCGTCCAAAGATAGAGCCAGCCAAACAGCAGCGAGGTGAACAGCGCGCCGTCAGCCAGCAGTGTGAGTCCCATGCCCCACAGGCCAGGGCCGTCAAAGGTGCGCGAGTGCAGCTGGAGGCCCTCGGGCAGGTCGTGGGCCTCACCCGCCGCCGCGCTGGGGTGCGCGCCGTTCTCCCACGACCAGCGCAGCAAAACCGCCAGCGCTGCCAGCGCCGCCACGCCAGCCAGCACGTAGGCCTTGAGCAGCAACGCAATGCACACCACCGACAGGATGGCCCCGGCCGCAAGAGGCCACCAAGAATTGCCCGGCAGGTGGATCACCTCGCGCGGCTGCCCGGTGATCGGGTCGGACCCCAGAGTTTCGCGGCGGCCGTGGGCAGCATGCGGCAGCGCATGCATCCCGGCGGCAATGGTGTGGGGCAAGTCCGGCTGCATCCAAAGCGGATGCCGCGTGTGCAGCGTGGGCAGGCTGGCAAAGTTGTAGGCGTGCGGCGGCGTGGCCGTGGCCCACTCCAAGGTGTCGGCGCCCCAGGGGTTCGCGCACGCCTTGCGGCCATGGCGAAAGTGCAACGCCAGGTCCAGCAGCACAGTGGCGACACCGAACGCCATCACAAAGCTGAACACGGAGGACACGAGGTTGGGCCCGTCCCATCCCAGGCCGGGCTCGTAGGTGTAAACGCGCCGGGGCATGCCCAGCAGCCCGGTCCAGTGCATGATGAGGAACGTGCCATTGAAGCCGATGAAGCTCAGCCAGAAGCCCGTCTTGGACAATCGCTCGGACGGCATGCGCCCGCTGAAATGGGGCAACCAGTAATACACCCCCGCCAGCAGTGGAAACACCATGCCCCCCACCAGCACGTAGTGGAAATGGGCCACTACGAAGTGCGTGTCGTGCACCTGCCAGTCAAAAGGCACAAAGGCCAGCATCACCCCGGTGAGGCCGCCAGCCACGAACACTGCCAAAAAGCCCGCAATCCACAGCATGGGCACGGACCACACCGGCCGGCCGGACCACAGCGTGGCGATCCAGGCAAACACCTGGATGCCGGTCGGAATGGCCACCAGCATGCTTGCCAGCGAGAAGAACGCCTGCGCCATCGCGGGAATGCCCACCGCGAACATGTGGTGCACCCAGAGTCCGAAGCTCACGAACCCGATGCTCACCAGCGCGATGACCACCCACCGGTAGCCCACCAGCGGGCGCCGTGCAAACACCGGCACGATGGTCGAGACCACCCCGGCCGCGGGCAGGAAAATGATGTACACCTCGGGGTGGCCAAACAGCCAGAACAGGTGCTGCCAGAGCACAGCGTCGCCTCCGCGGGCGGGATCGAAGAACGCCCAGCCCGCCGCGCGCTCCAGCTCCAGCAGGATGGAGCCCAGGATCAGTGGGGGAAATCCCACGATGATCATCATGGAAGTCACCAGCATCGACCACGCAAAAATGGGCATCTGGTGCAGTGCCATGCCCCGGGCCCGCGTGCGCAGGATGGACACGGCAATCTCGATGCCCGCGGCCATGGTGGAGATTTCGACGAACGTCACGCCCAGCAGCCAGAAATCGGAGTGCAGTCCGGGCGAGTAAACGTCGCTGGACAGCGGCGTGTACATGAACCAGCCCGCGTTGGGTGCCAGGCCCAGAAACAGACTGCTGGTCAGGATGATGCCGCCGAACAGGTAGCACCAGTACCCCAGGGCAGAGAGCCGCGGAAAGACGAGGTCACGGGCTCCCAGCATCTTGGGCAGCAGGTAGGCCGCCAGGCCCTGCAGCACCGGCACGGCGAACAGGAACATCATCATCGTGCCGTGCATCGTGAAGGCCTGGTGGTAGGCCTCGGCGCCCATGAACATCTGACGCGGTCGGGCAAGTTGGGCCCGGATCAACATGGCGAGCAGCCCCGCAATCAGAAAAAACACGCCCCCCGTGACCATGAAGCGCAAGGCCACGCTGCTGTGGTTGACGATGCTCAGCGCCCGCCAGCCCCTGGGATTGCCCCACACGCGTTCCATCTCCACGTGCAGGGCCTGGACGTCGCGCGGCGCACCGGTGGCGGTGGGCTCGCTCATTCGGCGGGCTCCTCGAAGTGCCCCGGCGCAGCCGCCTGTGCGGCCAGCCAGACCTGAAAGTCGGCCGGCTCCATGGCCACGACCGTGAGCGCCATTCCCGCGTGCCCGAGGCCGCAAAACTCGGCGCACTGGCCGCGGAAGGTGCCGGGCTCATCGGCCTGCAGCCGCACCACGGGCGTGCGTCCGGGGATGGCGTCGAGCTTGCCGCCCAGTCGGGGAACCCAGAAAGAATGGATCACGTCACGGCTGCCCGTGCGGAAATCCAC
>NZ_JALEGG010000060.1 GCF_022763525.1 Acidovorax sp.
GGCCAGGCGCTAGGCGCCAAACGAAGCTGGGGTGCGGCCCCAGCGAGGCTTGGCAACGCCGCGGATGGCCCTTGGGCATCGCAACCCGAAGGGAAGGTTTGCCGCACCACGCCACTCGTCGTTGCATTCCTAGCCAAGGCCCCGGCCTTGGCGTCCTCACGCGTCTAGATTGGCGTGGCGCGGCAAGCCTTCGCACTGGCAAAAATAGTGTGAACAGGCCCTAGCAGGCGCCCTGGCCCGCTGCCGCCTACTCGATGTTCAGGCGCTGCGCGGTCTTGTTCGCCAGCTTGGGCAGCGTGAGCGTCAACACGCCGTTGTCGTACTTGGCCTTGGCCTGCGCGGCATCCACATCGGCGGGCAGCTGGAAGCTGCGGGCCACAGACCCGTAGTAGCGCTCCGAACGCAGCACCTTCTCGCCTTCGCGCTTTTCGTCGTGCTGGCGCACCTCGGCGCGCAGGCTCACCACGTTGCCTTCCAGCGAGACATGGATGTCCTCCTTGGCCACGCCGGGCACCTCGGCCAGTACGGTGTAGGCCCCGTCGGTTTCCTTCACGTCCACCTTGATCTGCCCGGGGCTGGGCAGGCTGTCGCCATGCAGCGGGCGCACGTAAAAGCCGGGGGCAATGTCCTTGAAGAAGTCATCAAACAGACTGCCGCGTGTCACGAGAGAGTTCATGGTCTGGCTCCTTGAAAACGGTGTGAACAACAACAACCGGGCTCCCGCAGGGCTCGCACCGAAGCCCTGCGAAAGGACTGCTCAGGATCCTTGCCAAAAGGCCCTGAACACTCTCCAAGATAGGCGCGGCCGCGCGCGCCCTCAAGGGCGTTGGAACACATGGTTGACCTTCGTCAAACGCGGGCCTGCTGCGCCTCCTCCCGCCCCTTCCAGCCGCTGGCGGCCACAATGCAAGCCATGCTCGCATTGCTTCGCACCTTCTCCTGGCAGGACTTGCGCCACCACCCCTGGCGCAGCGCGGCGGCCGTCGTGGCGGTGATGCTGGGCGTGGCGCTGGCGTTTGGGGTGCATGTGATCAACGCCTCGGCGCTGGACGAGTTTTCGCAGGCCGTGCGCGCGGTCAACGGGCAGCCCGACCTGGAACTGCGCGCCATGCGCGGCCACCTGCCCGAGTCGCTGTACGGGCCGCTGGCCACGCACCCGCAGGTGGCGCGCGCCAGTCCGGTGCTGGAGCTTTCAGCCATCGCGCGGGCGGCGCCGACAGAACCGCACGGCCCGTCGCCTTCGGCCGCCGCAGGCACGCAGCTGCGCATCGTCGGCGCAGACGCGCTGCTGCTGCCCGCCATCGCGCCCGCGCTCATGCCGCGCCCCTGGGTGGGCGCCGATCGCATGGCCCTTTTTGCGCCCGCCACCATCTTCCTCAACACCGCCGCACTGCAGGCCCTGGGCCTGCCGGCCGAGCCGCCCGCATCCTCCACCACGACCGCGCCGCAGTTGGTGCTGCAGGAGGGGCTGGCGCAATACACGGTGCTGGTGGCCGGCACCGTGGCGGCCGGCGGCGCACCGCTGGCGGTGATGGACATTGGCGCCGCGCAAGACCTGTTCGGCCGAAGAGGGCAATTGAGCCGCATCGACCTGCAACTGCAGCCCGGCACCAACCGCAGCGCGTGGCAACAGGCCGTGCGCGCCCTGCCCGGCTGGCCTGCCAACGCCGTGTTCGCGCAGCCGGGCGACGCGGCCCAGCGCATCAGCAACCTCTCGCGCGCCTACCGGGTCAACCTCACGGTGCTGGCGCTGGTAGCCCTGTTCACCGGTGCGTTCCTGGTGTTCTCGGTGCTCGCACTCAGCGTGGCGCAGCGCGGGCCGCAGTTTGCGCTGCTGGCCGTGCTGGGCGCCACGCCGCGCCAGCGCCTGGCCCTGGTGCTGGCCGAATCCGCCTTGCTGGGCCTGGGGGGCAGCGCCGCCGGCATCGCGCTGGGCACCGCCCTGGCCGCCGCCGCGCTGCGGCTGCTGGGGGGCGACCTGGGCGGCGGCTACTTTGCCGGCGTGCAGCCCGCGCTGCAGTGGAGCCTGCCTGCCGCTTTGCTCTACGGCGCTTTGGGCGTGGCCGCCGCGCTGGCAGGCGGCTGGTGGCCCGCACGCGCCGCGCAAAGCCTGCCCCCAGCCCAGACCCTCAAGGGCCTGGGCACCGTGGCAACCACCAGCGGCCGCAATCGCATCGGTATTGTTTTGATAGCGCTTGGCGCTTTATTGACAGGCGCTCCGCCGGTTTTTGGCATACCCCTGGCCGCGTACGTGGCCATCGGCCTGCTGCTGGTGGGCGGAATCGCCGTGCTGCCCTGGGGCATGGCCTGGGCGCTGCGGCACCTGCAGCCGCTGGCCGCGCGGCGCCTGCTGGCGTTGCTGGCGCTGGAACGCGCGCGCCGCATGCGCGGCAGCGCCGCCATTGCCGTGGGTGGCGTGGTGGCCAGCCTCGCGCTGGCGGTGGCGCTGACGGTGATGGTGTCGAGTTTTCGCGGGTCGGTGATGCAGTGGCTGGACGCGGTGCTGCCCTCGCCCCTGTACGTGCGGTCGGCCCTGGGCACACCCGGCAGCGACGCTGCCCTGCTGCCCGCCGGCCTCGCCGAGGCCGTGGCCCAGCTGCCCGAAGTGGAACGCGTGCAGCCCCTGCGCGCCAGCCCGCTGCAGCTGGAGCCCACCTTGCCCGCACTCACCGTGCTGAGCCGCCCGCTCGGCGCCGACCCTGCGCAGAGCCTGCCCCTGGTGGGCGAAGCCCTGTCCGTTCCCCCCGGCCGCACCGGGGTGTATGTGAGCGAGGCCGTGGTGGACCTGTACGGTCTGCGGCCCGGCATGGAGTGGCCCGCACTTTCCAAGGCTTTTAGCCCTGCAGCGCCGGATGGACAAGCGCCACCAGCTATCTTTTACATAGCAGGCGTGTGGCGCGACTACGCACGGCAGACCGGCGCCGTGGTGATGGACCGCGCCGTGTGGCTGCGCCTGACGGGCGACGCCCGCACCAGCGACCTGGCCTTGTGGCCGCGCGAAGGCGCCGACGTGGCGCAGCTGCAGGCCGCCATCCGCGCGCTGGCACGCACGCACGCGGGCAGCGCCGCGCCCACGGCAGGGGCGGCGTCGTCAGAGTCCGCAGCCGATCATGCGCTGGTGGAGTTCGCGTCGGCCAGCACGATCCGCGAACGCTCGCTGCGCATCTTTGACCGCAGCTTCGCCGTCACCTATTGGCTTCAGGCCGTCGCCATCGGCATCGGCCTGTTCGGCGTGGCCGCCAGCTTCAGCGCACAGATCCTCGCCCGCCGCAAGGAGTTCGGCCTGCTCGCCCACCTGGGCCTCACGCGGCGCCAGATCCTGGCCGTGGTGGCGGGCGAAGGGGCTGCGTGGACGGGCGTGGGCGCGGCGGCAGGGCTGCTGCTGGGGCTGGCGGTGTCGGTGGTGCTGGTGCACGTGGTCAACCCGCAGAGCTTTCACTGGACGATGGACTTACGCGTGCCGGTGGAGCGGCTGGCGGCGTTGGCTGCGGCGGTGGTGGTGGCGGGGACGGTCACCGCTTGGCTGGCGGGGCGGGCGGCTGCGGGGAGGGATGCGGTGATGGCGGTGAAGGAGGATTGGTAGAGCGGTGCCGGAATGCAAAGCATGAACCGCGGCGTGTAAGGGCTCCGCGAACAGCCCCCTGCAACAAGTTGCGTGAATACCAAAAACTCACACTTCGGTTTCGACACCAGAAAGATTGCAAGCAATTGTTGCATACTTGCAAAAAAGGAGAAATCAATGAGCCACGCAACACCCCCGAGCTACTTGAAGTCTGCGATAAAACAGATTTATAGAGACGACGATGACTTCATTTTAATTGGTTTGACTGGGCGAACCGGAAGCGGATGTAGCACGGTTGCATCAATACTCCAGCACCCCAAAGAAGATATAAAACACTCCCTATTCATAGGCCAAAACCCCGCCAGTAGTGAAGCACGAAAAGAACGAATAATATTAAAATTTTTCGAATTCGACTGGCACCCCTTCTTGCTCATCCAGGTAAGATCCATAATTACCACATTCCTTCTTGAAAGATCATCCAACGAGGCCGTAGATTATCTTAATGATATTATTACAGAAGAAAAAAGAGAAGCAGTCACAACTGTATTAGACGAAATTCGCATTACTCAAGAAAAACACATTAGCGCATCACAATTTTACTCCATAGATCTGCCACAAGGAGCCGAGCGCTTAAAGAATATCTTGGGCGAAAACAACTTCGTTCGCGTATATCAAAAAATCGGAAAAAACATAAGAGTTTCCGGAAGTGCTTTCTCAGAAGAATTAGCATCTGGTAAATTTTTCTCGCTTGCGGAAAAAATTCAAAATGCAATCGAAGAAATTCACCAAGAACAAAAATCCAGAAGCCAACGCACATTCATAGTAATAGATACACTGCGCAATCCGTTAGAAGCATTATTTTTTCAGGACAGATACTCCTCCTTTTACCTCTTGGCGGTATCTACCCCTGAAGAAGATCGGCAACGACGCTTAAGAAAACTCAACTATTCCGAAAATGAAATAAAACAACTGGATGAGACAGAATACACTTCAAGAGACATCAATGACGAGCGTTTTTATTCCGTTCAAGACATTCAAGGCTGCTTGCAAAGGGCGGACATTTACGTAAGCAATCCCGACGTCGTTGATGAGGTCTCTAAGTACGCATCCTTGTCGAACCAGCTGATTCGGTTTGTCAGTCTTATCCGTAGACCAGGAATTGTCACCCCGACCGCCATTGAGCGATGCATGCAAGTCGCGCACACTGCAAAGTTAAATTCAGGATGTATTTCCCGTCAAGTAGGCGCTGCCGTAACCGATCAAGGTTTTGGAGTTCGAGCGATTGGCTGGAATGATGTGCCCCGGGGGCAGATACCTTGCAATCTAAGATCAAGAACGGAACTTCTGGCAGGAACGTCGAACTCTGCATATAGCGATTTTGAACGTTCAGACAACGAGTATCTTGGGAAATTCCGAACAAAAAGCAGCGCATTTCGTGTAATTTTAACAAATGGCCGGAATGACGCTTACTGTTTCAAATCCGATTACAACGAATTCAAAGATGAAAAAAATCAGGTTCACACTCGATCGTTGCACGCTGAGGAGAATGCGTTTCTACAGTTGACCATGAGTGGCGCAAGCATCTCCAAGGGAGCCAAACTATTCACTACAGCAAGTCCATGCGAACTCTGCTCTAAAAAAGCTTACCAACTAGGCATAGAAACAATCATCTATATTGACCCATACCCCGGAATCGCAGTGGACCACGTACTTGGTATTGGAGCTATCCGGCCCACCCTTGAGCTTTTTTCCGGAGCGATTGGCCGAGCCTTTCACAAGCTTTATACGCCGGTCGTAGCTTATAAAGACGAACTCAACGCAATGGTTGGATATGAAATTCCCAAAATGACCGCAGATAAACCCGCGGCGACATCTCAAAGAACTGATTCATAGCAGTCAACTGCTCTGTGAGACTACTTAGCAAATGAATAGCTCTTGGCTCCCCTCCGCCATCGCCCGCATCGAAGCCGACTACCAGCGCAGTGCCGACACGCACCTGATCCCCCTGCGCCTGCCCGCCTTCGCGGCCCACGGCATCGACCTGTACCTCAAGGACGAATCCACGCACCCCACCGGCAGCCTCAAGCACCGGCTGGCGCGCTCGCTGTTTCTCTACGCGCTGTGCAATGGCTGGGTGCATGAGGGCTCGACCATCGTCGAATCCTCCAGTGGCTCCACGGCGGTGAGCGAGGCTTACTTTGCGCGGCTGCTGGGCCTGCCGTTTGTGGCCGTGATGCCGCGCAGCACCTCGCCCGAGAAGGTGGCGCAGATCGAGTTCCATGGCGGGCGTTGCCACTTTGTGGACAGCGCGGGCGATGTGTACGACGCGGCCCGCGCCATTGCGGCCGAGACCGGCGGCCACTACATGGACCAGTTCACCTACGCCGAGCGCGCGACCGACTGGCGCGGCAACAACAACATTGCCGAGAGCATGTTCACGCAAATGCAGCGCGAGCCGCACCCTGTCCCACGCTGGATCGTGGTGGGCGCGGGCACGGGCGGCACCAGCGCCACGATTGGCCGCTATGTGCGCTACCAGCGGCATGCCACGCAGGTGTGCGTGGCCGACCCGGCGGGTTCGGTGTTCAGCGCGTACCACCGCACGGGCGATGCGACGCTGACGGCGCCGGGTTCACGCATCGAGGGCATCGGGCGCCCGCGCGTGGAGCCCAGCTTTATCCGCACGCTGGTGGACCGCATGGTGGATGTGCCCGACGTGGAGTCCATTGCCGCCATGCGTGCGCTGTCTGCACTGCTGGGGCGGCGCGTGGGGCCGTCCACGGGCACCAACTTCGTGGCCATGTTGGCCCTGGCGTGCGAGATGCGCGAGCGGGGTGAGCGTGGCTCCATCCTGTCGCTGCTGTGCGATGCGGGTGAGCGCTATCTGCCCACGTATTTCAATGCCGACTGGGTGGCGCGGTGCTTTGGCGACTGCACGGCCGCGCAGCAGAAGATCGACGCGCTGATCCGGTCTGCGGATCGCTGACCCGAAGTTCCCACAGCCCTGTATCGCCTTCATCACCGGCAGCACCCACCCAGCCATGCCCGCCGACCATCCCGCCTGTACCCGCCGCCAATGGCTGGCTGCCCACCTGCCTGCGGGCCTGGCGCTGGCGGGGATTGGCACGGGCGCGGCGCTGCCCCTGGCGGCCTACGCGCTGCCGGAGCGCACTTTGGTGTTCCCGAGCGACCACGGCAGCCACCCCGAGCTGCGCACCGAGTGGTGGTACATCACCGGCCACGCGCGGGCGGCGGGCCGGCCGTGGGGCTTTCAGGTGACATTTTTCCGCTCGCGCGTGGATGCCACGCAGGGGCTGCAGTCGGCCTTTGCAGCCAAGCAACTGGTGTTTGCCCACGCGGCGGTGACGGACGTGCAAGGCCGGGCGCTGCTGCATGACCAGCGCATCGCGCGCGCCGGCTTTGGTGTGGCAGAGGCCAGCACGCAGGACACCAACGTGCGCCTGCAGGACTGGACGCTTGTGCGGTCGGACTTTCCACCACGCACGGACGACGTGCCGTCGGGCTCGGGCAGCCGTTACCGCGCCCACATTGCGGGCGGCGAGTTTGCGCTGGACCTGGCTTTTGACACCACGCAGCCCGTGCTGCTGCAGGGCGCGCAGGGCCTGTCGCGCAAGGGGCCCGAGGCATCGCAGGCCAGTTATTACTACAGCCAGCCGCAGCTGGCGGTGAGCGGCACGCTGACGGTGGGCGGGCGCCGCATGGACGTCACACCCGGCACCGGCCGCGCGTGGATGGACCACGAGTGGAGCGAGGCGCTGATGCACCCCGAGGCCCAGGGCTGGGACTGGATCGGCATGAACCTGCACGATGGCAGCGCGCTGACCGCCTTTCGCTTGCGGCGTGCGGACGGGTCGGCGCTGTGGGCGGGCGGTTCGCTGCGCGCGGCGGGGCAGCCCACGCGGGTGTTTGGCCCGCACGAAGTGGCCTTCAGCCCCGAGCGCTTCTGGACCAGCCCACACAGCGGCGCGCGCTACCCGGTGCAGTGGCGCATCGATACGCCCGCTGGGCGCTTTACCGTGCAAGCGGTGCTGGACGCCCAGGAGCTGGACAGCCAGGGCTCGACCGGTGCCATTTACTGGGAGGGCCTGAGCGACCTGCGCGGCTCCAGCGGCCAGGTGGTGGGCCGGGGCTACCTTGAAATGACGGGGTATGCGCGGGCGCTGCGGCTGGGGTGAGCACTGTGACGCCCCAGCGATCCAGCCGCTCCTCTTTTGATAGCTGGTAGCGCTCAAAAATAAAGGGTTTCCGGCCATTTTTACCTGAAACCCTTATGCATCAAGCGCAAACCGCTATTCTTTTGGAAGCATTCCTTCGCTGATGCTAGCCCCGGCTGGCTCGGCGGCGGTCCAGCCAGGCAATGATCTCGCCCATGATGCCGCGGCGGAAGGACAGCACGCAGATCACGAAGATGAGGCCTGTGACCATGGTGACGGATTCGCCCAGGGTCTTGAACCACTCCACGCTGGTCAGCGCCGCCAGCAGGTTGCCGAACTCGCCGATCTTGTTCTCCAGCAGCACCACCACGGCCGATCCAATGAGCGGGCCGGACAGCGTGCCCAGGCCGCCCACCAGCGTCATCAGGATGACCTGGCCCGAAGCCGTCCAGTGCACATCGGACAGCGTGGCAAAGCCCAGCACCACGGTCTTGAGCGAGCCCGCCAAGCCTGCGATGGCGGCCGAGATGACAAACGCCAGCAGCTTGAAGTGCTGCACGTCGTAGCCCAGGGAGATGGCGCGGGGTTCGTTCTCCTTGATGCCCTTGAGCACCTGGCCGAACGGCGAGTGGATGGTGCGCACGATGAGCAGGAACGCCGCCACCACGATGACCAGTGCCACGTAGTACATCGCCAGATCGTTCCTGAGATCCAGCACGCCAAACAGCTTGCCGCGCGGCACGCCCTGCAGGCCGTCCTCGCCGCCGGTGAAGGGCGCCTGCAGACACACGAAGAACAGCATCTGTGCCAGCGCCAGCGTGATCATGGAGAAGTAGATGCCCTGGCGGCGGATGGCGAGCCAGCCAAACAGCAGGCCCAGCAGCGCACCGCCGCCCGTGCCCAGCAGCAGCCCCACCTCGGGCGTGAGGCCCCACACCTTGATGGCATGGCCCGTAAAGTAGGCGGCACCGCCCAGAAACGCCGCGTGGCCGAACGACAGCAAGCCCGTGAAGCCCAGCAGCAGGTTGAAGGCTGAAGCAAACAGTGCAAAGCACATGAGCTTCATCATGAAGATGGGATAGGCGCCAAGAAAGGGCGCAACCAACAGGCCCAGAAGCAGGAGCGCGTATCCGATGGGAGCAATGTTCTTGAAGTTCATGCTGGTTGCCCCTCTTTACTTCTCTTTGCCGAACAGGCCGGCGGGGCGGATGAGGAGAACGATGACCATGATGACGAACACCACGGTGGACGATGCTTCGGGATAGAACACCTTGGTGAAGCCTTCGATGACGCCCAGGCCCAGCCCGGTGAGGATGGAGCCCATGATGGAGCCCATGCCGCCAATCACCACCACGGCAAACACCACGATGATGAGGTTCTGCCCCATGAGCGGCGTGACCTGGTATACCGGCGCCGCCAGCACGCCGGCAAAGGCGGCCAGCGCGGCGCCAAAGGCGTAGGTCAGCGTCACCATCACCGGCACGTTGATGCCGAAGGCCTCGACCAGGCGCGGGTTCTCGGTGCCAGCGCGCAGGTAGGCGCCGAGCTTGGTTTTCTCGATCACGTACCAGGTGGCCAGGCACACGACGATGGAGGCCACCACGACCCAGGCGCGGTAGTTGGGCAGGATCATGAAGCCGAGGTTGGTGGCGCCCTCCAGCAACTCGGGCGTGTCGTAGCCCAGGCCCGACACACCGTAGATGGAGCGGAACACGCCTTCAATCAGCAGCGTGAGGCCCAGCGTGAGCAGCAGGCCGTAAAGGTGGTCGAGCTTGTAGATCCAGCGCAGCAGCAGGCGCTCGATGAGCACCCCGAACAGCCCCACCATCAACGGCGCCAGCACCAGCATCAGCCAGTAGTTGATGCCGAAGTAGTTCATGGCCATCCAGGTGATCAGGGCGCCGGTCATGAACAGCGCGCCGTGCGCAAAGTTGATGACGTTGAGCAGGCCGAAGATCACGGCCAGCCCCAGGCTGAGGATTGCGTAGAACGATCCGTTGACCAGCCCCAGCAGGAGCTGGCTCAACAGGCCGGGCAATGAGACACCGAAGATTTCCATGGGCGGGCGCAGCGGGTGCAAAGAGAGAACGAGAGAAGGGCGCGGGCCAGAGAGGGAGCGCAGCGCCGGCACGCGCGGTGACGGGCGGTGCAGAGGTACCGCTCGCCAGCCCTGCGCATGCAACGCACAGAGCTGGCGGGCCGGGTGTCAGCCCGCCCCTCAGGAGAGACCATCCATCACTTCCAGAGCGCGCACTTGCTCTCGGCCTTGGTGGTGAATACCTGGTCACCGGGCAGCTTCTTGACCAGCTTGTAGTAGTCCCAGGGCTTGGTGGATTCCGAGGGCTTCTTCACCTCCATCAGGTACATGTCATGCACGTAGCGGCCGTCAGGACGCAGCTGGCCCGAGCCGAAGAAGTCGTTCATCTTCATGCCGCGCCAAGCGGCCATGACCTTGTCGGCGTCCACCGTCTTGGCGGCGTCCACGGCCTTGAGGTAGTTCATGGTGGCGGAGTAGTCGGCCGCCTGGATTTCGGTGGGCATGCGCTTGGTCTTCTCGAAGAACTTCGCCGCAAACTTGCGTGTTTCGTCGTTCAGGTCCCAGTACCAGCTGGTCGTGAATTGCAGGCCTTCGGTGTTGCGCAGACCCAGGCTGTGCACATCGGAGATGAAGATCAGCAGGCCGGCCAGCTTCATGCTCTTGCCGATGCCGAACTCCTTGGCCGCCTTGATGGAGTTGATGGTGTCGCCCCCGGCATTGGCCAGGCCCAGGATCTGGGCCTTGGAGTTCTGAGCCTGCAGCAGGAAGGAAGAAAAGTCTGAAGCGTTGAGCGGGTGGCGCACCCCTCCCACCACCGTGCCGCCCTTGGCCTTGACCACGGCGGTGGTGTCGGCCTCCAGCGCGTGACCGAAGGCGTAGTCGGCCGTGAGGAAGTACCAGCTCTTGCCACCCGTGTCCACAATGGCCGAGCCGGTGCCCTTGGCGAGGGCCACAGTGTCGTAGGCGTAGTGCACGGTGTAGGGCGTGCACTGGTCGTTGGTCAGCGCGGAACTTGCCGCACCGTTGTTGATGTACACCCGCTTCTTCTCGGCAGCCACCTTGGCGGACGCCAGTGCGGTGCCGGAATTGGTGCCGCCGAACAGCATGGTCAGCCCCTGGGTGTCGATCCACTCGCGCGCCTTGGATGCGGCGATGTCGGCCTTGTTCTGGTGGTCGGCCGTGAGCAGTTCGATGGGCATGCCCAGCACCTTGCCGCCGAAGTCGTCAATCGCCATCTGGATGGCCACCGCGCCGTTTTTGCCTTCCACGTCGGCATAAAGGCTCGACATGTCGGTGATGAAGCCGATCTTGACCTTGTCCTGGGCCTGCGCGGCCGAGGTGGCCAGGCCTGCGGCACCCAGCATCAATGCCAACACTTTGAGTTGTTTCTTCATGGGTTTGTCTCCTGGTGGTGCGGTGGAAGAAAGCGATGGGAAATGGGAGCGAAGAAGCGGGTGGCGTGCGGCCTGCAGCGTGGGGCGTCCTCACACGCCCAGCAGCTCGTTGAGCACGGGCATCTTGTCGTTCAGTTCATCGGAGCCGAACTTCTCGACGATGCGGCCGTGCTCCATCACGTAGAAGCGGTCGGCCAGCGGCGCGGCAAAGCGGAAGTTCTGCTCCACCATCACGACGGTGTAGCCCTTCTCGCGCAGCGTGGTGATCATGCGGGCCAGGGCCTGCACGATGACGGGAGCCAAGCCTTCGGAGATCTCGTCCAGCAGCAGCAGCTTGGCGCCCGTGCGCAGGATGCGGGCGACGGCCAGCATCTGCTGCTCGCCGCCCGACAGGCGCGTGCCCTGGCTGTTCTTGCGCTCAGCCAGGTTGGGGAACATGGCGTAGATCTCCTGCACCGACATGCCGGGCGTGCCGGTCTTGAGTGCTGGGGGCAGCAGCAGGTTCTCTTCGCACGACAGGCTGGAAAAGATGCCCCGCTCTTCCGGGCAATAGCCCACACCCAGGTGCGCAATGCGGTGCGTCGGCATGTTCACCGTCTCCACGCCGTGGATCTTGACCGAGCCCTTGCGCGCGCCCGTCAGGCCCATGATGGCGCGCATGGTGGTCGTGCGGCCCGCGCCGTTGCGACCCAGCAGGGTCACGACCTCGCCGGGCTGCACGACGATGTCCACGCCATGCAGCACATGCGACTCGCCGTACCAGGCTTCAAGGTTCTTGATTTCCAGCGCAGGCACGCCGGTCTTGATTGGGGTACTTGCCATTTCAGATATCCATTGCGCCGCAAGCTGTCCGCCGCGACAGGCGCGATCGAAGCCAGAGCCCCCGCGCAAGGGCCGCCCCGCCGCGCTGGGGGCGTCCCCCTCCCAGATTGCGAAGCAATATGAGAGAGGGGGAAGGCGCGAAGCGACTCAGGGGGAGCTTCATCTAATGCGCTCCCTGCAACTGGCCGTCGGTGGTGCCCATGTAAGCTTCCATCACCTGCGGGTTGTTCGAGACTTCTTCGTACGGCCCCTCGGCCAGCACGGCGCCGCGCTGCAGCACGGTGATGCAGTCGGCAATCGTGGAGACGACCTTCATGTTGTGCTCCACCATCAGGATGGTGCGGCCGGCCGATACCTTCTTGATGAGCTGGGTGACGCGTTCCACGTCCTCATGGCCCATGCCCTGCGTGGGCTCGTCCAGCAGCATCAGCTCGGGTTCCATGGCCAGGGTGGTGGCTATCTCCAGTGCGCGCTTGCGGCCATAAGGCAGGTTCACGGTCACCTCATCGGCCAAGTCCTCCAATCCCACTTCGGTCAGCAGCTGCATGGCACGGTCGTCCAGTTGGCTCAAGGTGCGCTCGCTGCGCCAGAAGTGGAACGAGGTGCCCAGCTTGCGCTGCAGGCCCAGCCGCACGTTCTCCAGCAGCGTAAGGTGCGGGAACACCGCCGAGATCTGGAACGAGCGGATGACACCGCGGCGCGCGATCTGCGCGGGCTGTTCGCGGGTGATGTCGTGCCCGTTGAAGCGAATCACGCCCGACGTGGGCGTGAGGAACTTGGTGAGCAAGTTGAAGCAGGTGGTTTTGCCTGCGCCGTTGGGGCCGATCAACGCGTGGATCGAGCCACGGCGCACGGCCAGGTTCACGTCGCTGACGGCGGTGAAGCCCTTGAACTCTTTGGTCAGGCTGTGGGTTTCGAGAATGACGTCGCTCATTGCGCCTTGGCCGCTCCGCGTAGGAACTAAGGGGGAAGAGCCTTGCCTGCAAGGTCTCCGAGAGGTGTCGAGTGCCGGATCTCTGTGCATGGTATGCCCCTCTACCCGCCAGTAGATACTGGTAGTAATGCCTATGTAGAACTTCATAGGGTCTAACCGCAGGGGGGTCTGACGGCCCCCAGAAACCGGCTGCAGGGCGCTTCAGACCGTGGTTTCGGGCGCCGCGCCCCGCCACCGGTCGGGGCTTCAACGGCGTGCGCGGGCGTGCGCTCACTGGCTTTTTCTTACATATCGGCGTCGCCCAGGCGACTGCTTGGTGTACCGCTGCCGAAATTGACACGGCCTGGCCCTGCGGCGCTGCGGTTCCCGCGCAATGCGCACGAGGCGCTGCATGGCAGCAGCCCGGCCCCTACACTGGCTGGATGGCATCCACCTCCACCACCGCGCCTTCATCGTCCACGTCGCCGCCCTCCCCTGCACGCACCACCGTGGGTGCTGCGGCACGTGGTGCGCCGCGCTCCCTGTCAGGCTTACTTCCGTTCCTGCGTCCTTACCGGGGGCGCATTGCGGCGGCGGTGGTGTTTCTGGTGCTGGCGGCGCTGGCCACGCTGGCGTTTCCGTTGGCGCTGCGCAATCTGGTGGACGCGGGGCTCGTCAACACCGACAAAGGCGCGCAAACGATGGCGCTGCGCGATCACTTCGAGGCGCTCTTTGCGGTAGCCGTCGCGCTGGGCGTGTTCTCTGCCGCGCGCTTTTACATGGTGAGCTGGCTGGGCGAGCGGGTGACGGCCGACCTGCGCAACGCGGTCTACAGCCACGTGCTGCGGCAAAGCCCGCAGTTCTTTGAAACCACCCAGACGGGGGAAGTGCTGTCGCGCCTGACGGCCGACACCACGCTGGTGCAGACCGTGGTGGGCTCATCCTTGTCGATGGGCCTGCGCAACGCAGTGATGGGCGTGGGCGCGCTGGCCATGCTGGTGTGGACCAATCCGTATGTGATGTCGGTGGTGTTTGCGGCCGTCGTGCTGGTGGTGCTGCCGACCCTGTGGATCGGCCGCCGCGTGCGCCGCCTCTCGCGCGACAGCCAGGACCGCGTGGCCGACTCCAGCGCCATCGCGGCCGAGGTGCTCAATGCCGTGCCGGTGGTGCAGAGCTACACGGCCGAGCCGCGCGAGGCGAACCGGTTCCAGCAGGCCACCGAGAACGCCTTCCAGGTCGCCATCAAGCGCAGCCGCGCCCGCGCCCTGCTGGTGGCCTTCATCATCATTGCCAACGCCGCGCTGCTGCTGTGGGGCCTGTACCGCGGCACCGGCGCCGTGCTGGCGGGCAAGATGACTGCCGGGCATCTGGGCCAGACGGTGGTCTACGTGATCCTGCTCGCCGGGGCAGTGGCCGTACTGGGCGAGGTCTATGGCGACCTGCTGCGCGCCGCGGGGGCCACCGAACGCCTGATGGAACTGCTGTCCAGCCGCTCGCCCGTGACGGATCCCGCCGCACCGAAAACACTGCCGCTGTCGGGACAGGGCCTGGCGGTCGAGTTCGACCAGCTGCGCTTCCACTACCCCTCGCGCCCCGACCAGCCCGCGTTGCAAGGCTTCTCGCTGCGGCTTGCGCCGGGCGAGACCGTGGCACTCGTGGGCGCCAGCGGTGCGGGCAAGACCACCGTGTTCCAGTTGCTGCAGCGGTTCTACGACGTGGACAGCGGTCTTGACGGAAGCCCGGCCGGCCACGTCCGGCTCAACGGGGTGGACATCCGCGACCTGCCGCTGGCCACCCTGCGCGCCCACATCGGCACCGTGCCGCAAGACGCGGTGATCTTCTCGGCATCGGCCATGGACAACATCCGCTACGGGCGCCCCGACGCCACGGATGAGGAGGTGATCGGTGCCGCACGCGCTGCGTTCGCGCACGACTTCCTGACGGCGCTGCCCGAGGGCTATGCCACCTTCCTGGGCGAGCGGGGCGTGCGCCTGTCGGGCGGCCAGCGCCAGCGCATCGCGATCGCCCGGGCCATGCTCAAGAATCCACCCTTGCTGCTGCTCGACGAGGCTACCAGCGCCCTCGACGCCGAGAGCGAGCGCATGGTGCAGGCGGCACTGGACACCGCCATGCAGCGCCACACGGGCCGCCGAACCACGCTGGTCATTGCACACCGGCTGGCCACCGTGCAGAACGCGGACCGCATCGTGGTGCTGGACCATGGGCGCATCGTCGAAGAAGGGACCCATGGCGCCTTGCTGGCCCAGGGCGGGGTGTATGCGCGGCTGGCGGCGCTGCAGTTCGCAGCGTGAGCTTTTGAGCTTTTGAGCTTTTGAGCTTTTGAGCTTTTGAGCTTTTGAGCTTTTGAGCTTTTGAGCTTTTGAGCTTTTGAACAGGTTGCTATACAAGTAATAGCTATTGGCACCCGATAAACAAGCGCCAGAGGCATTTTTAGTGATCAATCCAGGACGCAACCGATTCCGGAGTGAGGGGTAGCTGCACTCCCTGCGAGCATGCAGGCCTGCATCGGGGCGCCGCACCCCCTGCGCTGACCTGTTACTGCAAGGTCTCTTTGGCCGCAGGTGGCAGGGGCAATGGCATCACGGCGATGCCCTCCTCCAGCAACTGCATTGCCTCGTCCGGCGTAGCCTGGCCCCGGATCGCGCGCTCCTGCACTTCACCATGGTGCATGCGCCGCGCCTCTTGTGCGAAACGGGAGCCCACGTCTTCTGTCTGGGCCACGATCTTGCGCGCCAGTTCCAGCCAGGCGGCCTGCAATGCCGGGGGAAGCATGCCCGCCTCGACGGCGCTGCCCTGGCTCTGCGGCTGGCGCTGGGCCAACGCTCCGCCCGGACCAGCGGCTGGCGCGCCTGCGGGCGCACTGGCGCCCAGGTTCAGGCGGGGTGCGCTCAGGCGCTTTTCGATGTGGCTGTCCGCGCACATGGGGCATTGCACGAGCCCCCGCTCCCGCTGGCTCTGAAAATCATCTTCCGAACCGAACCACCCCTCAAAGATGTGGCCGTGCCGGCACTGCAGATCAAGCACCTTCATGGCAGCAATTTTCACGCATCACACGATGGAAAGGGGGAGCCGCGCCACGCCCGGATCAGCCGTGGCGGCGCAGCAGGTAGCGGTAGACAAAGCCGGGAAACGCCAGTGTGAGAAACAACGTGCCCGTGATGGCATAGAACTCCCAGCCCTGGGGTGCAATCTGGCCTGCACGGCGCTCAAGCAGCAGCGCCAGTCCGCCCACCAGAAAGTACAGCAGCACCAGTTCGACCAACCGTCCTGGCAGCGGTTTGCGGGGCGATGCCAGCGGCCCTACCACCAGCCAGCGATGGTTGATGAAGGGTAGGTTCGCGGCTACCAGCGCCGCGACGATGACCAGCCAGACAGATCCGGTGAGAGACACGGTGCACCAACCAGAGCGACCTGGGCGCTCAGGTGGCCAGCGCGCGCACCACGGCGTCGGCGCACAGGGCCATGAGCCCGCCGGGCAGCAGGCCCAGCACCAGCAGCAGCGCACCGTTGAGGGTCAGGACCACGCGCACATCGGCAGGTGCCGAAACACTGGTGGCCGTCAGCGGCGCGTCGAAGTACATGACCTTGACGACGCGCAGGTAATAGAAGGCACCGATCAGCGACATGACCACGGCGAACACGGCCATGGCGATGTACAGGGTCTGGCCCGAAGCCACCAGCGCCTGCAGCACGGCCAGCTTGGCGTAGAAGCCCACCAGCGGGGGAATGCCTGCCATGGAGAACAGGCACACCGCCATGATGCCGGCATAGAGCGGACTGCGCTGGTTGAGGCCTGCAAAGTCCGAAATCTCTTCGCTCTCAAAACCTTCGCGGGCCAACAGCAGGATCACGCCAAACGCCGCCAGCGTGGTCAGCACATAGGTCACCACGTAGAACATGGAGGCGCTATAGGCATTCTCGACCGCGGTGGCATCCACGTTGCCGTTGATCACGCCCGACATCAGGCCGAGCAGCACGAACCCCATCTGCGAGATGGTGGAGTACGCCAGCATGCGCTTGAGGTTGGTCTGTGCAATGGCGGCCAGGTTGCCCACCAGCAGCGAGCCGATGGCCAGCACGGCCAGCATCTGCTGCCAGTCGATGGCCAGCGGCAGCAGGCCGTCCACCAGCAGGCGGATGGTGATGGCGAAGGCCGCCAGCTTGGGCGCTCCACCGATCATCAGCGTGACCGCCGTGGGAGCACCCTGGTACACGTCGGGAATCCACATGTGGAAGGGCACCACACCCAGCTTGAATGCCAGGCCGGCGACCACGAACACCAAGCCGAACACCAACACCTGGTGACGGATCTGGCCGGAATTGACGGCCTTGAACACCTGGCCGATATCGAGCGAGCCAGTGGCGCCGTAAATCATGGACAGGCCGTACAGCAGGAAGCCGCTGGCCATGGCGCCGAGCACGAAGTACTTCATGGCCGCTTCGGTGGCCGTGGCGTTGTCGCGGCGCAGGGCCACGAGCGCATAGCTCGACAGGGTCAGCAGTTCCAGGCCCAGGTAGATCACAAGGAAGTTGTTGCCTGAGATCATGATGAACATGCCCAGGAGCGCGAACATCGACAGCGTGAACATCTCGCCGCCGCGCATCATGGCGCGGTCAGCCGCGTAAGGGCGTGCATAGACCAGGGTGATCATCATGGCCACGGTGGCAAAGCACTTGAGCCAGTTGCCCATGGCATCGCTCACGACCATGTTGCCGAAGCCGTAGAAGGTGTTGCCGCTGCTGGCATACATGCCCTGCAGACCAGCCACCACGCCCAGAGTGAGCAGCGTCAGCACGTAGGTGCCGGTGCGGCGGGCGCTGTGCACGCCCAGGTCGACCAGCGCGATCACGCAGGCCATGGTCAACAGCACGATTTCAGGGTAAATCGCGAGCCAGCTGATGTTGTCAATCATCTCGTATCTCTCAGTTCAGTCTGGTCCGGTCAGTTCAGCTTGGACAGTGCAACGTGCTTGAGCAGCTCGGCGACCGAGGTGTCCATCACGTCCGTGAACGGACGGGGATACAAGCCCATGGCCAGTACGGCAATGGCCAGGACAGCCAGCACCAGGAACTCCCGGCTGTCGATGTCGGTGAGGCCCTTGACGTTCTCGTTGGCCACGGGGCCCAGGTACACCCGCTTGAACATCCACAGCGTGTAGGCCGCGCCGAAGATCAGCGCCGTGGCCGAAGCCACACCGATCCAGAAGTTGGCCTTGGTCGCGCCCAGGATCACCATCCACTCGCCCACGAAGCCTGCGGTGCCCGGCAGGCCACAGTTGGCCATGGCAAACAGCAGCGCAAAGGCCGTGAAGTTGGGCATGGTGTTGACCACGCCGCCATAGGCCGCGATCTCACGCGAATGCACACGGTCGTACAGCACACCGATGGACAGGAACATCGCGCCCGATACAAAGCCGTGCGCAATCATCTGCACCAAACCGCCGGAGACGCCGAGGTCATTGAAGATGAAGAAGCCCAGGGTCACGAAGCCCATGTGTGCCACGGACGAGTAGGCCACCAGCTTCTTCATGTCCTTCTGGACCATGGCCACGAGGCCCACGTAGATCACGGCGATGAGGGACAGCGCGATCATCAGCCAGGCCCACTCGCGCGAGGCGTCGGGGGCGATGGGCATGGAGAAGCGCAGGAAGCCGTAGGCACCCAGCTTCAGCATGATGGCCGCCAGAACGGCAGAGCCGCCCGTGGGCGCTTCCACGTGCACGTCGGGCAGCCAGGTGTGCACCGGCCACATCGGCACCTTCACCGCAAAGGCGGCGAAGAACGCAAAGAACAGGGCGGTCTGCGCCGTGCGGCTCAGCGGCAGCTGGTGCCAGGTGGCGATGTCGAAGCTGCCGCCCGACTGGTTGTACAGGTAGATCAGCGCGATCAGCATCAAGAGCGAGCCGAGCAGCGTGTACAGGAAGAACTTGAACGCCGCGTAGATCTTGTTGGGGCCGCCCCAGATACCGATGATCAGGTACATCGGGATCAGCGTGGCCTCGAAGAACACGTAGAACAGCATGCCGTCCAGCGCCGTGAAGACGCCGATCATCAGGCCCGAGAGGATCAGGAACGCGCCCATGTACTGGTTCACGCGCTCGGTGATGGACTCCCACGATGCGATGACGACGATCACGGTGATGAACGCCGTCAGCGGCACAAACCAGAACGAGATGCCGTCCACGCCCAGGTGGTAGTGCACGTTGAAGCGCTCGATCCATGCGGCCTTCTCGACAAACTGCATGGCAGCGGTGCCGAGCTTGAAGTCACCATACAGCGGCAACGTCACCAGGAAGCCAATCAGTGCGCCCACCAACGCCAGCCACCGCACGGCGCGGGCATGCTCATCCCGGCCAATGGCCAACAGCAGCACGCCGAAGGCGATGGGAGCCCAGATTGCAAGACTCAACAGACCCATTTGTTGTTTTCCTTATTTGATGAGCTGCAAGAAAGCATCGCCCCAGACAAACCAGGTCATCAGTGCGAACACACCCAGAATCATCACCAGCGCGTAGTGGAAGATGAAGCCGGATTGCATCCAGCGGACCACACCGGAGACACCACGCACGAGCTTCCAGGAACCATTCACGACGGCGCCGTCGATGATCGCCTGGTCGCCCACCTTCCAGAGGCCCACGCCCAGTGCGCGTGCGCCGCGGGCCAGGATGTTCTCGTTGATCCAGTCCATGTAGTACTTGTTCTCGAACAGGGTGTAGATCGGCATGCAGGCACGCTTGATTGCTGCAGGCAAGGCCGGATTCACCATGTACATGTAGTACGACAGGGCCACGCCGGCAGCCGCCAGCCAGAACGGGGCCGTTTGCAGACCATGCGCTGCCATGGCCACGGGGCCGTGGAAGATTCCAGTCAGCTTGGCCATGGCGGGATGCTTGGCCGCATCGACAAAGATCACATCCTTGAAGAAGTCGCCAAACAGCATGGGCTGGATGAACATGAAGCCCACCACGACCGACGGGATCGCCAGCAGCACCAGCGGCACCGTCACCACCCAGGGAGACTCGTGCGGCTTGGCATCATGGCCATGGTGGTCGTCGTGCCCATGGTGGTCGTCGTGGTGTGCGTCGGGGTTCTGGTCGTAACGCTCCTTGCCATGGAAGACCAGGAAATACATGCGGAACGAATAGAACGCCGTGATGAACACCCCGGCCAGGACCGCGAAGTGGGCGAAGCCCGCGGCCGGCAGCTGGCTGAAGTGCACGGCCTCGATGATGCTGTCCTTGGAATAGAAACCCGAGAACAGCGGCGTGCCGATCAATGCCAGCGAGCCCAGCAGCGAGGTGATCCAGGTGATGGGCATGTACTTGCGCACGCCGCCCATCCAGCGGATGTCCTGGTTGTGGTGCATGCCCATGATGACGGAGCCGGCACCCAGGAACAGCAGCGCCTTGAAGAACGCGTGGGTCATCAGGTGGAACACGGCCACCGAGTAGGCCGAAGCGCCGAGCGCCACGGTCATGTAGCCCAGCTGCGACAGCGTGGAGTACGCCACCACGCGCTTGATGTCGTTCTGGATGATGCCCAGGAAGCCCATGAAGAGCGCCGTGATGGCACCGATCACCAGGATGAAGTTGAGTGCGGTGTCCGAAAGCTCGAACAGGGGCGACATGCGCGACACCATGAAGATGCCGGCAGTCACCATGGTGGCGGCGTGGATCAGCGCCGAGATAGGGGTCGGGCCTTCCATCGAATCCGGCAGCCACACGTGCAGCGGGAATTGGGCAGACTTGCCCATGGCGCCGATGAACAGGCAGATGCAGATCACGGTGATCAGCATCCAGTCAGTGCCTGGGAAACTCAGGCCGCCCAATTCGCCCGACTTGGCGAAAATCTCGCTGTAGTTCAGGGTGCCGGCATAGGCTGCGATCAGGCCAATCCCCAGGATGAAACCAAAGTCACCCACGCGGTTGACCAGGAACGCCTTCATGTTGGCGAAGATTGCGGTGGGCTTGTTGAACCAGAAACCGATCAGCAGGTAGGACACCAGGCCCACCGCTTCCCAGCCAAAGAACAGCTGCAGCAGGTTGTTGCTCATGACCAGCATGAGCATCGAGAACGTGAACAGCGAGATGTAGGCAAAGAAGCGGTTGTAGCCGTCGTCTTCTTCCATGTAGCCGATGGTGTAGATATGCACCATCAGCGACACGAAGGTCACCACCACCATCATCATGGCCGTGAGGCTGTCGATCAGGAAGCCCACCTCCATCTTCAACCCGCCCACCACCATCCAGGTGTAGAGCGTTTCATTGAAGCGCGCACCGTCGAGCGCCACGCTCTTGAGCGTCATGGCGGACAGGACGAATGCGACGAGCACGCCCAGAATCGTCAAGGTGTGCGAAAGGCGGCGGCCGATCCAGTTACCGCCGAAGGTCGTGCCGAAGATACCGGCCAGCAAGGCGCCCGCCAGCGGGGCCAGCGGCACAGCCAGGAGCGTTGAAGCAGAGAGGGTTTGACTCATTCTTGAGAACCTTGGGAATGCTGGCGACCTATCAACCCTTGAGGGTGTTGAGGTCTTCCGCGTTGATGCTGGACTTGTTGCGGAACAGAAGCACCAGGATGGCCAGGCCAATGGCCGACTCGGCGGCCGCCACGGTCAGGATGAAGAACACGAACACCTGTCCATGCATGTCACCCAGGTAGTGCGAGAACGCCACAAAGTTCATGTTGACCGCGAGCAGCATCAGTTCGATCGCCATCAGCAGCACGATCAGATTCTTGCGGTTCAGGAAGATGCCGATCACCGCCAGCGCAAACAGCATCGCGCCCAGCGAGAGGAAGTGGCCCAATGTCAACGTCATGCTTTTTTCTCCTCGGCGACAGGCTCGGCGGGCACCTCGGGGGCTGCCTTCTGAGTGGCGGCAACTTTCACCACCTCCAGGCGATCGCTGGCGCGCACGCGGATCTGCATCGATGGGTTGATGGCCTTGCTGTCCTTGCGCTGGCGCAGGGTCAGCGCGATGGCTGCAATCATGGCGACCAGCAGGATGACGGCCGCAATCTCGACGGGGTAAAGGTATTCGGTGTAGAGCAGCTTGCCCAGCGCCTTGGTGTTGGAGAACGGCACCAGCTGGCCCGCGGCGTCCACAGCCGTGGCAACCGCCTTGGGCTCATCCATGCCGCGGAAGCCCCCCATCAGCACCGCAGCCATTTCGAGGGCGATCAACGCCCCCACCGTGGCGGCCAGCGGGAAGTGCTTCCAGAAGCCCTTGCGCACGGTGTCGATGTGGATATCCAGCATCATCACCACGAACAGGAACAGCACCATCACTGCCCCCAGATAGACGAGCACCAGCGCGATGGCCAGGAACTCCGCCTTGAGCAGTAGCCACACCGCGGAGGCCTGCGAGAACGCGAGGATGAGGTACAGCACCGCATGCACGGGATTGCGGGCGGTGATCACCCGGAAGGCCGCGAACAGCAGCACCACCGAGAAGAGATAGAAGAAACCGGTCTTGGCGTCCATGAATCGGGTCTTTATAGAAAGTCTGGCAAAGAGGCTGCGCTGGGTACCGCTCAGCGGTACTTCGCGTCAGCAGCCTTGGCTGCCGCGATTTCGCCTTCGTACCGGTCGCCCACGGCCAGGAGCATGTCCTTCGTGAAGTACAGGTCGCCACGCTTTTCGCCGTGGTATTCGAGGATGTGCGTCTCGACGATGGAATCGACCGGGCAGCTTTCTTCACAGAAACCGCAGAAGATGCACTTGGTCAGGTCGATGTCGTAGCGTGTGGTGCGGCGCGAGCCGTCGGCACGCACGTCCGATTCGATGGTGATGGCCATCGCGGGGCACACGGCCTCGCACAGCTTGCAGGCAATGCAGCGCTCTTCACCGTTTTCATAGCGGCGCAGGGCATGCAGGCCGCGGAAGCGGGGCGACAGAGGCGTCTTCTCTTCCGGGAACTGGACGGTCACCTTGCGACGGAAGGCGTAGCGGCCGGTCAGGGCCATGCCCTTGACCAGTTCCACGAGCATGAAGCTCTTGAAGAAATCTTTGAACGAGAAAGGTGCAGCAGCAACAACGGCGGTCATGGTGTGTCCCCGCTTATTTCCAGATGTTCCAAGGCGACAGCAGCCATCCGCCCACGAAGAGCAGGTACACCAGCGTCACCGGAATGAAGATCTTCCAGCCCAGGCGCATGATCTGGTCGTAGCGGAAGCGCGGGAAGGTGGCGCGGATCCAGATGAACATGGACACCACCAGGAAGGTCTTGAGGCCCAGCCAGATCCAGCCAGGGATCCAGTTGAACAGCGCGCTGTCGATGGGCGACAGCCACCCGCCCAGGAACATCAGCGCGGCCAGGATGGACACGAGCCACATGCTGGCGTATTCGGCCAGGAAGAAGATCGCGAAGCCCATGCCGGAGTACTCCACCATGTGGCCGGCCACGATTTCCGCTTCGCCTTCCACCACGTCGAAGGGGTGGCGGTTGGTCTCGGCCACGCCGGAGATCAGGTAGACGAGGAAGATAGGCAACAGGGGCAACCAGTTCCAGGACAGGAAGGTTAGCCCCTTGTCGGCTGCCAGGCCCTTGCCCTGCGACATCACGATTTCGGTCAGGTTCATGCTGCCCGACACCATGATCACCACCAGGAAGCAGAAGCCCATGGCAATTTCATAGCTCACCATCTGGGCCGAGGCACGCAGTGCGCCCAGAAAGGCGTACTTGGAGTTCGAAGCCCAGCCGGCGATGATCACGCCGTACACCTCGATGGACGTGATGGCCATCACCAGCAGCAGGCCGGCGTTGACGTTGGCCAGGGCCACGTCGGGTCCAAACGGGATCGCCACCCAGGCGGCCAGCGCGGGCATGATGGCCATGACAGGCCCCAGCACGAACAGACCTTTGCTTGCCGCGGTGGGCTGGATGATTTCCTTGGTCAGGAGCTTCACGGCGTCGGCAATGGGCTGGAGCAGCCCCATGGGGCCCACGCGGTTGGGGCCATGGCGCACCTGCATGAAGCCAAGCAGCTTGCGCTCCCACAGCGTGAGGTAAGCCACCGCACCCATCAGGGGCGCCAGAATGCAGACGATCTTGATCAGCACCCAGAGCACGGGCCAGACGACGCCCGTCCACCAGCCAAAGGACAGCAGGTTCAGGCCCGCGTTGTAGATCGCGTCGATCATGCGGCCGCTCCTTCACGTGCCAGGCGCGCGTCAGCGGTGAGCTGCAGCGAGGTGGAACGGCGCACGAGGCCGTCGAGTTGATAGATGGAGGCGACGACAGGTTCGCCGATGGCTGCCGCAGCAGCAGACGCAGGCTTCGTCACCGCGTTCGACAGCTGATCTGCAGGCACCTGCGTGACCGAGCCAGCAGCAGCATTGGTGGCACGGGCCAGCACGTCCTGCGAAGTCTCGAAATCGAAACCGGGCACGCCCAGCAGGTTGGCCAGCACGCGAAGCACCTTCCAGGCGGGACGGGTATCGCCCAGCGGACGCACCACGGCGTGGAAGCTCTGCAGGCGACCCTCGGCATTGATGAAGCTGCCCGAGGTTTCGGTGAACGGAGCAATTGGCAACAGAACGTCACTGAACTCCATGTTGGCCTTGAAGGGACTCAACGTGACCACCATGTCAGCACCAGACAGCGCAGCAGCGGCGTTGGCACCGGCAGCCGAGTCATGCACCGGCTCGGTGTTGAGCAGCAAAGCCGCCTTCAAACCACCGGAGAGCATCTGACCTGCATTCAATCCACCGTTCACAGGGTGGGCGCCCACAAACTGCGCACCCACCGTGTTGGCGGCTTCCGTGAGGTAGCCGACGGATGCACCCGTCTGCTCACCGATCCAGTGGGCCAGAGCCAGCAACTGCGTGGCCTGCGCATGGTGCGCAGCCGCGTTGCCCAGCAGCACGGCTTTGCGCTCGCCACCCAGCAGCGAGCGGGCGATGGCCTGTGCAGCGTCGTTGGCAGCGGTGGCGCCTTGCGGAGCAGCGATGCCTTTTTCCTGTGCGACGGCCGAGGCGATGCCGCCGAGCGTCTGCAGCCATTCGCCTGCGCCCTGCGCGACGAAGGATTGCACGGGCATGGCCCAGTCATAAGCCACGGAAGCGATGGCGCTGACCTGGCAGCCATGGCGGGCAGCCTGGCGGATGCGCTGCGCGAACAACGGATGGTCCTTGCGCAGGTTGGAGCCGACGACCAGCACACGCTGCAGCGTGGACAGCGAAGCGATGGAGGTGCCGAGCCAGCGGATGCCTCCGGGCGCAGCGAATTCAGCGTTGCGCAGGCGGTAGTCAATGTTGTCGCTGCCGAGGCCGCGCACCAGGGCGCTGGCCAGGTACAGTTCTTCCACCGTGCTGTGCGGACTCACCAAAGCGCCGATGCTGTTGGCACCGTGATCGTTCTGGATGTTCTTGAGGCCGTTGGCCACGTACTCCAGCGCGGTCTGCCAGTCAACTTCCTTCCACGCCCCGCCCTGCTTGAGCATGGGCTGGGTCAGGCGCTCGTCGCTGTTCAGCGACTCGTACGAGAAGCGGTCGCGGTCGGCGATCCAGCATTCGTTGACGGCCTCGTTCTCAAGCGGAACCACGCGCATGACCTTGTGGTTCTTGACCTGGACGATAAGGTTGGCACCGGTGGAATCGTGCGGGCTGACGGAGCGGCGGCGCGAGAGCTCCCACGTGCGGGCGCTGTAGCGGAATGGCTTGCTGGTCAGGGCGCCCACGGGGCAGATGTCGATCATGTTGCCCGACAGCTCGGAATCCACGGTATCGCCCACCACGGTGGTGATTTCGGAGTGCTCGCCGCGGTGGATCATGCCCAGCTCCATCACGCCGGCCACTTCCTGGCCAAAGCGCACGCAGCGGGTGCAGTGGATGCAGCGGCTCATCTCTTCCATGGAGATCAGCGGGCCCACGTCCTTGTGGACCACCACGCGTTTTTCTTCCTCATAGCGGGAAGAGGACCCCCCGTAACCCACGGCCAGGTCCTGCAGCTGGCACTCGCCGCCTTGGTCGCAGATGGGGCAGTCGAGCGGGTGGTTGATCAGCAGGAACTCCATGACCGACTGCTGGGCCTTGATGGCCTTGTCGCTCTTGGTGCGCACGATCATGCCCTGCGTGACCGGCGTGGCGCAGGCGGGCATGGGCTTGGGAGCCTTCTCCACGTCCACCAGGCACATGCGGCAGTTGGCGGCAATGGAGAGTTTCTTGTGGTAGCAGAAATGCGGAATGTAGGTGCCGGCCTTCTCGGCCGCATGCATCACCATGCAGCCTTCGGCGACTTCTACTTTCTGACCGTCCAGTTCAATTTCAACCATATGTCTTCTCGCGATCAGGCGGAGGCCGCAGCCTGCGCTGCAGAGTTCCGGATCAGTGCTTCAAACTCGGGACGGAAGTGCTTGAGCATTGCGCGCACAGGCATGGCGGCGGCATCCCCCAGCGCGCAGATGGTGCGCCCCTGAATGTTGTCTGCCACGGAATTGAGCAGATCCAGGTCGCCGGCACGGCCTTGGTTGTGCTGGATGCGGTCAATCACACGCCACATCCAGCCCGTGCCTTCGCGACACGGTGTGCACTGGCCGCAAGACTCGTGCGAGTAGAAGTACGACAGGCGCAGCAGGCTCTCGACCATGCTGCGGGAATCGTCCATCACGATCACGGCACCCGAGCCCAGCATGGAGCCGGCCTTGGCGATGGAGTCGTAGTCCATCGTGCATTCCATGATGATGGATGCGGGCAGCACAGGGGCCGACGAACCGCCAGGAATCACCGCCTTGAGCTGGCGGCCCTTGCGCACGCCACCGGCAAGTTCAAGCAGTTTGGCGAAAGGCGTGCCCAGCGGAATCTCGTAATTGCCGGGTTTTTCCACGTCCCCAGAGACCGAGAAGATCTTGGTGCCGCCGTTGTTGGGCTTGCCGCACTCCAGGTACGCAGCCCCACCGTTGCGGATGATCCAGGGCACGGCCGCAAAGGTCTCGGTGTTGTTGATCGTGGTGGGCTTGCCGTACAGGCCGAAGCTGGCCGGGAACGGCGGCTTGAAGCGCGGCTGGCCCTTCTTGCCTTCGAGCGATTCAAGCAGCGCGGTTTCCTCGCCGCAGATGTAGGCACCAAAGCCATGCGCCGCATGCAACTGGAAGCTGAAATTGCTGCCCAGGATCTTGTCCCCCAGGTAACCTGCAGCGCGAGCTTCTTCAAGCGCCTCTTCGAAGCGCTCGTAAGTCTGGAAAATTTCGCCGTGGATGTAGTTGTAGCCCACGGAGATGCCCATCGCGTAGGCTGCGATGATCATGCCTTCGATGACGATGTGTGGGTTGAACTGCAGGATGTCGCGATCCTTGCAGGTGCCCGGCTCGCCCTCGTCCGAGTTGCACACCAGGTACTTCTGGCCGGGGAACGAGCGGGGCATGAAGCTCCACTTGAGGCCCGTGGGGAAGCCCGCACCGCCGCGGCCGCGCAGGCCCGATTCCTTGACAGTGGCAATGACCTGGTCCTGCGTCAGCGGCTCGCCGCCATCGGTACCGAGGATCTTGCGCAAGGCGGCATAGCCGCCGCGTGCTTCGTAATCCTTAATGCTCCAGTTCGTGCCGTCCAGACCCGCATAGATCTGCGGGTTGATGTGGCGGTCGTGGAAACAGGTTTGAACACCCGTGGCTTGGAACTGCGAAAGAATCTGTGCAGCCGTGGTCATTGCTTGCCCTCCGCAGCCCGGAGACCATCGACGAGCTGGTCGAGCTTGTCGTTGTCCATGAAACTGCACATCGTGCGGTCATTGACCAGCATCACCGGAGCGTCGGCGCAAGCGCCCAGGCACTCGCACTGCTGCAGCGTGAAAAGGCCGTCGGCGGTCGTTTCACCCATTGCCACGCCCAGCTTTTTCTCCAGGTGTTGCAGGGCTCTTTGCCCATCCCGCAGCTGGCACGGCAAATTGGTGCAGACATTGAGCTTGTACTTGCCCACTGGCTGCTGGTTGTACATGTTGTAGAAGGTCGTGACTTCGTGCACGGCAATCTGCGCCATGCCGAGGTAGTCGGCGATCACCGCTTCGCTTTCCACACTGACGTACCCCTGCTCTTGCTGAACAATGGACAGGCACGCCATCACGGCGGACTGCTTTTGCTCTGGGGGGTACTTGGCCACTTCGCGCGCGAATCGCGCCAGGGTCGCTTCGGTAATCATCGGTCAATCTCTCCGAACACGATATCCATCGTGCCAATGATGGCCACGGCATCGGCGATCATGTGGCCGCGAGCCATCTCGTCCAGCGTGGCCAGGTGCGCAAAACCCGGCGCACGGATCTTCAGGCGATAAGGCTTGTTGGCGCCATCGCTGATGAGGTAAATCCCGAACTCACCCTTGGGATGCTCCACGGCAGCATAAGCCTCGCCCTCGGGCACATGGAACCCCTCGGTGAACAGCTTGAAGTGGTGGATCAGCTCTTCCATGTTGGATTTCATGGATTCGCGCGCAGGCGCCGCCACCTTGTGGTTGTCCGTAATCACCGGACCAGGGTTGGCTCGCAGCCAATCGACGCACTGCTTGATGATGCGGTTGGATTCGCGCATCTCCTGCACGCGCACGAGATAGCGGTCATAGCAATCGCCCGTCTTGCCCACCGGAATATCGAAATCCAGCCGGTCGTAAACGTCATACGGTTGCGTCTTGCGCAGGTCCCAGGCAATACCCGAGCCCCGGAGCATCGGCCCCGTCATGCCGAGGTTGAGCGCGCGCTCTGGCGGCACGACACCGATACCCACCGTTCGCTGCTTCCAGATGCGGTTGTCGGTGAGCAGCGTTTCGTACTCGTCCACACAGCCGGGGAAACGCTGGGTGAAGTCGTCGATGAAGTCGAGCAACGAGCCCTGGCGATTGTGGTTGAGTGCTTCGATCGCCTTGGCGTTCTTGATCTTGCTGACCTTGTACTGCGGCATGGAGTCCGGCAGATCGCGGTACACGCCGCCGGGACGGAAGTACGCCGCGTGCATGCGCGCGCCAGAGACGGCTTCGTACATGTCGAACAGGTCTTCACGCTCGCGGAAGGTATAGATCAGGATGGTGGAGCTACCGCAGTCGTTGCCGTGCGAGCCCAGCCACATCAGGTGGTTCAGCAGGCGCGTGATTTCGGAGAACATCACGCGGATGTACTGCGCGCGCAAGGGCACTTCCAGGCCCAGCAGCTTCTCGATGGCCAGGCAGTAGGCGTGCTCGTTGCACATCATCGAGACGTAGTCCAGTCGGTCCATGTAGGGCAACGACTGGATGTAGGTCTTGTGCTCGGCCAGCTTCTCGGTGGCACGGTGCAGCAGGCCGATGTGCGGGTCCGCACGCTGGACGACTTCGCCGTCGAGCTCGAGCACCAGGCGCAACACGCCGTGCGCTGCGGGGTGCTGCGGACCAAAGTTCAGGGAGTAGTTCTTGATTTCAGCCATGATGGTTCACGTGGGGCGCGGGACGCCTCAGTGCAGGCCTCCGTACTTGTCTTCGCGGATGATGCGCGGCGTGATCTCGCGCGGCTCGATCGAGACGGGTTCGTAAACCACCCGGCGCTGCTCGGTGTCGTAGCGCATCTCGACGTGGCCCGACAACGGGAAGTCCTTGCGGAACGGGTGACCGATGAAGCCGTAGTCCGTCAGGATGCGGCGCAGGTCGTTGTGGCCATCGAACACGATGCCGAAGAGGTCAAACGCCTCGCGCTCGTACCAGTTGGCGGAATTCCAAAGATCGGAGACCGATGGCACCACGGGGAAGTCGTCATCGGGGCAGAACACCTTGACGCGCACGCGCTGGTTCAGGCTCACCGACAGCAGGTGCGACACCACGCAGTAGCGTGCGCCCTCGTTCACCTGGTCGCCATAGGAGGAATAGTCCACGCCGCACAGGTCTACCAACTGCTCGAAACGGCAACCTTCCGCGTCGCGCAGGGTGCGCATCACATCAAGGTAATCGGCCGCCGCGACCACCACAGTCACTTCGTCGAGCGCAACGGAGATGTGGCGCACCTTGGCACCCAGCGCCGCAGCGATGAGGTCCTTGAGCTTTTCAGGGCGAATGGCAACAGAAGTCATCATCAACCCTTCAGACGCGAGCAATGGTGTTGGTGCGGCGGATCTTCTGCTGCAGCTGGATGATGCCGTAGATCAGCGCTTCGGCCGTCGGTGGGCAGCCAGGCACGTAAACGTCCACAGGCACGATGCGATCGCAGCCACGCACAACCGAATAGCTGTAGTGGTAGTAGCCACCACCGTTGGCGCACGAACCCATGGAGAGCACCCAGCGCGGCTCGGACATCTGGTCATACACCTTGCGCAGCGCCGGCGCCATCTTGTTGCACAGCGTGCCTGCAACAATCATGAGATCGGACTGGCGGGGGCTGGCGCGAAACACTTCTGCGCCGAAGCGGCCGATGTCGTAGCGCGCGGCGGCTGCATGCATCATTTCCACAGCACAGCAGGCCAGACCAAACGTCATGGGCCACAGCGAACCCGTCTTGGCCCAATTCACCACCGAGTCGTAGCTCGTGGTGATGAAGCCTTCCTTCATCACGCCTTCAATCATTGCATCAGTCCTTGTTGAAGCCCGCTCATTCCCAATCCAGGGCACCCTTTTTCCATTCGTAGGCAAAGCCCACGACCAGAATGGCCAGGAAAATCACGACTGCCACAAACCCGGCAGCACCCACCTCATGCAGGGTGACGGCCCACGGGAAAAGAAATGCGATTTCGAGGTCGAACAGAATGAACAGGATGGCCACGAGGTAGTAGCGCACGTCGACCTTCATTCGCGCGTCCTCGAAGGCTTCAAAGCCACATTCGTAGGGGGAGTTTTTGGCGGCGTCTGGGCGGTTGGGGCCCAGTATGTAGCCGAGCACCAGGGGCACAACGCCGACGGCGATGCCGACCAGGATGAACAAAAGGACGGGGAGGTACTGATCGAGGTTCATCTGGAGGATGTGCTCACCGCTGTAGCCTTGCCCGACATGAGCCCGAGCGGGTCATGCGGGGAGGCCTTTGTTTTGGTGCCGTCGGCGAGACTCGAACTCGCACAGCTTTCGCCACTACCCCCTCAAGATAGCGTGTCTACCAATTTCACCACGACGGCTGATGTGTGCATCTGGATGGCATGAGGAACCTTGCGGTTTTTGGCTTTCCAGACAATCCAGGATTCTACCCCGGAAAAACCCTGCATTCGCTTACAGGGCGGAATTTTGTGCAGTTTATTTGGTGGGGATCTGCGCAGCGCCCGAGGCGGGGGCAGCCGGCGCCACGGCAGGCTCAGAAGCTGCACCAGAGGGCGTGCCTGCGGGCGCCACAGCTGCCGGCGTTTCCAGCACACTCCCCGAACTCGCAGGGCGCGAATTGCCAAAGTAGGCCAGGGCCAACGTCGCCACGAAAAACACCGCCGCGAGCACTGCCGTGGTACGCGACAGGAAATTGGCACTGCCGCTTGCACCGAACAAGCTGCCAGAGCTGCCGCTGCCGAATGCCGCCCCCATGTCGGCACCCTTGCCATGCTGGATCAGGATCAGGCCAATCATCCCCAGCGCCGCCAACATCTGCACGGCCAAAACCACGTTCACGATCACGTTCATTCTCTGTTCACTCCTGATTGAATAATTTGAAGGGCAGCCCTAGCGAGCGGCCGCGATGATTTGCAGGAAGTCGGGCGCCTTCAGCGAAGCACCACCGACAAGTCCGCCATCGATATCCGGCTGTGCCAGCAACTGGGCGGCGTTGACAGCATTCATGCTGCCACCGTAGAGCAGGCGAATGCGATCGGCATGCTCGCTGGCCGCAGACAGCTGAGCCCGCAACACCGCATGCACCGCCTGAGCCTGCTCTGGCGTCGCCGTGCGCCCCGTGCCGATGGCCCAGACAGGTTCATAAGCCACCACCACTTCACTGATGCAGTGGCCGTTGAGATGAATCACTGCGGCCAGCTGGCGCTTGACCACCGCCTCGGTCTGCCCCGCCTCGCGCTCCTGCAGTGTTTCGCCCACGCAAATGATGGGCGTGATACCCGATGCCAAAGCACGCTGCGCCTTCTCGGCCACCACCACGTCGGTCTCGCCGTGGTATTGACGCCGCTCGGAATGGCCCACCAGGACATAGCTCACGCCGAAGTCCTTCAGCATCGCCGCAGACACCTCCCCGGTATATGCCCCCGCCTCGTGCGGGGACACGTCCTGCGCGGCCACAGCCACCACCGACCCGAACGCCACAGTCTGAACCTGCGCGAGGTAAGGCGCAGGCACGGCTACCGCGACATCGCACGCAGGATCGGCAAGACCTTCAATGATGCCCTTGAGCAAGGCATCGTTCGCGGCCAGGCTGCCGTTCATCTTCCAATTGCCTGCTATGAGTTTTCTCTTGCTTTTCATGATCACCAGGTCAAAACAATCTTGCCAATGTGCTGGTTCGACTCCATCAGCGCATGGGCCTTCGCAGCATCCGCCGCAGGAAATGTGCGGTGAATCACGGGGCGCACCTGGCCCGAAGCCAACAGCGGCCACACGCGCTCACGCAACGCCTGCGCGATCGCACCTTTGAACGCGACGGACCGCGGCCGCAGGGTCGACCCGGTAATGGTGAGCCGACGACGCAGCACCAAGCCCGCGTTGAAGGCACTTTTGATACCCCCCTGTACCGCGATGATCACCAGTCGACCATCCTCGGCCAGGCACTCCACCTCTCGCGCCACGTAGTCGCCAGCCACCATGTCCAGTACCACGTCCACCCCCTTGTCCTGGGTGATGCGCTTGATTTCCGCAACAAAGTCCTGCGACTTGTAGTTGATGGCATGGTGCGCCCCGAGCTCCAGGCAAGCAGCACACTTGTCATCGCTACCCGCCGTCGCAATCACCGTGGCCCCAAGCGCACGCGCCAGTTGCACCGCCGTCACACCGATACCGCTGGTTCCGCCCTGGACCAGCAGGCTTTCGCCTGCCTGCAGCCGGCCACGGTCGAACACGTTGCTCCATACGGTGAAGAAGGTTTCCGGCAGGGATGCCGCCTCCACGTCGCTGAGGCCTTGAGGAATGGAGAGGCACTGGGCCACCGGCGCCACGCACCACTGCGCATATCCCCCTCCAGCCACCAGCGCGCAAACCCGGTCACCCACTTGCAACCCCGCATCCGCCATGGCAGCAGCGTCACCCGACTCGACAACGCCCGCAACCTCCAGACCTGGCAGATCTGAGGTACCGGGCGGAGGAGCATAGTGTCCCATCCGCTGAAGCACGTCAGGGCGATTAATGCCGCTGGCGGCCACGCGGATGAGCAACTCGCCAGCGCCAGGTGCGGGAACTGGCCGCTCACCCAGGCGCAGCACTTCCGGCGCACCAAAGGATGTGATCTCGACTGCGTGCATGGCGCTGCGCTCCGGAGGGTTCAGATAATTTTGGCTGCTCACGCCCTATTGGCAAGCGCAAGCAGCTACAAAATCAATAGCAATCAACCAACTTAGCCCTGAACTTGTCCAGAGTCTGCATCCGAAGCGAGAGACTGCTGCTGTTGCTGCTGTTGTTGCTCGGACGACTGGCGACCACCATCCCGTCCATGGTCGCGGCGGGGCTCGCGGTCACCCCGCTCGGCAGGTGCCGGGCGGTCGCTGCCGCCCGCGGGACGGTCTGCCAGCACCTTCATGGACAGCTTGACCCGCCCCTTCTCGTCGGTTTCCATGACCTTGACCTTCACGATCTGGCCTTCAGTCAGGTAGTCGGACACCTTTTCGACACGCTCGTGGGCGATCTGGCTGATGTGCAGCAGGCCATCCTTGCCAGGCAGCAGGTTGATCAGCGCGCCAAAATCCAGGATCTTGGTGACGGGGCCTTCGTAGATCTTGCCGATCTCGACCTCGGCCGTGATCTGCTCGATGCGACGCTTGGCCTCGTCGGCCTTAGCGGCGTCGGTGGCCGCAATGGTGATCGTGCCGTCTTCCTCGATATTGATCTGGCAACCAGTCTCTTCGGTCAGCGCACGGATCACGGCACCGCCCTTGCCGATCACGTCGCGGATCTTCTCGGGGTTGATCTTCATCGTGTAGAGCTTGGGAGCGAAGCTCGACACTTCCGTCTTGGCTTCGCCCATGGCCTCCTGCATCTTGCTCAGGATGTGCATGCGCGCTTCCTTGGCTTGCGCCAGAGCGACTTGCATGATTTCCTTGGTGATGCCCTGGATCTTGATGTCCATCTGCAGGGCTGTGATGCCGCTGGTGGTGCCGGCCACCTTGAAGTCCATGTCACCCAGATGATCCTCGTCGCCAAGGATGTCGGTCAGCACCGCAAAACGGTTGGCATCCTTGATCAGGCCCATGGCGATACCGGCCACGTGCGCCTTCATGGGCACGCCTGCATCCATCAACGACAGGCAACCACCACAAACTGACGCCATCGACGACGAGCCGTTGGATTCGGTGATTTCGGACACCACGCGCATGGTGTAGGGAAACTCTTCCTTGGTCGGCAACACGGCGACCAGCGCGCGCTTGGCCAAGCGACCGTGGCCGATCTCGCGGCGCTTGGTCGAACCCATGCGACCCACTTCGCCCGTGGCAAAGGGAGGCATGTTGTAGTGCAGCATGAAGCGGTCTTCGTACTCGCCGGCCAGCGCATCAATGCGCTGCGCATCGCGCTCTGTGCCCAGGGTGGTCACTACCAGGGCCTGGGTTTCGCCACGCGTGAACAGCGAGGAGCCGTGGGCACGGGGCAGCACGCCGCTGCGGATCTCGATGGGCCGCACGGTGCGGGTATCGCGACCGTCGATGCGGGGTTCGCCAGCCAGGATCTGGCTGCGCACGATGCCAGCCTCGATGTCGAACAGCATGCCTTCGACCTTGACGGAATCGAACTCGACGCCCTCAGCCTTGAGCCCAGCCATCACAGCGGCATAGGCTTCACGGCAGGCTTGGGTACGGGCTTGCTTGTTGCGGATCTGATAGGCAGCGCGCAGCTTGTCGTCAGCCAGTGCGACCACCTTGGCGATCAGGGCTTCGTCCTTGGCAGGCGCTTCCCATTGCCACACGGGCTTACCCGCGTCGCGCACCAGTTCGTGGATGGCATTGATGGCCACGTTGCCTTGCTCATGGCCAAACACCACGGCGCCGAGCATGATTTCCTCGGACAGCTGCTGAGCTTCGGATTCCACCATCAGCACGGCAGCTTCGGTACCGGCCACGACCAGGTCCATCTGCGAATTCTTGCGGGCCGTCTGGCCGGGATTGAGCACGTATTCGCCGTTGATGTAGCCCACGCGTGCGGCACCGATAGGGCCATTGAACGGGATGCCAGAGATGGCCAGGGCGGCGCTAGTGGCAATCAGGGCGGCAATGTCAGCATCCACTTCAGGATTCAGCGACAGCGTGTGGATCACCACGTGCACTTCGTTGAAGAAGCCTTCGGGGAACAGCGGGCGGATCGGGCGGTCGATCAGGCGGCTGGTCAGCGTTTCATGCTCGCTGGGTTTGGCTTCGCGCTTGAAAAAGCTGCCGGGGATCTTGCCTGCGGCGTAGGTCTTCTCGATGTAGTCGACCGTCAGGGGAAAGAAATCCTGGCCCGGCTTGGCAGACTTGGAGGCCACCACGGTGGCCAGCACCACGGTGTCGTCAATGTTTACCAGCACTGCGCCGGAGGCCTGGCGGGCAACCTCGCCCGTTTCCATGATGACGGTCTTGTCGCCCCATTGGAACGTCTTGGTGACTTTGTTGAAAATGCTCATGTGTTCAGCTCCTGTTTTAATAGCTGGTAGCGCTCTACCAGATTGGCTCAGAGGGCAAATCAGAACACGATGCCATTCCAGTGCTGCGCTTGGCGCTACCAAACTTGCAGCATTGGAATGACACAGCTTCGCTCCGTTTTGCGACTCCGAAGTAAAAAACGCCTGAGCTAGCGGACTAACCCAGGCGTTTTCGCATGCGATTGCAATTACTTGCGCAGACCCAGCTTGGCGATCAGCGCGGTGTAACGGTCAGCGTCCTTGGCCTTCAGGTAGTCCAGCAGCTTGCGACGACGGCTCACCATGCGCAGCAGGCCACGGCGACCGTGGTGGTCCTTGGCATGCGTCTTGAAGTGGGGAGTCAGTTCGTTGATGCGAGCGGTCAGCAGGGCCACTTGCACTTCTGGGCTACCAGTGTCATTGGCAGCACGGGCGTTGGCCTTGACGACCTCGGCCTTGATGGAGGATGCGATCATGATTCTTCCTTGGATTGAGACCGGCAGACTTGCCGAGCCTTGGTTTTACTTGCGCTCGCGGCTGGAATGGCTGCGGGCGTGCGTCTTGCACTGTGCAAAACTTTGCGATTATAGCGCCGTTGCAAATTTACCTTACCAGGCGCACTGCAATCCAGAACGCTCGCGGCCCCAAGCACCTATTGACATCAACTGAAAACGCATCATGGAACGAGTCACCGCCACTTCGACACCCTCAACCTTGAGCCACTCACCCTCAAAAGCAACCCTCCTACTGTCCACTTTCGGCCTCGCTTTGTTCTTGACGACGGTACCACTGACCGCACAAGCAAGAAACACTTTCGATAGCAAAACCGCCTCAACTACCGGTTCGACGAAGAAGAAAGGTGTGAGCAAAGTCACCTACCAACGCAGCAGCTCCGAAGAAACCCGCTCTGAACGCGATCGGCGGATGTACAGGGAGTGCAAAGGCATGCACAACGCGGGGGCGTGCAGGGGCTATACGCGATAGCCGCAAAACCAACGAGACCTCATGCACAGCCGCCCATCGCCACGCGTATGCCACTCGTCAGACACACGACACCTCGCCACACCAATCCACATAGCATCAGCCCATGCAGATCATGCAACCTCTATCGCGCCTCCGGCGGGGTCTTCGCAAGCCGAATAAGCCACGCCCTCGTGGATTCACCATCATTGAGTTGATGGTGGTCGTTTCCATACTGGCCATTCTCGTAGCGTTAGCAGCCCCCAGTTTCACCCCTCTCATAGAACGCTGGCGTGTGCAGCAAGCACAAAAGGGACTCGAATCCACCCTTTATTACGCACGTGCTGAGGCCATTAAGCGCGGAGGCAACATCACAGTACGCAAACACCCCAGCGGGACCAACGGTTGCGCACTCGCCTCCGGCACCGATGATTGGGACTGCGGCTGGTTCGTCTTTGTGGACACCAACAGCAACGGGACGTTGAATGCGGGTGAAGAAGTACTGCAGAGCTTCACCACCCCGCCAAACATTGACGTCACGCGCACCAATGGCGGCTCCAGTATTCAATTCGACCGATGGGGGCGTATTTCTGGCACATATGTAGGCTTCAGCTTCGTGCCACATAACAAATCCATTTCGGAATTGTCAGCCCGTGGTCTGTGCATGAGTTCTGGTGGGCGCATCCGGATCATTAAATCTGAAGACATGCCATGCACGTCGGGCTAAATCTTATGCAGCACACTTCTCATTTCAACCAGCGCGGAATCACCCTGATTGAATCGCTGGTGGCTATCGTCGTTGCCGCCTTAGGCATTCTTGGAATTCTGGGCGTTCAGATGCGAACCCTTAGCGACACTCAAACCAGCGTGCACCGTGCGCAAGCGGTTCGCTTGATTGAGGACTTGAGCGAGCGGATGAAGACCCATCCCAACGCCTTGGTGAGCATTGATAGCTATATCGTGGGTTGGCGCACTGGTCCAGCCCCCACCCCACCGGCACCCAAACTTTGCGAAGGAGCCACCAATTGCACGCATGCAGAGTTCGCTGCATATGACCTTCGCGAGTGGAAACGCGCGCTCGAACGAGCTCTTCCTTTGGGGGATGCCAACGTTTTTTTTGCCCCC
>NZ_JALEGG010000061.1 GCF_022763525.1 Acidovorax sp.
CTCGATGCGCGCCACGGTGCGCGACACCTGGCTCACCGGCGTATCGCGCTCGCGCGCCACGGCCGACAACGAGCCCAGGTCGGCCACGCGCAGGAACAGGTGCATGTCTTCAAAGCGGATCTCGCGCATGGAGCGATGGTAACGGCGGGGGGGCTTGCCAGCGGCGCAAAACGCTGTTGCATGGCGCGTGGTTTCCGCAGCGGCGGCCGATTTCTACAGTCGCTTCCATTCATCCCAAGAAGGAGCCATCGTGGACTCGCAACCGTTTGCCCCCATGCATCCCGACGACTATCACCGCCTGCGCGAGGCGGCCAAACGGCGTGCGCTGCAATTGCGCCAGGAGGCCATCCGCGATGCCAGCGCATGGGCCGCGGGTGTGTTTCTGGGCGCCGTTCGCCGTGCCCTGCAGTCCTTGCGCTACGAAACGCCTCTGCACCGCGCCCCCGCCGCACTTCGCCGTTCTCGCCAGGAGCCCTGACCACCATGCCGACCCTCGTACTGAAAACCGCCCCCTTGCAAAATCCTGAACGCTACGGACAGCTGGCCAGCGCACTCACCGACCTCACAGTGCAGCTGCTGGGCAAGCGCCGGGAGGTGACCGCCGTGGTGATCGACGACCTGCCCGCGGCGCGCTGGCATGTGGGGGGTGCGCCCCTGAAGCAGCCTACCGCGCTGCTGGAGATCAGCATCACGCAAGGCACGAACACGCCCGTTGAGAAAGCCGCGTTCATTGAGGGGCGCGCCAGCAGGCGCGTGCAGCAGGCGCGGGCCTGGCGCAGCTGGGCTGAGAGATGCAGGTTGCTTCACGCCCGGGTGTCAGGCCGCTGCGCCGCGAAAACGTTGCGCCGCCTGGCGGCTGACTTCGGCCAGCAGCTGCTCTTCGCGCTGGCGCAAACGCAGCCAGCGTGCATCGTTCTGTCCTGCCTCCACCTCGGTGCGCAGCATGTGCATGGCGCTCGATGAGCCCTGCATGGCCGCGTGGCTGGCAATGGTGTCCATGGTCCGCAGGATGTGCTCACGCAGCGGCATGTGTCCACCGGTGGCCGGGTCCACATACACCGCGTCCATGCCGAAGCGGCACGCCTGGAAGCGGTTGTAGGTGTAGACCAGGTAGTCGTCTTCCGCCGGCATGAAGGGCTGGTCGGCCAGGAACCACGCGCCCAGCGCTTGCACATAGCCGGCCAGTGCCGCGGCGCGCTCGATGGTCAGCGGCGTGTCGAACACGCGGATCTCGATGGTTCCGAACTCGGGCTTGGGGCGGATGTCCCAATAGAAGTCCTTCATGCTCTTGACCACGCCGGTGCGCGTCATCTTGTCGAAGTAGGCGGTGAAGTCGTCCCAGGTCAGCGCCATGGGCGCGCGGCCCGACAGTGGAAAGGCGAAGACCGAGTTGAGCCGCGCTGAATCAAAGGCCGTGTCCTGTCCCTGCACATAGGGGCTTGATGCCGACAGCGCGATGAAATGCGGGATGTATCGGCTCATGCGGTGCAGCATCAAGAGCGCCGCGTTTGCATCGGGGCAACCGATGTGCACGTGCTGGCCGAAGATGGTGAACTGCTTGGAGAGGTAGCCGTACAGCTCCGACAGCTCGCGAAAGCGCGGCTTGTCGTAGATGCGCCGCTCGTGCCACTGCTGGAACGGGTGCGTGCCGCCGCCCACCACGGCGATGTTGAGCTTGTCGGCGCTTTTCACCAGCGCATCGCGGATGGGGGTGAGCTGGCCCAGCACCTCGCTGCTCGAATGGCAGATACCGGTGGAGATTTCGATCATGCTGTTCGTCATCTCGGGCACCACGCTGCCGGGCAGCGGGTTCTTCTTCATCAGGCGCAGCATGTCCTCGGCATAGGGCGCGAGGTCGTAGTCGTTGGTGTTGACGAGCTGCAGCTCCAGCTCCACGCCCAGCGTGAGCGGTTCGGAATGGTTGAAGGCTTCAAGGGACATCAGGGGGCCTTTGTACGGTGCAGTGCGGTGCGATCGGGATGCGCGCGGCGTGGCGCTGCGCTCATGGCTGGGTGTCTCCGTTTTGCCCGCGCGCCGTCAGGGCCGCCCAGGGCTTGGAGCTCTCGCCCGCGCGGTAGATGGCCACGGTGGCGATCACAGCGCCCAGCACCTCCATCAGCAGGATGGCGGGCAGGGCCACGCCGGCGATGACATGCCCTGTCGAGGGCGAGGCCAGCACGAACTGCGAGGCGATCAGGAGGGCGATCGACGACATCGGTGTCATCGCGCAGCCCACCCAGAGCGCCTGTTTCCAGCTCGCGCCGCTGCCCACATTGCCCAGCGCCACACCGGTGGCCTTGGCCAGCAGGCGCACGGCAATCAGCGCCAGCACCACGCCGGCGACGGGTGCGCTCCAGTCGGCCTGGGCGGCCACGGTGGAGACGAGCACGAACATCAGCATGGTGAGCAGCGAAGACGCGTTGCCCAGCTGCCGCGGCCAGGCCCAGGGCCGGGGGTTGAGCTGCTTGAGCAGCATGCCGCCCAGCAGCGCCGCCAGCGGCGCAGAGCCGCCCATGTGCGCGGCCACGGCCGTGCCCGCGGCCACCAGGGCCAGGAAGAGCATGGAAGTGTTTTCGCTGGTCGGGCTCATCACTCGCAGCGCCATGCGCAGCACCAGCGCCAGCACCGCTGCCACGATGATGGAGACCCCCAGGACCACCACCACGGGCGAGATCGTTTCAAGGACCGTCACGCTCTGGCGGTTGAGCAGCTCCGCCTTGGCACTGCCCAGCGTGAGGGCGTACAGCGTGGACAGCGTGGTGAGCACGATGGCACGCTCCGTCACCGGCCCGGCCGCCCGGGTGTCGGCCACCACGCGCGTGAGCACGGCCGGCGATGCCGCCAGCGCCACCAGCGCCAGCGGCCCGGCTACCTGCGTGGGCAGGTTCAGCCACACCAGCACCCAGTACACGGCAAAGTAGGTGAGCACCGATTCGGCGATGCTCTGCACCAGCACCATGGGGTTGTGCCGGAACCAGCGCAGCGGAATGCGCCCGCCGCATTCAAACAGCACGATGGCGATGCCCAGTTCGAGCAGGAACAGGCCGATGCCCTGCAGCGGCCAGACCGCGCCGCTGAAACCCGCCAACCCGGCGGCAGTGCCCACCAGCGAGTAGCCCAGTACCTTGGGCAGTCCGGTGTGGCGTTGCGTGAGATAGCCCGCCATGGCAGCCACTGCCAGCAGCAGCGACCATTGCACGGTGGGCAACCCGGCCGAGGGGCGCAGCCATTGCGCCCAGAAGCTCAGGATTTCATTCATCTTTTTGGAACCTCTGCGTCAGGCGGGGCCGGGCCCCGTCGGGAGTGGGTGAAGAAGCGGGTGCGCACAGTCCGGGAGATTCACCGGGAACTGGTTCAAAACCCCTCTTGAAAAAGGGCGCACCAACGTTGCCTGAATTTACAGGCCGAAACATCCTGCCCATGTAGGACAGGGGCGAGGCTTGGGCCGCGCCGCAGGCTTGACTTTTCAGGCCGTTCAGGCCGGGCGGCGCGCCGGTACAAAAAAACTCATTGGCGCCGAGCGCAGTCGCGCACGGATCGCCGCATAGATGCGCGAGCGGTCCACGCCGCTCACATTCTGCGCGCGCAACGCCAGGCTGAAGGCCAGGTAGAAACTCACGGTCACATTGAGCGCACCCAGCAGCGGAAGCGCAGCCACCGCCCACCAGAAGGCCGGCGAATGCAGCACCGTGGGCCCCAGCGCGGCGCTCGCCGCTGCCACCTGGCCTGTGGAGAGTGTGACATGCCGCACATCCAGGCCCAGACCGAAAAACCCTGCGAAGGCAGGGATGAGGCCCAGCATGAACCCCAGCGAGATGTTGGCGGCAAAGCCCGAGAGGTTTTCGCGCAGGAAGCGCGCCCAGCGGGCTGCGCGCTCGCCGCCCAGCAGGCGCGTGATGCGCGGGTTGTACTGCAGCGCCGAGTCCAGCCGGTTGAGCACGAACCAGTTTTCCGTCCAACCTGCGATGATGCTGGACGCAAACAGCAGCACTCCCGTGAAGGCCGCGAAGAACAGCGACGGGCCCAGCAGGTGCTGCGATTCGAGCACGTGCGCCGCCTGCCGCTCGCTGATGGCCGGGCTGCCTGTGGCCAGCGCGATGAGCAGGGCCAGCACGAGCACGGCCGGGAACACCACCAGCACATTGCCCAGCACCGCGGCGACCTGCGAGCGCACCAGGTGCGTGATTTCATCCACGAAGGACTCGATGGCGCCGCTGGTGCCAATCTCCTTGAGCTTGGCGGCCATCGCGGGGGCCGTCATGGCCGGCTGCTTGGTGGCCACCGTCAGGTGCAGCAACTGGATCAGCACGAAGGTGGCGGCATAGTTCACGCCAGCCCAGAAGCCCGCCCAGAACGCCGAGAGTGCGAGCGCGTAGAGCCCGAACTTCGCCAGCGTGGTGAAGGCCATCACAGCCCCGCCGCCCGCGGCCTTGCGGACCATGGCGCGGTATTCGGGGGCGGTGCGGGTGATGTAGTGCTCGCCGGTTTCCGCGCTGCGCTCGGCCACCTTGGCGGCCAGCAGCGACGAGTTGGACGCCAGCAGCGCGCGCAGGCTGCGCCGCTCCTGGCCCACCATCACCAGATGCGCCAGCAGGCGTGCTGCCGTGACTGCGGGCTTGGGCGACAGCAGGCAGTCCAGCAGCTCGCGCACCCGCAGGATGCGCTCGCGCAATTGCCGCAAGCGAAACACCAGGCCTACCGAGATGCCGTTGTCTTCGAAATGCGTGTACACCGTGGCGGCGGCCGCGCGGCAGGCCTCCAGCCGCTCGCGCAGGCGCTGGGCTGCCTCATCCAGCCGGTCGGGTGTGCGCAGTGCGTGCACCACCTCCACGCGCAGGCTCTCCACATCGCGGATCAGCGCGTGGAACGGCTGCGCATCGCGCGCCGACTCGCTCATCCGCAGGCGCAGCTCGGGTGCAAAGCCGGTGGACAGGATCTGCCCCGCGCAGTAGGTGATGGCGTCAAGCAGCGCACGGTGCCAGCGCGAGGGGCCTGCCTGCGCCTCGTCCCCGGGTGGGGCCAAGAGTGCCACCAGGCGCGTGAGCTGGGCCTCGTCGAGCGCCGCTAGCCACTGCGCGTCGAATTCGCTGGGCAGCGCCAGCATGAAGAGCTCGGAGGCGTCGATGGTTTCAGGGCTGCCGGGCAGCAGCTTGGTGCGCAGGCGCTCGGCCACTTCGCTGACCAGCGCGGTGCGCGGCGCGAAGCCGAAATCGGCCAGCAGCGTGGTGATGTCCACGTGCTCCACCAGCGTGGCCCACCACGCCTGCAGCCGCTGCTGCACCTCGGGGCGGGCCTCGACGGCATCGAGAAACAGCTGCACGCGTCCCACGGCGGCGGGTACGGAGTCGCGCTGGCCGCGCACCCAGTCGAGTAGGTGAATCAGCCACAGATGGCGTTGGGCGAGGCCGGCCCCGGGGTCGAGCGCCGCCAGCAAGGAGGGCAGTTCGGCGGATGGCGCGCGCTTCAATGCAGCACCCGCCCGTTCAGCGGCCCGCCCAGGGGGCCCTGGCGAACGGCCTCCAGCACAAACAGCGGCACGGGCGTGTCAAAAGGCTCGCCATCGTCGGCTACGCAATGGAAGGTGCCGTGCATGGTGCCGCTGGCGGTGCGCAGGCGGCAGCCGCTGGTGTACTGGAACGACTCGCCGGGCTTGAGCAGCGGCTGCTGGCCCACCACGCCCAGTCCTTTGACTTCTTCGGTGTGGCCCAGCGAATCGCTGATGATCCAGTGGCGCGAGATCAACTGCCCGGGTGCTTCACCCACGTTGGTGATGGTGATCGTGTAGGCAAAGCTGAACACGCCCGTGTCCGGCGCAGACTGCTCGGGCAGGTACTCAGGTTGCACTTGGACGTCGAACTGGTGCTTTGGCATGGCGCGAATGGTAACCGTGTGGCCGCGCCACGGAGCGCCCTGCATCCTGCTGACGAGGCAGGCACCGAGGCGCTTTGCGACAATGCAGGGATGAGCCGCACCTACCAAATTGCCCCCTCCATCCTTTCTGCCGACTTTGCCCGCCTGGGCGAGGAAGTGCGCAACGTCGTTGCCGCTGGCGCCGATTGGATCCATTTCGACGTGATGGACAACCATTACGTACCTAACCTGACCTTCGGCCCCATGGTGTGCCAGGCGCTCAAGCCGCACGCCAAGACGCCCGATGGCCGGCCGGTGCCCATCGACGTGCACCTGATGATTGAGCCCGTGGATGCGCTGGCCGCTGCCTTCGCCGACGCGGGCGCCGACTACATCAGCTTCCACCCCGATGCCTCGGCCCACGTGCACCGCAGCATCCAGGCCATCCGCGCCAAGGGCGTCAAGCCCGGCCTGGTGTTCAACCCGGCCGAGCCGCTGGATGTGCTGGACTGGGTGATCGACGACATCGACCTCATCCTCATCATGAGTGTGAACCCGGGCTTTGGCGGACAGAGCTTCATCGACTCGGCCCTGCGCAAGATCGAGGCCGTGCGCAAGCGCATCGACGCGAGCGGCAAGGACATCCGCCTGGAGGTGGATGGCGGCATCAAGGCCGACAACATCCGCCGCGTGGCCGACGCGGGTGCGGACACTTTCGTGGCTGGCAGCGCGATTTTTGGCAAGCCGGACTACCGGGGCGTTATCGACGCCATGCGCCAGGCGTTGGCCGCCGCCTGAAGCCCCGGGGACCGACACCCCTGCTGCGTTGGGATCTAGAGCTTCCACCCGCTGTTCAGACTGAACCTGCCTCCGCCCTGCGCGGCGCTTCGACAGGCTCAGCGTGAACGGACGAGGAGGGCGGAGTTCGAGATTGGAAGCTGTTTAAGCCAGTTCCGAAGATTTCATTTGCTATAAAATGTATAGCTGATTGCGCTTGTCAGACAAGCGCAAAGGCGCTATTTGGATGAAAGCTCTCTGACCGATCACTGCGGGATCACCGTGGTCGTGACGGATTCCCGCAGCACGCCGCCGCCGGACACGGATCCGCTGGCGGGGTCGCTTTCAATCCTGCGCACGCATTCGGCGCGGTCCTGGGCGTTCTGGAAGGCGTCGCAGCGCTGGGTGGCATTGGCGATGGCAATGGGGCCGGGGTCGCTCAGCTGGCCCTTGCGGGCGGCATCGTAGGCGTTGGTGGCCTCGCGCATACAGGTGGCCAGGCTGTCCTGCGTGTTGTGGGTTCTGCATTTTTCGCGCTCCTGTTCATAGCGGGCGCGGGCATCGTTGGCTGGCGTCTGGGCCCAGGTGGCGGCAGAAGAGGCCACCAGCAGGACGGCGGTGAGCGCAGGGGCTGCGGCGGATGCAAAGGCGAAGCGTTTCATGGGTCACTCCTTGGAAAACTTGCAGTGGGCGGAAAGCCGCGCTGCATGCACGTGCAAGAAGGTGCAGATGCGCAGCGTGCAGGGCGGCAGCGTCCCGCCAGGGTAGGCCGGACGCTGTCGCCGCCGCTGTCAGACGCGGCCAAACGCGCCCGTCCGCCCCGCGGCCTTTTCTGGTGTCAGCCCAGGCGCTGGAACGTGAGCGTGAACGCCACCCCGTCGGCCGTGTTGCGCGCGTTGATGGTGCCGCCCATCTTGGCCATATAGGTCTTGGCCACGAACAGTCCCTGGCCCCGGTGCTTCGATTCGTCCATCGGCGCGGGCAGGCTCGGGTCGGACACCCCCAGCTCGAAGATGCGGCCCAGGAGGTCTTCTTCGATGGTCGAGCCCTGGTTGTGCAAGGTGGCGCTGGCGGTGGATTCGGACGCGGCCAGCGTCAGTGTGATGGGTGAGCCGGCCGGGCGGTAACGGTCGGCGTTGCCCAGGATGTGGGTCACCACGTCCTCCAGCGCAAACTCGTCCGCCCGCACGAAGATCGGGCCCGGCCCGCCCTGGTAGACCACGTTGCCGATGCCCGCAAAGTGCGCGTTGTTGGCCACGTGGCGCAGGAAGGCGTCCAGGTCGAGCCGGCCCTGAGGCACGTCGGCCGCCTGCAGCGCCTCGGCCGGTGAGGCGGTGCCGTAGAGCACGTGCACCGCCTGCTGCATGCGCTGCACGTAGCGGTGGCCAGGGTCATCGGCGCCGCCGTGCAGCACCATCAGCGACTGCAGGGGCGACATGATCTCGTGCCCCACCGCGTGCCACATGTCCCGCTCCTGCTGGGCGCGCAGGCGCTCGCGCGCCAGGTCGTCCTTCACGCGCTGCAGCAGGTCGGCCAGACCGCCGGCCAGAATGCCCAGCTCGTCCGAGCCGCGCAGGTCCGACACCTCCAGGTCGCCCAGGCGCGGGCCAATGTGGCCGTCCTGCACGTTGTACGACACGGCGGCGGCCCGCCGCGTGAGGGCGGTGACCCGGCGCAGCAGGCCCACCTCCAACACCAGCCAGGCCAGCGCAATGGCGGCCAGCATGGCGCCCAGGTACCACGACATGCGCGTGGCCACCACGGCCAGGTTCTGCTCCACCCCGCGCAGGTCCCCGGTAAAGGTGACGGCGTAGTGGCCTACGGGCGTGTCCAGCATGTCCAAGCCAGCGGGCGCCTCGGGCTGTGGGCGCCGGCTGGGGTTGGTGAGCGTGCCGTCCAGCGGCAGCCAGCTGATCAGGCGCAACAGCCAGGGGGCCGAGGGACCCGCTTCCACCGCCGATCCCCGCAGCGTGAGCGCCTCCTGCTCGCTGCTGCCCAGCTTGCGGATCTGCACCTTCTCGCCGGGCAGCAGCGAGCGGGCCACCTCGGCCAGCGATGCGGCGGGCTGCGCGCCGGGCATATTGCTGTCAAACAGCGCGGGCGGCGAGCCCGGGCCCAGCATCTCCATCCGCAAACGCATGCTGCCCAGGTCTTCGGGCGGCCAGACCACGCGCTGCTTGCTGTTGAACAGCGCCTCGCGAAACAGCTCCACTGGCAGGCGCACGGAATAGAACGTGCGCCGCTGGCAGCCCGGCTGCGCGCCGGCCAGGTCGCGGCACAGGCTGTTTTGCCACAGCCAGCCGCGGAAGTCGCGCACCGGGCGGGCGCGGGCGTCCAACATGTCGGCGCCTTCGCTGCCGTCGCCGTTGCGGTGGTCCACAAAACCGGTGAGTCGTCCGCGCGTCTGGATGCTGCCTTGCGGCGGCAACGCCTCGAAGGGGGCTACCCATCGGTAGGTGCTGCCGCGCATATCCAGCGTGATGCGGGCGCGGTGCACGCCGGCCAGGTCCAGCACCCCGCGCTCGCGCGGAACCAGCTCGCTCGCGTAGAAACTTCCCACCAAGTAGATGAAGCCGCCCGCGTAGGGGTTGTTGCCAATGGCCGCGCAGGCCGTGGCGCCGTCGGGGTAGGTGACGGAGCAGCCCGTCATCTCCACCGCCTGCTGGGCC
>NZ_JALEGG010000062.1 GCF_022763525.1 Acidovorax sp.
CAACCTCGTAACACGTTGGCGGGACCGGCCCGGTGCACCACTGCGGTGCGCTCCGGCATCGCCGCGCACCGCACCACCCGGACACCGGAATACATCCCGAAGACACCATGAACCTGCGTTTCGTCGAAGCCTTCTACTGGGTCGCATCGCTCAAGAGCGTGACGCGTGCAGCGGAGAAACTGTTCCTCACCCAGTCAGCCATGTCCAGCCGCATCTCCGCGCTGGAAGAAGAGCTGGGCGTGCTGCTGCTCGACCGGCGCGACAAGCATTTCAAGCTCACCGTGGCGGGAGGGCGGTTTCTGGTCTACGCCAAGCGCATGCTGGAGTTGCAGCGCCAACTCAAGGCCGAGATGGGATCGGGCGGGCCGCTGGAGGTATCGGTGCGGCTGGGGGCGATCGAATCGGTGCTGCACTCCTGGCTCATTCCGTGGGTGGAGCAGTTGCGCAAGGACAATCCGCTGCTGGAGCTGGAACTCACGGTGGAAACCACGCCCGTGCTGCTCGACCAGATCCGGCGGGGCACGCTGGACGCTGTGTTCGCGGCGCTACCCGCGTCGGCCGATGGCATCCGCACCCAGGCCGTCACGCCCATGGAGATGGTGTTTGTGGGCAACGCCAAAACACACCGCAAACGCCGGTACGCGCTGGAAGACTTTGCGGGCGCCGACATCCTGACTTTTCAGCGTGGCTCGCAACCCCATGTGTCGTTGCTCGACACGCTGCGGCAGGCCCAGGTGGAGCCCCGCTGCGTGCACACCATTTCGTCGATCTCGGCCATGGTGCAACTGGTGCAGGGCGGCTTTGGCGTGGCCACGCTGCCGCGCCTCGCGGTGCAGCGCCTGCTGGCTTTCCCGGACTTGCGTGCTTTGGCCTGCGACACCGCGTTGCGGCCGTTGCCCATCCACGTGAGCTACCGGGAAGACCCTTCGTCGCCGGCCATGGAAGCGGTCGTGAGATCCGCGCTCGACTTCATTGAGCAGCAGCACCCCGCCCCTGCGCGCAAGGGGCGCAAGACCTGAGCTGCCTTGCCCGCCCGGACCGCGTCCGCCGCTCTTCGAACGGGTGCTCTGCGTGGTGTCGCAGGCGAACTTCGCGCGGTTTCCTGTTTCAGGGTTTACCCGTAAATTTCCCGTCAGGGTTTTCCCTTGGCACCAACTTGGTTCGCCTTGCCCCAATGGAGAGCATGGAAAAAATCGATGATCTGATAGAAATTTTTTGAATTTGCCAGGGTTGGTTACACACCAACACAATCCGCCCAACGTCATGCAATTGACATTTCTCAATGCAAGGAAAAACGGTGGATTCAGCTCAACAAACAGCGCTGGCAGTGTTTGGTCCGGAGGGCATCAACAACCCTCTCCACGTGCGCAGCGTCATACGCCAGGGGCTCTGGTCGTCGCACACCAGCGGCCTCGCCCACGGACGGGTTCAGGGCAACCTGGTGATCCTGCCCGAAGTGCTCGCGGGGGATTTTCTGCGCTTTTGCCAGCGCAACCCCAAGCCCTGCCCCGTGCTGGCGGTGAGCGAGCCGGGCCAGGTCGCGCTGCCCAAGCTGGGGGAGGGTATCGACATCCGCAGCGACCTGCCCCAGTACCGCGTGTGGCGCCACGGCGAACTGGCGCAGGAGGTGGGTGACATTGCGCACCTGTGGCGCGATGACCTGGTCACGTTCGTGCTGGGCTGCTCGTTCTCGTTCGAGGCAGCGCTGCAAGAGGCCGGCATCAGCCTGCGCCACATCAACGAGGGCAAGAACGTGGCCATGTACCGCACCAACATCGCCACCGAGTCTGCCGGGCCCTTTGGCGGCGCCATGGTGGTGTCCATGCGGCCCATGCCCGCGGCCGACGTGATCCGTGCGGTGCAGGTCACCTCGCGCTTTCCCAACGTGCACGGCGCGCCGGTGCACATCGGTGACCCGGCACTCATCGGCATTGCCGACATCGCCAAGCCCGACTACGGCGATGCCGTGGCGCTGATGCCGGGCGAGATCCCCGTTTTCTGGGCCTGCGGTGTCACGCCGCAGTCCGCCATCCTGAATGCCCAGCCGGCGTTTTGCATCACCCACGCGCCGGGCTGCATGTTGATCACCGATCTTCTCAACCACCACCTCGCCAGCTTTTGAGCGGCCTACCTCCAGGAGTCTCCCCATGAAAAAATTCGCATTGTGTCTGACGGCCACTCTCAGCGTGTGCGCCGCCCAAGCCCAGGTCAAGTGGGATCTGCCCACCGGCTACGGTGCCAACAGTTTCCAGACGCAGAACGTGCAGCAGTTCGCCAATGATGTGGACAAGCTGACGGGCGGCAAGCTCAAGATCACCTTGCACCCCGGCGGCTCGCTCTACAAGGCCAACGAAATCAAGCGCGCGGTGCAGACCGGGCAGGTGCCATCGGCCGAGTTCATCCTCTCGGGCGCCTCCAACGAGAATCCGCTGTTCGGCGTGGATTCCATTCCCTTCCTGGCCACAAGCTACGCCGACTCCAAGCGCCTGTACCTGGCCGCCAAGCCCGCGCAAGAGAAGCTGCTGGCATCCCAAGGCGTGAAGGTGCTTTTCTCGGTGCCATGGCCTGGGCAATCCCTTTACTCGCTCAAGCCCGTGAACACGCCCGCGGACTTCGCCGGTACCAAGATGCGCGCGTACAACCCGGCCACCACCCGCATTGCGCAGCTGCTCAAGGCGCAGCCGGTGACGATCCAGCTGTCGGAACTGGGCCAGGCGCTGGCGACGAATACCGTGCAGAACTTTCTCACCTCCAGTGCCAGCGGCGTGGAGTCCAAGCTGTACGAGCAGGTCAAGTACTTCTACCCCGTCAGCGCCTGGCTGCCGCGCAACGCCACCGTGGTCAATCAGAAAGCGTTTGATGCGCTGGACAAGCCGCTGCAGGACGCCGTGCTGAAGGCTGCGGCAGATGCGGAAGCCCGCGGCTGGGCCACCAGCGAACGGGTGGACAAGGAGTTCATCAAGGAGCTGACCGCCAAGGGCATGACCGTGGCCGAGCCCAGCGACAGCATCAAGAAGGAACTGGCCAGCATTGGCGACGCGATGACTGCGGACTGGATCAAGTCGGCCGGCGCCGAAGGCCAGGCCATCATCGACGCCTACCGCAAGAAGTAGTCCGCTCGCATCTGCCCCGCGCGCGGCGGGGCCGGGGCAGCGCCAGGTGCCTTGCCGCCTGCTTTTCGCCGCGCTGCCGCTCTCCCACCTCTCACTTTTCAAGCGTTACCGGAGTACGCCATGGACAAACTCGTCCGAAATTTCTACAGGCTGCTGATGCTGCTCTCGGGCATCTCCATGCTGGCCGCCTTTGCAGCCGTCACGCTGGGCGTGTTTGCCCGGGAAGTCGTCCACGTGAACATTGATGGACTCGATGCGTACGCGGGGTACGCCATCGCCGCGGCGCTCTTCTTTGCCCTGCCCAGTACGCTGCAAAACGGCGATCACATCCGCGTCACGCTCGTGCTGGACCGTCTGCCGGCGCGCATGCGCTCGGCCTTCGAGTGGTTTTGCCTGAGCGCTGCGCTGGTGCTCACGCTCTACATCGCCTGGTACGCCGTGCGCTCAGTGTGGATCTCGTACCTCACGCACGACATCTCGCCCGCAGCGGATGCCTCGCCGCTGTGGATCCCCCAGATCAGCATGGCCATGGGCTGCATCGGCTTTGCACTGGCATTTGCCCACGCCCTCGTCTTGCGCGTGCAGGGCGTGGCCTTCATGGCCGTGTCCGAGTCGGCGCGTTCTGAATAACCCGCGCCAGGAGACATCATCATGGACGTCATCATCGCTTTGGGCTTGATCGTAGTGCTGTTCGCAGTGCTCGGTTCGGGCCTGTGGATCGGCCTGTCACTGCTGGCAGTGGCCTTGGTCGGCATGGAGCTCTTCACCAACCGCCCGGTGGGCGACAGCATGATGCTGACCATCTGGGGGTCTACCTCCAGCTGGACGCTCACGGCACTGCCGCTGTTCCTGTGGATGGGGGAGATCCTGTTCCGCAGCAAGCTGTCGAGCAGCATGTTCAAGGGCCTGGCACCGTGGCTGGAGAGGCTGCCGGGCCGCCTGCTGCATGTGAACGTGGTGGGCTGCACCATCTTTGCCGCCATCTCAGGCTCGTCGGCCGCCACCTGCGCCACCATTGGCAAGATCACGCTGCCTGAACTCAAGCAGCGCGGCTATCCCGAAGACATCTCTGTGGGTACGCTCGCGGGGGCTGGCACGCTGGGCCTGCTGATCCCGCCCTCGATCATCATGATTGTCTACGGGGTGGCGGCCAACGTGTCGATCTCCAAGCTGTTTTTGGCCGGCGTGATCCCGGGCCTGCTGCTGGCAGCGCTTTTCATGGGCTACATCATCGTGTGGGCCCTCTTCAACAAGGACAAGGTGCCAGCGCCCGACAAGCGCTTGAGTTTTGCGCAGAAGCTCTACGCGTCGCGCCACCTGATTCCTGTGGTGTCGCTCATCGTGGTGGTGCTGGGCGCCATCTACAGCGGGATCGCCACCGCTACCGAGGCTGCTGCACTGGGCGTGGCGGGTTCGCTCATCCTGGCCAAGATTGAAGGCTCGCTCGACTGGGCCCGCTTCAAGGACGGCCTGGTGGCCGCGTGCCGCGTGTACTGCATGATCGGCCTCATTCTGGCCGGGGCTGCATTCCTCACGCTGGCCATGGGCTTCATCGGTCTGCCACGTCATCTGGCCGAGTTCATCGGCGCGCTGCATCTGTCGCCCTTTGCGCTGATGCTGCTGCTCATCGTGTTCTTCATCCTGCTGGGCTGCTTCCTGGATGGCATCTCGATGGTGGTGCTGACCATTGCCGTGCTGTTGCCCACGGTGGAGGCTGCAGGGTTTGACCTGGTGTGGTTCGGTATCTTCATCGTGCTGGTGGTCGAGATGGCGCAGATCACGCCGCCGGTGGGCTTCAACCTCTTCGTGCTGCAAGGCATGACGCGCCGCGAAGTCACCTGGATCGCCCGCACAGCGCTGCCCTTGTTCGCGCTGATGATCGTCGCGGTCGTCATGACCTACTTCGTGCCTGACGTGGTGCTCTGGCTGCCGCGTCAGATGCAGGGCTGAGTCACCGCGCCGCCCACCAGCCCCGCACAGGAGCCCTCCATGAAAACCGTTGCGTTGCTGGCCGCGCTTGCCGTGGCCCCGGCGTTGCACGCCCAGACCCAGTGGAAGCTGGCCACGGGCTACCGCGCAGAGTCCTTTCACACGCGCAACATCGTCCAGTTTGCCCAGGACGTGGAGCGTGCATCCAGCGGTGCGCTGCGCATCGAGGTTCACGCCAACAACACCCTGTTCAAGCTGGGCGAAATTCCTCAGGCCGTGGAGGGCGGCAAGGCCGAGGCGGGCGAGACCATCATGACCAGCCTGGTGCGCGAAATCCCGATTGCCGGCGCCGATGCCGTGCCCTTCGTGGTGCGCAGCTATGCGGACGCCCGCCGCCTGTGGGATCTGCAGCGTCCGCTGATCGAGGGGCACTTTGCGGCCAAGGGGCTCAAGGCCCTGTATGCCGTGCCATGGCCGCCGCAGGGGCTGTTCTCCACCGCGCCGGTGCGTTTGTCAGCTGACTTCAAGGGCACCCGCATGCGCACCTACAACCCGGCCACGGTGCGCATTGCCGAGCTGCTGGGCGCCACGCCCGTGGACGTGCCCATGGTCGAAGTCAACCAGGCGCTGTCGGCGGGCAGGCTCGATTCCATGATCACCTCAGCGCTCACGGGGGTGGAGAACCAGGTCTGGGGCCAGATCAAGCAGTACTACGGCATCAACGCCTGGTTTCCCAAGAACATTGTTTTTGTGAACCAGAAAGCCTTCGACGCACTGCCCGCCGCCGTGCGCCAGGCTGTGACCCAGGCGGCGGCCGACGCCGAAACGCGCGGCTGGGCGCTGAGCGCTGCCGTGGCAGAAGAGTCGGTGGGTGAACTTCAGCGCAAGGGCATCAAGGTCGAGCGCGCGTCCGCCGAGCTGGACACCGAACTCAAGCGCCTGGGCGAACGCTTTTCCCGGGAATGGGTGCAGTCGGTTGGCAATGAGGCCAACAAGATTTTCATTCCCTACTACTTTCAACGTTAACGAGTTAACCAGTGAGTCTCATCACCATGCAAGCAACTTCCACCATGACCACCGCACCGGCGGGCAACCGCTGGCAGTTCTGGATCGACCGGGGCGGCACCTTTACCGACATCGTCGCCAAGCGGCCCGATGGATCGCTGACCACGCACAAGCTGCTGTCGGAGAACCCCGAACAATACAAGGATGCAGCCGTGGCGGGCATCCGCCACCTGCTGGGGCTGAAGCCCGGCGAACCAGTGACTCCAGAGCTGGTCGAGTGCGTGAAGATGGGCACCACCGTGGCCACCAATGCGTTGCTGGAACGCAAGGGCGAGCCCACGCTGCTGGTCACCACGCGCGGCTTCCGCGATGCGCTGCGCATCGCCTACCAGAACCGTCCGCGCCTGTTCGACCGCCACATCCAGCTGCCCGAGCTGCTCTACACCGAAGTCATCGAGGCGCGCGAGCGCATGGGCGCCCACGGCGACGTGCTGCAGAACCTGGACGAACCCACCCTGCGTGGTGATCTGCTGGCGGCCTATGGACGCGGCCTGCGCAGCGTGGCCATCGTGTTCATGCACGGTTACCGCTATGCGCAGCACGAGCAGGCGGCCCAGCGCATTGCCAAGGATGTGGGGTTCACCCAGATCAGCACCTCGCATGAAACCAGCCCGATGATGAAGTTCGTGAGCCGGGGCGACACCACCGTGGTGGATGCCTACCTGTCGCCCATCCTGCGCCGCTATGTGGAGCAGGTGGCCAGCGAGATGCCGGGCGTCAAGTTGTTCTTCATGCAGTCGTCCGGCGGCCTGACCGATGCGGGCACCTTCCAGGGCAAGGATGCGATCCTGAGTGGCCCCGCGGGCGGCATCGTGGGCATGGCGCGCACGGCGGGGCTCGCAGGCCACAAGAAGGTCATCGGCTTCGACATGGGTGGAACGTCCACGGATGTGAGCCACTATGCCGGTGCGTTCGAGCGCGAGTTCGAGACCCATGTGGCCGGGGTGCGCATGCGCGCGCCCATGATGAGCATCCACACCGTGGCGGCCGGCGGCGGCTCGGTGCTGGCCTATGACGGCGCGCGTTTTCGCGTCGGCCCCGAGAGCGCTGGCGCCAACCCGGGCCCTGTGAGCTACCGCCGTGGCGGTCCGCTGGCCGTGACCGATGCCAACGTGATGGTAGGCAAGGTGCAGCCGCGCTACTTCCCCAGCGTGTTCGGCCCCGCTGCCAACGAAACCCTGGACGCTGACGCGGTGCGGGCCCGCTTTGAGGAAATTGCTGGGCAGACCCAGCGCAAGCCCGAGGAAGTGGCCGAAGGCTTCATCCAGATCGCCGTGCAGCAGATGGCCAACGCGATCAAGAAGATCAGCGTGGCGCGCGGCTATGACGTGACCCGCTACACCCTGCAGTGCTTCGGTGGCGCGGGCGGCCAGCATGCCTGCCTGGTGGCCGACGCCTTGGGAATGTCGCGTGTGTTCGTGCACCCGCTGGCCGGCGTGCTCAGCGCCTATGGCATGGGTCTGGCGGACCAGACCGTGATCCGCGAGCAGGCGGTGGAGATACCCCTGGCCGCAGAGTCCCTGCCGCTGATTGCCGAACGCCTGGACACCTTGGGCGCCGCCGCGCAGGCCGAGCTGGAGCGCCAGCAAGTCAGCACCAACCCCGTGCAGGTGCGCCACAACGTGCATGTGCGCTATGAGGGCACCGATTCGGCCCTGGTGGTGCCGTTTGGCGACATGGCCAGCATCCAGGCCGCGTTTGAGGCCGCCTACCGCCAGCGTTTTGCCTTCCTGATGGCGGGCAAGGGCCTGGTGGTGGAGGCCGTTTCGGTGGAGGCTGTGATTGCTGGCGACGCGCCTGCCGAACCCCGCCTGCCCGTGCATCCGCACCGCAAGCACCCGCAGCGCGAGACTGTGCGCATGTACTCGGGCGGACAGTGGCATGACGCGGCCCTGGTCGTGCGCGAAGACCTGCACCCCGGCGACGTGATCCCCGGCCCCGCCATCATTGCCGAGAAGAACACCACCACGGTGGTGGAGCCTGGCTGGTCCGCGCGCCTGACCGACCTGGACCACCTGGTGCTCGACCGAGTCACCGCCCGCAAGGTGCAATACGCCGCCGGCACCACGGTGGATCCGGTGCTGCTGGAGGTGTTCAACAACCTGTTCATGAACATCGCCGAGCAGATGGGGCTGCAGCTGCAGAACACGGCGTACTCGGTGAACATCAAGGAGCGGCTGGACTTCAGCTGCGCGCTGTTCGACGCCGAGGGCAACCTGATCGCCAATGCGCCCCACATGCCCGTGCACCTGGGCTCGATGGGCGAGAGCATCAAGACAGTGATCCGGGAGAACGCGGGCAAGATGCACCCGGGCGACGTCTACATGCTCAACGATCCGTACCACGGCGGCACCCACCTGCCCGATGTGACGGTGATCACCCCGGTGTATGTGGCCGAGGGCGGCGAGCCCACGTTCTATGTGGGCAGCCGGGGGCACCATGCCGACATCGGCGGCACCACGCCGGGCTCCATGCCGCCGTTCTCCACGCGCATCGACGAAGAGGGCGTGCAGCTCAACAACGTGAAGCTGGTGGATCGCGGCATCTTCCTGGAAGAGTCCGTGCGCAACCTGCTGGCCACGGGCGGCGGCACCACGCCATACCCTAGCCGCAATCCCGAACAGAACCTGGCCGACCTGCGCGCGCAGATCGCCGCCAACGAAAAGGGCGTGCAGGAACTCTCGAAGATGGTGGAGCAGTTTGGGCTGGATGTCGTGCAGGCCTACATGCGCCACGTGCAGGACAACGCCGAGGAATCCGTGCGCCGCGTGATCACCCAGCTCAAGGACGGCCGCTTCACCCTGCCGCTGGACAACGGCGCGCAGATCAGCGTGTCGGTCAAGGTGAATGTGGCCGAGCGCAGCGCTGTGATCGACTTTGCGGGCACCAGCGCCCAGCAGATGAACAACTTCAATGCACCGCGTGCAGTGTGCATGGCGGCAGTGCTGTATGTGTTCCGCACGCTGGTGGACGACGACATTCCGCTGAACGCCGGGTGCCTCAAACCCCTGCAGGTCCTCATTCCCCAGGGGTCCATGCTTAACCCCAACCCTCCGGCGTCGGTGGTGGCGGGCAATGTGGAGACCTCCACCTGCATCACCAATGCGCTGTTTGGCGCCCTGGGCGTGATGGCAGGCAGCCAGCCCACCATGAACAACTTCACCTTCGGCAATGCGCAGTACCAGTACTACGAAACCATTGCCGGCGGCAGCGGTGCGGGCGCAGTGCTGGATGCCTCGGGCCGGGCCGTGCGCGGCTTTGACGGAACCAGCGTGGTGCAGACGCACATGACCAACTCGCGCCTCACCGACCCCGAGGTGCTGGAGTTCCGCTTTCCGGTGGTGCTGGACAGCTATGAGATCCAGCGCGGATCGGGCGGCGCGGGGCGCTGGGCGGGGGGCGATGGCGGGGTGCGGCGCGTGCGCTTTCTGGAGGCCATGACGGCCAGCATTCTGTCCAACGGGCGGCTGAACCCCGCCTTCGGCATGGCCGGCGGGCAGCCGGGCAAGCCCGGCACCAACCGTGTGCTGCGTGCCAATGGCGAGGTGGAGGTGCTGGGCCACATCGGTGCGGCGCTGATGCAGCCGGGCGATGTGTTCGAAATTGCGACGCCGGGCGGCGGCGGCTGGGGTGCGTGCGACGGCGCCGAAGTGCGGAAGTCCGCCGAAGCCGCTCTGTCATGACGCATTGGCACATGGCTTGCTGGTCGTTTCGCACGTTGCCCACAAGGCTTATTCGATGAACAGGAAATCACCAATGAACTCTGTGCCTGCTCTCATTTCCGCGCCCGCGCGGCGGCCATCGCCGCCCGTGCGGGATGCATCCGCAACCTCTCCATCGCCGGCGTCTTCGTCCGCGTCTGCGTCCGTCGGCGCTTCACGCCGCACGTTGTCGGTGGGTCAGAAGCTGGCCGCCAGCTTTGGCCTGCTGGGCTTGGCCGTGGCGCTGCTGGGCGCCACTACATGGCTCACAGGGGAAGACACCGAGCGCCAGGCCACGCGGCTGGCGCGTGAGCAGTTGCCTATCGAGCGCACGGTGCGCGACTGGAAGACGCAGTCCGTCACCATCGGCCAGATTGCGCTGCGCGCCACCATTTCGACCGATGTGTTTCCGCTGCTGTCCGAAATGCGCGAACGTCTGAAGGCCGAGGACGCCACGCGCCAGCGCATCGAGCAGGCGCTGGCTGGCGCATCAAACGCCCGAAGCACCGAGCCGCTGTGGAAGACAGCCCAGGCCCAGCGCCAACAGTATGCGGCGCTGCGCGACGCGCTGATGCAGGACGCATTGGAGTCCAAAGTCATCAGCCAGAAGGCGCTGCAGGAGCACGCAGCTGCACTCACGGCCTACCTGCAGACCATCGATCGGCTGCTCGAGGCGTCCGAGCAATCGTCGCTGGCGGCGGCCGACGCCATGATCGCCGGTGCCAGCCGGGCGCAATGGATCAGCGCCATCGCGGTGGCCGTGGTGGTGGCGCTGTCGGCACTGTTCGGCTGGCTGCTGCGCCGCTCCATCGTGCAGCCCTTGCGCGAGGCCTCAGAAGCGGCGGCCACGGTGGCGCGTGGCGACCTCACTGTGCGCATGCAGACCGGGCGGAGCGACGAGATCGGCCAGCTGCTGACGGCCCTCAACAAGATGGTGGAATCGCTGCACTACGTGGTGACCGAGGTGCGCGATTCGGGCGAGTCCATCCACGTGGCCAGCTCTGAGGTGGCGGCCGGCAACACCGACTTGAGTGCCCGCACCGAACACGCGGCCAGCAACCTGCAGCAGACAGCGGCCAGCATCGCCCAGCTGGCGCAGATGGTGGCGGCCAATGCCGACAGCACTCGCCAGGCGAACGACCTGGCCGTGAACGCCACGCAGGTGGCCAGCAAAGGCGGTGAAGTGGTGAGCCAGGTGGTGCGGACCATGGAAGAGATCAACGCCAGCAGCCAGAAGATTGCCGACATCGTGGGCATCATCGACGGCATTGCGTTCCAGACCAACATCCTCGCATTGAACGCGGCCGTGGAAGCCGCACGCGCCGGAGAGCAAGGCCGGGGCTTCGCCGTGGTGGCCAGCGAGGTGCGTGCCCTGGCCGGGCGCAGCGCCACCGCTGCGCGCGAGATCAAGGCGCTCATCTCCGCCAGTGTGGAGAAGGTCAGCGATGGCGCCAAGCTGGTGGTGACGGCCGGCTCCACCATGGGGGACATCGTGCAAAGCGTGGAGCGCGTGACCACGCTGATGTCCGAGATCAACGCTGCCAGCAGCGAGCAGAGCACGCAGATCGGCCAGGTGAGCCAGGCCGTGGACCAGCTCGACCACATGACCCAGCAGAACGCCGCGCTGGTGGAGCAGGGGGCTGCGGCGGCGCAGAGCCTGCAGGACCAGGCGAACCGGCTGGCGGGGGCGATGGGGCAGTTTCAACTAGTTACACCCGCCTGAGTCGCTTCGCGCTGCCCCCGCTCTCGCGTCGCTGCGCGATGCGGGCAGGGGGATGCCACCGGTGCAGCGGGGCAGCCCTGGCACGGTGGCCCCTGGCCTGCGCCGCGCCCGTTGGATGCACTGGCGGAGAAAGCACGCAGCGGCGCCGAATGACATGATTCGGTCGAAAAGATGCAAAAAGGGCCTGCAACGCAGGCCCTTCAAGCACTAGCAGCTACTGAATTTGTAGCTTACATGCCCGAGTAGTTCGGGCCGCCGCCACCTTCGGGGGTCACCCACACGATGTTCTGCGTGGGGTCCTTGATGTCGCAGGTCTTGCAGTGCACGCAGTTCTGCGCATTGATCTGCAGGCGCTGGGCATCGCCGCCCTTGGCGGTGTCGGGAACAAACTCGTACACGCCAGCGGGGCAGTAGCGGGCCTCGGGCCCGGCGTACTTGGCCAGGTTGATGTTGACCGGCACGCTCGGGTCCTTGAGGGTGAGGTGGGCCGGCTGGTTCTCTTCGTGGTTGGTGTTGCTGATGAACACGCTGGAGAGGCGGTCGAACGTGAGCTTGCCATCGGGCTTGGGGTAGACGATGGGTTTGCATTCCGCCGCGGGCTTGAGGTACGCGTGGTCGGGCTTGTCGCGGTGCAGCGTCCAGGGGATGTGGCCGCGCAGCACGAACTGCTCGAAACCGTTCATCAGCGTGGCCGTGGTCAGGCCGTACTTGAACCAGTTCTTGAAGTTGCGGTCCTTGTTCAACTCGGTGTAGAGCCAGCTGGCCTCGAAGGCCTTGGGGTAGGCGGTGAGTTCGTCGTGCTGGCGGCCGGCCACGATGGCGTCATAGGCCGCCTCGGCGGCCAGCATGCCGGTCTTGATGGCCGCGTGGCTGCCCTTGATGCGGCCCACGTTCAGGTAGCCGGCGTTGCAGCCCACCAGCGCGCCGCCCGGGAAGATGGTCTTGGGCAGGGCGTTGATGCCGCTGGCGTTGATGGCGCGCGCGCCATACGACAGGCGCTTGGCGGTGATCTCGCCCTTTTCGTTCTCGAAGTAGTAGCGGACGTTGGGGTGCGTCTTCCAGCGCTGGAATTCCTCGAAGGGGCTGAGGTAGGGGTTCTTGTAGCCCAGGCCCGTCACAAAGCCGATGGCGATCTTGTTGTCGTCCAGGTGGTAGAGGAACGCGCCGCCGTAGGTATCGTTTTCCATGGGCCAGCCGGCGGTGTGCATCACGAAGCCGGGCTGGTGGCGCTTGGGGTCGATCTCCCACAGTTCCTTCACGCCGATGCCGAAGCTCTGCGGGTCGCGGCCCTCGTCGAGCTTGAAGCGGGCAATCAGCTGGCGGCCCAGGTGGCCGCGCGCGCCTTCGGCGAACACGGTGTACTTGCCCAGCAGTTCCATGCCCAGCTGGAAGTTCTCGGTGGGCTCGCCGTCCTTGCCCACGCCCATGTTGCCGGTGGCCACGCCCTTGACGGAGCCATCGTCGTTGTACAGCACTTCAGCCGCAGCAAAGCCGGGGAAGATCTCCACGCCCAGGGCCTCGGCCTGCTCGGACAGCCACTTGGTCACGTCGCCCAGGCGCACGATGTAGTTGCCGTGGTTCTGCGCGAACGGCGGCAGGAACATGTTGGGCACGCGGAAGCCCGACTTTTCAGACAGGAAGATGTACGCGTCGTCCGTCACGGGCTGCTTGAGCGGTGCACCGCGCTTCTTCCAGTCGGGGATCAGCTCGGAGAGCGCCTTGGGGTCCATGATGGCGCCCGAGAGGATGTGCGCTCCGGGCTCGGAGCCTTTTTCCAGCACCACGACCGAGACATCCTGCCCCTTGTCGGCCGCCAATTGCTTCAGGCGAATCGCAGTGGCCAAGCCGCCGGGGCCACCGCCCACGACCACCACGTCGTATTCCATCGATTCACGGGGGCCATACTGGGCGATGATTTCTTCGTTTGTCATGGGCATCTCGTTGGGGTTTGATAATGGCTATTGGACCAAAGCGGAGCACACCGCCGTGTCAGACAGGGGACTGATTGTATTCACGGAAGCGAGACAATCGAACGACCGTTCTATTTTGATCCAGTAGGGAGACTCTAAATGGCATACAGC
>NZ_JALEGG010000063.1 GCF_022763525.1 Acidovorax sp.
AGCAAGTGACTGTTAATCACTGGGTCGTTGGTTCGAGTCCAACTCGCGGAGCCAGTACACGAAAACCCCGGCCTTGGCGTCGGGGTTTTTCGTTAGAGCAGCTTGACGCTCTCACCAACGACTCCGTCGTTGGTTGTCAGGCCCGTCCAGGGGCCTGACCCTCCGCTGCGCTACGGGCTCCGGGGCTCCGCCCCTCCGCTCGGCCTTGTTCCGGACACGGCCGTCGAGTCCAACTCGCGGAGCCAGTCCACGAAAACCCCGGCCTTGGCGTCGGGGTTTTTCGTTAGAGCAGCTTGACGCTCTCACCAACAACTCCGTCGTTGGTTGTCAGGCCCGTCCATGGGCCTGACCCTCCGCTTCGCTACGGGCTCCGGCGTTACACGCCTCCGCGCGGCCTTGTTTCGGGCAAGGCCTTCGAGTTCTCGATACCCAGGGCGTTTCAGTCCGCATCCTAGCCCAGCAATGATTCGACACTACTGAAACGGTAAGCTGGCAGTGAGGAGCGGTACCAATACCTGGGCCGGAAGATGACAAAGAGCAAGTACACCAACTGCTTCAAGGCCTACGACATTCGTGGCCGCGTGCCAGACGAGCTGAACCCAACGGTCGCCTATCGTCTGGGCCTGGCCTACGCGCAGCGCTTCGAGCCCGTCAGCGTGGCACTGGGTTGCGACATCCGCCATTCCAGCCGCTCGCTGCTGGAGGCCATCGCGCTGGGCTTGAACCATGGCGGCAGCCGGGTCACCGACATCGGCTACTGCGGCACTGAAGAGATCTACTTTGCCGCCCAACAACCCGGCTGCGACGGCAGCATCATGATCACCGCCAGCCATAACCCGGCTGACTACAACGGCATGAAACTGGTGCGCGGCGGCGCCATCCCCATCTCGGGCGACAGCGGGCTGCGGGAGCTGGAGGCCACCGTGTACGCCTCCGCTGCCGAACCCAGCGGCACCCCAATGATGACGCGGGACTATCTGCGGCCGCGCTATACACGCTTCCTGCTCGAATTCATCGCCAATCGGACCATCAAGCCACTGCGTGTGGTCGTGAATGCGGGCAACGGTACCGCGGGCCTGGTCATCGACGCTCTGGAGCCACATCTGCCACTGGAGTTCATCCGCGTCCACTGCGACCCGGACCCCGATTTCCCCAACGGCATCCCTAACCCGCTGGAACCTAACAACCGCCAGGCCACCATCGATGCCGTCAAGCAACACGGCGCGGACTTCGGTGTGGCCTGGGACGGCGACTTCGACCGCTGCTTCTTTTTTGACGAGAACGGCCGCTTCATCGAGGGCTACTACATCGTCGGCCTGCTCGCCAAGGCGCTGCTGGAGGAAGTCCCCGGCGCCAGCATCATTCACGACCCGCGCCTGACCTGGAACACCATCGACGAAGTCACCGCCGCCGGTGGTCGCCCGGTGCAGTCCAAGACCGGGCACGCCTTCATCAAGGAGCGTATGCGCGCCGAAGATGCCCTCTACGGCGGCGAGATGAGTGCGCACCACTACTTCCGTGCCTTCGGCTACTGCGACAACGGCACCCTGCCCTGGCTGCTGGTCGCAGCGCTGATCTCGGAAAAGGGCCAGCCCCTATCCGAACTCGTCGACGAGCGCATGCGTCTATTCCCAGCCAGCGGCGAGATCAACCGCACCGTGGCCGACAGCGATGCCACGCTCGCGATGCTCGAGAAGGAATACGGCGAAGGCGCCATCAACATCGACCACACCGACGGCCTCAGCGTGGAATTCGCGGAATGGCGCTTCAACGTGCGTGCCTCGAATACCGAGCCACTGCTGCGCCTCAACGTCGAATCGCGCGCCAACGAGGCCCTGATGCAAGAAAAAGCCCAGGAACTCTTGGCCATGATCGAATCCGAAAGCTCCTGACCCACACAAAGCCCCCTACACCTGCTGTCCCCTCTCCCAAAATGGGAGAGAGTGGCCCGGAGGGCCGGGTGAGGGCCTAACAAGTATTCTCCGACGCAGCAACCACCAACACGCCACAACACCCACCATGCCCACCCTAGTCCCCGTCCTCCTGGCCGGCGGCACCGGCACCCGCCTGTGGCCCCTGTCCCGTGAGGGCTATCCCAAGCAATTTCACAAGCTGATCGGCGATCACACCCTGCTGCAGGCCACGGCCTTGCGCGCCGCCAAGCTCGACAACGCCGCCCCCATGGTGGTGATCTGTGCGGACCGGCACCGCTTCCTGGTCGCAGAGCAATTGCGCGAAATGGGCATCGACAACGCCGTCATCATCCTGGAGCCAGAAGGCCGCAACACCGCCCCGGCAGCCATCATTACCGCCCTCTTCGCCAGCCAGCAGCACGGCGAGGACGCCCAGGTCTTCCTGATGAGCGCCGACCACGCCGTGGCGGATGAAGCGGCCTTCTGCAGGGCGGCTGCCACCGCCACCCAGGTTGCCGCCAGCGGGCGCATCGTTACCTTTGGCATCAAACCGACCCGCGCCGAAACGGGCTACGGCTACCTGAAGCGCGGCGCCGCTCTGGAAGAAGGTGGCTTTGCCCTGGAAGCCTTCATCGAAAAGCCGTGCCTGGAGGACGCGCAGCGCTACATCGCGGATGAAGCTTATGCCTGGAACGGCGGCCTGTTCCTGTTTTCCGCGCAGCATCTGCTGAACGAGGCCAAGGCACTGGAACCAGAGATGTTGAGCGCCTGTGAGGCTGCCCTGAAAGAGGCCAATCGGGATCTCGACTTCCTGCGCCTGGACGCCACCGCCTTCGCTGCGGCCCGCTCGGATTCCATTGACTACGCCATCATGGAAAAGACCCGCAGCGCGGGCCTGGTACCGATGGATGCGGGTTGGGACGACATCGGCTCGTGGAGCTTCCTCCAGAAACTGCCAGCCGACGAACACGGCAACGTCAAACACGGCGACGTGCTGATCGAGGACAGCCGCAATACCCTCGTCCACGCTAGCAGCCGGCTTGTCGCCGCCGTGGGGATGGACGACCACCTCATCGTGGAAACCAAGGACGCCGTACTGGTCGCCCCCACCGACCGCGCCCAGGACGTACGGCGCATCGTCAAGCAACTGCAACTCAACAAGCGAGCCGAAGCCGAATTGCATCCGCGCGTATTGCGCCCCTGGGGTAGCTACGAATCCATTGCCGAAGGCGAGCGCTTTCAGGTGAAGCGCATCGTGGTCAAACCGGGCGAAAAGCTCAGCCTGCAGATGCACCACCACCGCGCCGAGCATTGGATCGTGGTCCGCGGCACGGCCCGTGTTACCTGCGGGAACGAAGAAAAACTCGTTACCGAAAATCAGAGCGTCTACATCCCCCTCGGTACCGTGCATCGCCTGGGCAACCCCGGGCAACTCCCCTTGGAACTCATCGAAGTGCAGTCCGGCGCCTATCTCGGCGAGGACGACATCGTGCGCTTCGACGATGTCTACGGTCGAACCAAGCCAGCCAACTAATTCCCCACGTCGAACAACTCCCGCTCCAGCTTTTCCCAAGCTAATGCGGATACACACGAGCAGGCCCAAATTGGTCTCGTAAGGGCAAGCCGTCCACCAAAGCGCTCAGGGTATGATTCGAAGATCTGTGAATGAAAAAAATCCAAGCGCCACCTGAACGATGAAGATTCTTGTCACTGGCGGTTGTGGTTTCATCGGTTCTGCATTGATCCGGCACTTGATGGCGCACAGCGCGCACGAAATCATCAACCTCGATGCGCTGACCTACGCGGCCACAGAGGACGCACTTGCGGAAATCCCCCGGAACGAGCGGTATCAGTTTGTCCATGGCGACATCCGCGACGTACAGACCGTGGAAAAGCTGTTCGTAGAGCACGCGCCGGATGCCGTTATGCACCTCGCGGCGGAATCCCACGTGGACCGCTCCATCGATGACGCCCGCCCCTTCGTGGAGACGAATGTCCTGGGCACACAGGTGATGCTGGACGCAGCGCTGCATCACTACCGTCGGCTTTCCGCGAGAGAGCGGAAAACATTCCGCTTCCACCACATCTCCACCGACGAGGTCTTCGGCAGCCTCGGCCCGACGGGCCATTTCACCGAAGAAACGCCCTACGCACCGCGTTCGCCCTATGCCGCGAGCAAGGCCGCATCGGACCATCTCGTACGGGCATGGCATCACACCCACGGCATGCCCACCATCATCAGCAACTGTTCCAACAACTACGGGCCTTTCCAGTTCCCCGAAAAACTCATTCCGCTGATGATCCTCAACGCGGTGGATCAACAGCCGCTACCGGTCTACGGCGCGGGCGATAACGTGCGCGACTGGCTGCATGTGGAGGACCACGCACGCGCCCTGCACCGTGTGCTCGAAAAGGGCGAGCCCGGGGCGGACTACAACGTCGGCGGCGATGGAGAGCGCACCAATCTTGAGGTTGTGGAAGCGATCTGCCGCATCATGGATGAAAGGCGGCCCGTTCACGCCCCGCATCGCGACCTGATCCGCTTCGTGACGGATCGCCCGGGGCA
>NZ_JALEGG010000064.1 GCF_022763525.1 Acidovorax sp.
ATTCCCTTCACCCTCATCGCCGTTGGCTTGCTGGGTTGGGCCGCCACCCGCGCACTGCGGAGGTCACCGCCCGCGCCTTCAAGGCACGGCATCTGAAATCGGGCCGCGGCGGAGATCACGCAGGCCGCGGTAGACCGGCACGCCAATCTGTGAGAACAGCGCCAGCCCCCACAGGGCGTTGCCCACAATGGCCGGGACGAAGGGGTGGATGACCAGCACCAGCAGCGCCAGCGCGATGCCAAAAAGCAGAACGCCGCCGCTGTGGTAGTGACAGGTGCGGTCCCGGTCCGCCACCAGGTGCTGCAAGATCCATAGCGAGGCCAGAAAAACAGCCAGCCCCACGGTGCCCAATGCGCCATAGCCCGTCGGGTACGGCTCCCAGAAGCCCACGTAGACCTCGCCTGCGAGCGCCACTCCCACCACCACCGCACTCCATAGAATCGCGATATGCGCCAGCCAGTAGGCCACCAGCACGCCGTTGTCGCGGCTCTTGGGCTTGGCATTGCCGGCGCTGTCGAAATAGATCCATGCCAACGCAAACAGCGACAGACCGCCCATCACGACATTGACCAGCGTGCCGGCCTCGACCTTGTAGATCCCCTTGTCCGCCAGCGTCACCACCAGCTTGAAAAAGCCCTCGCCCAGCATGATCAGCATGAGCAGGCCAAAGCGTTCGGAGATGTGGCCCAGGCGCGGTACGAAGCGTGCGTAGCGCAGCGTGCCCACGCGCGGCAGCATGTACTGCAGCTGGATCATCACCACGCCGGCGCCGAACACCCAGAGCGCCAAGGGCTTGGGCAGGAAGGCAGAGATGGCAAACAGCGCCGCCAGCAGGAAGAAGTTGCGCCCCTGTTCGCGCGCCATCGGGCAGGCTTCCCCGCTGACCGCACGCGCACGCCAGTACATGTGCGCGGTCAGCGCGCGGTTGAGTGCGTAGCCCAGTGCAAAGTAGACCCAACCCTTGCCGGTGACATCCGGAATCGCGGCCGCGATGATTACCATGGTCACGATCTGCACCGCCATGGTGGCGCGGTGCGCCATGTCGGTGGAGATGTACAGCGAGTTGTAGACCGAGTTGTCGGCCCAGGCGTAGAAAATCGCCAGGTACAGGCCGGTGAACACCAGAAAGCCGGACCAATCCAGGTGATGCGAGAGATAGTTGCCGAGGACGAAGATCGTCACCACGTGGATCAGGTCGAAGAACAGTTCCACCCAGTGCACATGGTCGTGGGCGTCCGGCACGTCCATGTAATGGCGTGGCCGCCGCCAGATCGGAAAGTCGTCCATCGCCATGCCTGATACCCCTTATTGCCGTGCCCGCGGGTGCACGCCCCGGACAACTGATCCGCCGAATCCAGCCCCTGCACTAAAAGCCCTGACGGTCTTCCAGACTATGCGCTGCGCTATCGTGCTGACCGTGGCGGCACCCGCCGTACCAGCGCTGCGGCCGCCAGTATGCATGCGGTCGAGAACAGCTCCATGCCCGGGATCGCCTCCATCGTGACCACCAGCACGGCCGCCACCAATAGGCTCCATCGTCTGTGGCCGGTCAATGCATAGCGGTCGCGAATCCACCAGAGCGTGGCGCAGTACAAGGCGACCGGCGCAGCCACCGACCAGTGCGCGCCGTTGATGCCATCGCCCTGCGAGTGCAGCACGGCCTGCATGCCGGCGCCGGCCGCCGCGCCCGTGGCGAAGACCACCATATGGCCGTACCCCCAAAGCAAGGAATGCCGCAGTGCGCCGCTGACCAGATGGGGTTCTTTGGTGAAATACAGGCTCCACATTGAAAAGGCGATCATCGCAAAGACCAAAGCCAGCCCAACGCCTTCCGCCTGGGGAAAGATCGAGCCGGGTTCCAGCTTGAAAGCGGTCACCACCGCCAGGAAGGCTTGTCCCAGCACGATCAGGTTCAGGCGCCCGTAACGCGCGATGATGTGGTGGCGATGCCATGGCGTGACCGCTCGGCGCTCCGCTATCGCGGGCACGGCAAGCTCGCCCGCTGCGCCCAAGGCGAACAGTGGCAGATACCAGGCAGCGGCCGGCGACACCAGTGCCACGAGGCCGATCCAGTACCACTGCATGGCGGTGATGCCCAGCGCATAGCGTTGAGCCGTGGGGCGTCGCTGCGGGTCGCCGCGCCAAGCGCCAATCCAGAGCAGCGCCATGCCTAGCCGCATGACGACAAAGCCCAGCAACGCCATCCAGATGGGTTTGCCGGCGAAAGCGGCTCCAACGCCTGCGGCAAGCATCAACGCGCCGAACATCACCGTCATGCTCAGTGCACGGAAGGCGTTCGAACCATCGTCGTAGGCCGAGGCGAACCAGGTGAAGTTCATCCACGACCACCACACCATGAAGAAGCTGGGCACGAAAGCCGCGAGCCCGGCCATCGGGCGGCCATCCACGATGAAATCCGCCAAGCCGTGCGCGGCCGCGCCGATGGCGACCACCGCAGCCAGATCGAAGAGGAGTTCCAGCGGCGTCACGCCACGGTGCGCCTCGGCCGGATCGCGCGGCGGGAAGCGAAGCACGTTGAGTACGCGAGCTACCAAGACAAGGCCTTTGCCACACGCGCCAGAACGCCTGAGGGGGCCTCAGCGTGCAACGTCAGGCTGGGCATTGCCATGCGGCTTTTGGCATTCGCGCATCCAGAGGAACAAAGGAAGGCCCAGCGAGACACCGACGCCGCAGGTGGCCAGAACTGGCAGGTACAGACGCCGTATCTGCCGGCGTCTGCCTTCGACCACGATGAAAGCGATGAGTACGAGCGCCGAGACGATCACATCCAGCCACGCGAAAGCCGCTACCGGCGAATCCCGCATCGTTTGCCACAGCAGGCCGAGATCGATGCCGTGCTGTACCAACCACGGCGCGAAGGCGCCCCATGGCAGCACCACGCCCAGCACACACATCACTCCGTAGAACGGCTTCATCCCCTGCTCCCTGATCTCACAGATCGCTCCATCACAGCACGATCCTCAGCGGAGAACCACCCGGAGCGCATCGCCGCGCCCAAAAAAAAACGCGAGAGCGCGGGCGGAAGCCGCGCGCTTGCGCGGCTCCACCCGGCCCGGACGCCGACTTGATCAGAAGCTGAAGTGCTCGCTGTCCAGCGACAGCAGCGACGCACTCGGCTTGGTCATCGAGGCGGCGTGGCTCTTGGCGCGCGGCAGCATGTGGTCGAAGTAGAACTCTGCCGTGGCCAGCTTGGCGCGGTAGAAGTCTTCGGTCTGCGCGCCGGTGCCGTCATCCAGCTTCTGCTGGGCCACGGCGGCCTGCAGCGCCCAGAAGTAGCCCATCATCACAAAGCCGCTGTACATCAGGAAGTGATGGCTGGCGGCGGAGACCACATCGCGGTCCTTGCGCGCCATCAGCATCAGGCGCACGGTAAGCACATTCCACTGCGTGGCGTAGCGGCCCAGCGTGAGGGCGAATCCACGCAGGTGCTTGCTACGCAGGTGTTCCGCGGCAAAGCGGGCGATCTGGCCGGTGAATTCGCGCACACAGCCACCGCGCGTCATCAGCAGCACCTTGCGGCCGAGCAGGTCCAGCGCCTGAATGCCGGTGGTGCCTTCGTACAGCGTGGCGATGCGCGCATCGCGCACGATCTGCTCCATGCCGTGCTCGCGGATGTAGCCATGGCCACCGAAGACCTGCATGCCGTGGTTGGCGGCCTCCAGGCCCATCTCGGTGAGAAAGCCCTTCAGGATGGGCGTGAAGAAGCCGAGCTTGTCGTCGTACTTCTCGTACTTGGCGTCGTCCTTCTCCATGATGCCGTTGACCATGTGGTCGGCGTACTGCGCGGCGAAATAAATCATCGCCCGGCCACCTTCGGCCACGGCCTTCTGGTTGAACAGCATGCGGCGCACATCGGCGTGTTCCATCAGCGTGTCCGCCACCTTGTCCGGGTCCTTCTTGCCGGACAGCGCGCGCATGGAGCGGCGTTCCTTGGCATACGGCAGCGCTCCCTGGAAGGACAGCTCGGCGTGCGCCAGGCCCTGCACCGCGGTGCCGATGCGCGCGGTATTCATGAAGGTGAACATCGCCTCCAGGCCCTTGTGCGGCTCGCCGATCAGCCAGGCCTTGGCGCCGTCGAAGTTCAGCACACAGGTGGCCGAGGCGTTGATGCCCATCTTGTGCTCGATGCTCGGGCAGGTCACGCCGTTGCGCTCGCCCAGGCTGCCGTCGTCGTTGGGCAGAATCTTCGGCACGATGAACAGCGAGATGCCGCGCGTTCCCTGCGGCGCATCCGGCAGGCGCGCGAGCACGATGTGGATGATGTTCTCGGTGAGGTCGTGCTCACCGGAGGAAATGAAGATCTTGCTGCCGTGCA
>NZ_JALEGG010000065.1 GCF_022763525.1 Acidovorax sp.
GGTGCGCGCATCGTGGGCCACGACGGCGGGCCGGTGCGCGCGCCGCTGACGGACTTGAAGCCCAGCGAGATGGAAGAGCTCAAGGCGCTGATCGACAAGCTCGGCCCGCAGTAAGCCGCGTTTTGACCCCCTTCACCCGCACCCCCGCCCAAGGCCCCGCAGAAGGCCATCGACCATCCCTTTGGAGACACATCCATGTTCCTTGCTAAGAAACTCCTGTTCATCGCCAGCGCCTGCAGCGTGGCCTTTGCCGCGTCCGCCCAGACAGGCGCCTCCACGACGTGGCCTGACAAACCCGTGACCATCGTCGTCCCATTCCCTGCAGGTGGTTCCACCGACATGGTGGCCCGTGCCATGGCACAGCAGATGGGCGACAAGCTGGGGCAGAACTTTGTGGTGGACAACCGCCCTGGCGCCACAGGCACGCTGGGTGCAGGCGCAGTCAAGCGCGCCGCGCCAGATGGGTACACGCTGCTGGTGTCGTCGCTCGGTGCCTTTGTCGTGGCGCCGCACCTGCTCAAGAGCGTGCCTTATGACGCGCTCAAGGACTTCGACTACATCACCGTGCCCGTGCAGGCGCCCAATGTGCTGGTGGCCTCGCCGGGCCAGAAGGCCCGTACGGTGAAGGAGGTGATCGCCCAGCTGAAGGCCAATCCCGGCAAGGTGAGTTTCGCGACGTCTGGCAACGGCTCTTCAGACCACCTTTCAGCCGAAGTGTTCTGGCAGCAAACCGGCACCGAAGGCCTGCACATCCCTTACAAGGGGGGCGCCCCGGCCATCAATGACCTGTTGGGCGGGCAGGTGGACTTTTCGTTCCAGAACGTGAATGCCGTGCTGCAGCACATCCGCGCAGGCAAGCTGCATGCGATCGCAGTGACCGGCGACAAACGCAGCCCTGTGTTGCCCGATGTACCCACGCTGGCCGAAGCGGGTGTAGCTGGTGCCGAGGTGTACTCCTGGCAAGGCATGGCCGCACCCAAGAGTTTGCCCGCCGCCGTCAAGCAAAAGCTGGCAGAGGCCGCCATCGCGGCGATCAACGACCCTGCAGTGAAGAAGCGCATGCTGGACCAGGGCCTGGAGATTGTGGCCAGTACCCCCGAGGCTTTCACTGCCTACCAGGCGCGCGAGTTCGCACGCTGGAAAACAGTGATCGAGACGCGAAAAATCACTGCTGATTGAGTCCTTCCACGGGGCGCCTTGGTGTGCTCCAACTCCGCTTCCCGAACTCCATGACCACCACTTCCATACCCTCTGCCACCAGCACCCCCGTCATCACCGAACTGCGCGTGGTGCCCGTGGCGGGCCACGACAGCATGCTCATGAACCTGAGCGGCGCGCACGGCCCCTTCTTCACGCGCAACCTGCTCATCTTGCGCGACAGTGCAGGCAACACCGGCGTGGGCGAGGTGCCCGGCGGCGAGAAGATCCGCCAGACCATCGAGGATGCGCGCCCGCTGATTGTGGGCAGCCCCATTGGCCACCACAACGCCGTGCTCAACGCCATGCGCGCCCAGTTCGCCGACCGCGATGCGGGCGGGCGCGGCCTGCAGACCTTTGACCTGCGCGTCACCATCCATGCCGTGACGGCGGTGGAGTCAGCCTTTCTGGACCTGCTGGGCCAGCACCTGAACGTGCCCGTGGCCGCGCTGCTGGGCGAGGGCGTGCAGCGCATGTCGGTGCAGATGCTGGGCTACTTGTTCTACGTGGGCGACCGCGAAAAGACCGACCTGGCCTATCGCACCGAGCCCGGTGCCGACAACGACTGGTTCCGCCTGCGCAACGAAAAGGCCATGACGGCCGAGGGCATCGTGCGCCTGGCCGAGGCCGCGTACCAGCGCTACGGGTTTGCCGACTTCAAGCTCAAGGGCGGCGTGCTGCGTGGGGACGAAGAGGTCGAGGCCATCCGCGCGCTGCACGAGCGTTTTCCCGAAGCGCGCGTGACGCTGGACCCGAACGGCGGCTGGCTGCTGAAAGACGCGGTTCGCCTCGCCCGCGACCTGCACGGTGTGATGGCTTATGCCGAAGACCCCTGTGGCGCCGAAGGCGTGTTCTCGGGCCGCGAGGTGATGGCCGAGTTCCGCCGCGCTACGGGACTCCCCACGGCCACCAACATGGTGGCCACCGATTGGCGCGAAATGGCGCACAGCCTGGCGCTGCAGTCCGTCGATATTCCGCTGGCCGACCCGCACTTCTGGACGATGGCGGGATCGGTGCGCGTGGCGCAGATGTGCCAGGCCTTCGGCCTGACCTGGGGCTCGCACTCCAACAACCATTTCGATGTGTCGCTGGCGATGTTCACGCACGTGGGCGCCGCCGCTCCGGGCCGCGTGACGGCCATTGACACGCACTGGATCTGGCAGGACGGCGAGCGCCTGACGAAAGAGCCGCTCCAGATCAGGAACGGCTTCATCGAGCTGCCCCAAAAGCCCGGCCTGGGTGTGGAACTGGATATGGACGAGGTGGAGCGCGCCCATCGCTTGTACCTGCAGCATGGCCTGGGGGCGCGTGATGATGCGGTGGCCATGCAATACCTGATCCCGGGCTGGAAGTTCAACCACAAGCAGCCGTGCATGGTGCGTTGAACGGGCCGCCTGAGCGAAGGAGGGCGAGGCCCGCCTGCGAGGCGGCCACCCTCATGCGTGTTCAGGCGGTTCTGTCTTCCGCGCGGCGCCTTGGCAACTGCCGCTTGACGGAGGGCCTTTGCAGGCGCTGCTTGGGGTCGGCTCCCTTGGGCAGATCCGTGGCGCGCTGCAATTGCAGGTGAGCTACCAGGCCGCCGGTGCTGGAGTTGGCGAGTGCAAAAATGCCGCCCATGCGCTGCACCGTCTTGTCGACAATGGACAGGCCCAGGCCCGCGCCAGCGGCCGCGGTGCGCGCGGAATCGCCCCGGAAGAATGGTTTCGTCAGGTTGGACAGCTGCTCCGGGGGCACGCCCGGCCCGTGGTCGCGCAGTTTGACAAGGACCCAGTTCTCGCGGCCCTTGGCGGCGATGTCGACACTGGTGATGCCGGTGTCTTCCGTCTTGCCATAGCGCCGCGCGTTTTCCAGCAGGTTCGAGATCACGCGGGCGAGCTCGACTTCATCCGCCAGCACGTTGAGGTCTTGCGGCACCGTCATGGTGATTTGCAGCTCGCGGTGGTCCTGCACTGCGTACACGCACGATGACACCACCGCATGCAGATTGACCGGCGTGAGGGTCACATGGTCGGGCCTTGCGTAGTCGAGGAACTTATCGATGGTGGCGTCCAGCTGCACGATGTCGGCCACCATGTGTTCGCGCGCGACTTCGTCGTTGACGCTCATCTCGGTTTCCAGCCGCAGCCGCGCCAGCGGGGTGCGCAGGTCGTGCGAGATTCCAGCGAGCATCACGGCGCGGTCCTGCTCCAGCTTGGCGAGCTTTTGCGCCATGCGATTGAAGCCGATGTTGACCTCGCGGATTTCGCTGGTCACGACTTCTTCATCGAGGTGGCTCGCGGCGAAGTCGCCATCCTTGACCCGGTTGGCGGCATACGACAGCTGCTTGAGCGGCCGGTTGATCAGCCGCGCGATGGCAGCAGCCCCCGCCAGCGAGAGCGCCCCCGCCGTGATGAGCCAGATCAGCCATGTGCGGCCGCCTGCGGGGCTGAAGCGGGAGCGGTCCATCAGCAGCCAGTTGGGGTCGCCATTGATGTTGAAGCCCACCCAAAGGCCGGTTTCGCCGTTGACGTTCTGGGCCACGATGGTGTCGGGGCCGAGTCGCTGGGTGAGTTCGTCGGTCAGGCGGTTGCCCAGAGCGGTGCTCTCCAGCAGCTCGAACTTGTCGCTGGGCTCGCGCGGCAGGATCCGCACGCCTTCCTGATCCGCCATGGTCTTGATGAGTGACACACGGGCGATGGCGTCCGAATGCACCAGCGCGGCGCGGCTCAAATTCACCAGCGACGCGATCTGCTGCGCGGTGTGCAGCGTACGCGGCTCGAACTCCAGAGCCCGCAGCGTTTGAAGCCAAGCCAGGATGCTGCCCACCAGCAGCAGTGCCAGCAAGAAGAAGGTGCGCCAGAAAAGGTTGAGCCCCACGCGGGCCCGTTGCTCCCTGGACTCTCTCAGGGACTCCA
>NZ_JALEGG010000066.1 GCF_022763525.1 Acidovorax sp.
ACCAGCTGTCGTGTCCGCGATGGTCTGGCTCAGGCGGTTGCCGACGCTGTCGTAGGTGTAGGTGGTGGTGCGGCCGGGTTCTGTGACCTCGGCAGGAAGGCGCCACTGAGAAGACCAAAGAATGGCAGTGTTTTGAGCCAAATCCGTGCCGGCCGCCCGAGTAATAAAGACTGGTAGGCGGCGCTGCACATCCCAACTAATAGTCGTGTCGGTATACAGATAGTCCCGGTACGAGCGCACCAGTCCGTCTGACTGGATCGCCCCTCCCGAGATAGGCAAATCACCTGGAAATTCCGAGACTTTGGATACACCCCTGTAAACCAATTCATGACCAAATCTCTGGAAACCGTAATTTCTTGATGTACCCAGCGGGTCTATCGCCGAGCCTGCTGAAGGAACAGTGTATTTGAATACTCCTCCCGCCCTCTCTGTGCTCAATGCCCTGGCCTGGCTGTCATAAGTATACGTGGCATAGCGCGTGCCATACTCATCAACAACTCCAACCAACAAAGGAGCGCCACCTGTGAATTCGGCATATAGATATTGCCGAGCTCCCGCAGATTGCGAAACACCAATCATCAAAGAATCTGCGTACTGAAATTCAACACCCTCATCGAGAGGAGAATTAATAGGTTGAACGCGAGTGATTTTTCCTCCCCCGTACTGAAATTTAAATCCCTGGCCAAAGGTATTCCAAACCTTATCCAACTGCGAAGTTCCTGGCACATACAAATAGCTGATACGCCAACCGTTACGCAGAATTTGCTCTCTGAGCTTACCGTCTTTCTCAAAAACATAGCGCACCTCATTCTGGCCATCGTCGAATATCCACTCGTTAGCCAATTCGATGAGTTGATGCGAGGGATGGCGAGACGTATAAACCGAACTATTGCCGCGGCGATGGAAGTAATGAAAGCTTCCATCCCCTGCTTGAATGCGCACGAGATCAAGAATGCCGAGATCCTCGCGAGAAACCCTTTTAACCGCCAATCGTATGTCGTAGTTGTGGACCCAGCCCTCCCCTAAAACAGCATAATCGGTCACCTTGAAATAGTTATTAAACCAATGATTTTTATCCCGGGCACGATAGCTCCTATAGGTCCGCCGAAACTCCATAGGCATTGCGCCATTGATTAGAATATCGCGCTCGATCTCTACTTTTTCTTGCGACGCAACTTGGATGGGGTTGCCTTTGAGCAGCTTGGCAGGACAGGCATCACACGCTACTGGAACATCAGTAACCCTAGTGAAACAGGCGCCAGTGCTGGCGCCAGCGGAATTAAGCCTTAATTCTGCATAGTCGGCAGGAGCGATACATTTTGCTGCCCTACCCGGATACATCATTATGTACCCAGTTTTAACATCTACACACTGTCCTTTTTGATTCTTACCGCCGGATCTAATATAAACCTTAATGGTTGTTCGAACAGGCTCTTGAGAGTGAATAAATCCATCTCTTTGCACTACCTCTTCCTCACCGAGCCAATAAGAAAAATCGCAAACAGACGGATTGGATAAGTATCCAAGGAAATTAACCGTAGCCTCAGCGGAGGCGGCAGCCGTGGGATGCGTGCCGCCATATCCGGTGCCATACACCCATGGCGTGAACGTATCTGGCTGCAGCTTGCAATGAGCGCCTGCATCTGGCGCAGCTTCAACGCAGAACTTCTGAAACTCCCATTGAGCGTACGCGCAACTTGAAAAAAACATGGCACATACAGCTAAAACCTTAATCCAATAAATTTTCATATTCTCTCCCCCCTTTTAAACTCTTCTATCACACCCCATCCGGGCAATCCGAAAACGCAGACAGGCACAGAGATCTAAGAAGCGCAGCTAGAAGAGTGACCAGCGAGGCCATCTCCTGCTCTAGCCCTGCTAATCTGCAGCCTATTCGCACTAGTCGTTTGTTGCTATTGCAGCGGTTCGAATCCCTTTATGCAGGGACTAGCTGTAAATGGCCTATCTCGTTTCCAATTGCGTTCGCCGCTCAAGCGGTCCCAGGTGGTATACCTGCTTCGCAATTGCGAGCCGTGCCGTGCAACTTCGCATTGGGCTTTGCGTTGCGATATTGCCGACGGGGTGCCGGCTGTGTTGGCCAGCGGCCCCGAGCCCTGCACCAACCCTTCTAACCAAGCCAGTCCGCAGGCCGTTTCCGCGAGCCCCTGCAGCGGGCCCGGCCGATAAGCCGCGCGCGGCCGATGCACCGCGTGTTATCCGTCTCTTGCGCATTGAGATCCCTCCCCTCTCATCGTGCATGGCGGTCTGCGCCGATTTCGCGCCGATCGACCTCTCTTGCCGATGCAGAGTTGTTACTGTTCTTATTGCGGCGCGATGCTAGCCACAAGGCGGCGAACTCATTGTGACAAATGGTTCACGGCGCTTTAGCTGTCGAGCCAGCACGCTGCCGTCAGCCTGGATGCTTGCTTCTATTGATCTGGCGTCAGAAGCTTGAACCGTGCGCCGAGTACAGCCGAAGCGCCGCGCAAGGTTCCGACAAGCTCAGCCCGAACGGTCAGTTCATGTTCGAAGACGGCGAATCAACCATGTGGAAGCCACAGACGCGAGATGCCGGAAGGGCCCCTACCGCTATTCCTTGATCGCCGCCCAGATCAACGCCACCCCCGCCGCAATCAAATCCCCGGTGAATGAGGCCTCCTGCGGGTTATTCAGCCCGCTGAACGCCTGCTTCTGCCGCTCCCGCTCGGCACGGGTCCGGTCGCGCTCCAGGGCCACCAGGGCGTCGCCGATGTCTACGGGCGTGGCGTGCTGCGCGTGGGCCTTGGCGCGGGCGCCGGCCTGGGCGTAGCCCTCCATGGCGCGGACCACGGCCTCGGGGTCGATCAGCGAGAACGCAGCGCGGCAGTAGGGGCAGGCGTGGTCCTTGCGGATATCGACAGGGGCGCCGCAACTGGTGCAGTAGATGGCGCCGACGCGTTTGGCCAGGTCGTCGATTTCGGGCCGCGTCATGTGGCGCACAAAGCCTTTCTCGATCATGAAGGACGAGAAGCTGCTGAAGCGGCCATGCTGGCGCGCGCACCGGTAGACCATGTAGCGGCCGCTGCGCACCACGTCGAATCCCTTGGCCAGCGAGGTACTGCAGCGCGGGCAGGCCATGGGCTCGTGCAGGGGGCGGTGCTGGTCCGCGCGGTGCTCGTGCAGCAGGCGGAACAGCTCGACCACTGAGGCGGGCGTGAGCTTGAGGTTCTCCTTGCTGTCGAACCACAGGCCCTGGCAGGCGAAGCAGATGTCCAGCTCCAGCGTGTGGCCCAGGTTGCTGGCAAATTGGTGCGCCTCCATGGGTTGGCGGCAGGATGGGCAAGGCGGAGAAAGGGACATGGCGCGGGGGCAATGCGGCGGGGGCTGGTGGAGGCCCCATGCTAAGGCAAGGCCAGAGATCCCCTGCACGAATCACCGCGCCGCGTGCATCTGCGGACTCGGGCGGTTGGGAACCAAGCCATGTAAGGGTAAACCCGGTATTTGTAAGCAACGGCCTCTACCATCGTTGGTTTTTGCCGAGGCCGGCCACCACAGCGGCAGCCTCACCCCCTTGAGCGGAGCTATTCACATGTCACTGGCCGATCGGGTGCTTTACCCCGACTTTCTCTCCCGCACCATGTCCGCCGACGAGGCGGCCGCGCTGATCCCCGCCGGGGCCCATGTGGGCATGAGCGGCTTCACGGGTGCGGGCTACCCCAAGGCCGTACCGGGCGCGCTGGCCCGCCGCATTGAAAGCCTGAACGCGCAGGGCAAGGGCTTTCGCATCGGCCTGTGGACGGGCGCCTCCACGGCCCCGGAGCTCGACGGTGCACTGGCCCAGGTGGACGGCATCGAGATGCGCCTGCCCTACCAGTCCGACCCCACGGTGCGCCGCCAGATCAATGCGGGGCACATGCAGTATGTGGACATTCACCTCTCGCACGTGGCGCAGTTCGTGTGGTTCGGCTTCCTGGGCAAGCTCGATGTGGCCGTGGTGGAAGTGGCGGGCGTGCTGCCCGATGGGCGGCTGATCCCCGCGTCCTCGGTGGGCAACAACAAGACCTGGCTGGACCAGGCCGACAAGGTGATCCTGGAGGTGAACACCTGGCACCACTCCGGGCTGGAAGGCATGCACGACATCTACTACGGCACCGACGTGCCGCCGCATCGCAAGCCCATCCCGATGACGCGGCCCGACGAGCGCATTGGCGAGCCGTACCTGCGCTGCGACCCGTCCAAGGTGATTGCCGTGGTGATGACCGACCAGCCCGACCGCAACAGCGTGTACGCCGCGCCCGATGAGACCTCCAACCGCATCGCGGGCCACATCATCGAGTTTCTGCAGCACGAGGTGAAGAAGGGCCGCCTGCCCAAGGACCTGCTGCCGCTGCAATCGGGCGTGGGCAACATTGCCAATGCGGTGCTGGCGGGGCTGAACAACGGCCCGTTCGAGAACCTCACGGCCTACACCGAGGTGCTGCAGGACGGCATGCTGGACATGCTGCGCTCGGGCACGCTGGCCAGCGCCTCGGCCACGGCGCTGTCGCTCAGCCCCACGGCGATGCAGGAGTTCAACGAGCGCATCGACTTCTACAAAGAGCGCATCGTGCTGCGCCCGCAGGAGATCAGCAACCACCCCGAACTGATCCGTCGCATGGGCCTGATTGCAATGAACGGAATGATCGAGGCCGACATCTACGGCAACGTGAACAGCACGCACATCATGGGCTCGGCCATCATGAACGGCATCGGCGGCTCGGGCGACTTTGCGCGCAACGCGTACCTGTCGATCTTCATGACGCCGTCGCTGGCCAAGAACGGCAGCATCTCGTGCATCGTGCCCATGGTCTCGCACGTGGACCACACCGAGCACGACGTGCAGATCCTCGTCACCGAGCAGGGCCTGGCCGACCTGCGCGGCCACTCGCCCACGCAGCGGGCCGAGCTCATCATCGAGCACTGCGCGCACCCGGACTTCCGCCCCGCCCTGCGCGACTACCTGGCCCGCGCTCGCAAGACCGCCGTGGGGCAGCACACGCCGCACGTGCTCAGCGAAGCGCTGTCGTGGCACCAGCGGTATGTGGAGACCGGCTCGATGCGGCAAAGCCCCGGCGCCTGAGCGCACTGCGGAAGGGGCTGGCACGCCAACCCCACGCGGTGCCTGGATACCGTTTGCCCCGATTTTTACCAATTGGTAAGATCAGGGTTTACCCGGGGTTTCACCCCTGTACGCCAGCCCCCACGGGGGCTGTTTGCGTTTCTGCTGCCTTCATTTTTCTTTTCCATCCATTCATCCATGCAACGCCGCCAATTCACCCAATCCCTCGTTGCAGCTGGCACGGGCCTGCTGCTGTCCCCCGCGTCGCGCGCCGTGGGCGTGCAAGACCCCATGGACGCCAAGAGCGTGACCATAGGCTGCTCCCTGGGCACGACGGGCGCGCTGGCCAGCCTGGGCAAGGAACTGAAGCAAGGGCTGGACGCCGGTTTTGCACAGGCGAATGCCAAGGGCATCCACGGCCGCGAGATCAAGCTGCTGGCGCTGGACGACGGCTACGACGCCGTGCGCTCGGAAGAGAACGTGCGCAAGCTGATTGCCGACGCCAACGTGGTCTCGCTGATCTCCTGCATGGGCACGGCCAACAACCAGCGCATCCTGCCGCTGGTGGACGAAGCGCAGATCCCCTATGTGGCCCCGCAAAGCGGCGCCACTTCGCTGCGCAAGGCCGAATACCGCTCGGTGTTCCACGTGCGCGCCAGCTACACCGATGAGGCCCAGCGCCTCGCCCAGAAGCTGGTGTCCATGGGCATCACCGATCTGGCCATCGTTTACCAGGACACGGCGTTCGGCCGCGAGTTTCTGGCCGACGTGAACCAGGCCATGGCGGCCGCGAAGCAGCCCGCGCCCAAGGCGTTCAAGCTGGCCGCCCAGGGCGTTCAGACCGCCCAGATCGCCGAGGTGGTGGGCAAGGCCGTGGCCGCCAAGCCGGACGCCGTGCTGCTGGGTACGGCGGGCGACATCTCCGCCAACCTGGTGAGCGAATTCAAGAAAGTCTCGCCCAGCACACCGCTGGCCGCCACCAGCGTGGCGCTCTCGGGTGACAACCTTCGCCAGCTCGGCGGCAAGGCCTCGGGCATTGCGCTGTCGATGGTGCTGCCCGACGCCGGCCGTACCAGCGTGGCCGTGGTGCGCGACTATCAAAAAGCCATGCGCGCCATGGGTTATCAGGAATTCTCGGCCCGCAGCTTCGAAGGCTACGTGAACGCCCGCGTGCTGACCGAAGGCCTGGAGCGCGCCGGCCGCGACCTCACCCGCGCCAAGCTGCGCAATGCGCTGGCCAGCATCCGCAGCAGCGACCTGGGCGGCTTGTCGATCGACTATGCGGGCGGTGCACCCTATGTGGGCTCGCGCTTCCTGGATCTGGGTGTGATGGGGGCCAACGGCAAATTCGTCGGCTAGCGCGGCGCCCTCCAGGGCAAGGCGCATCGCGCGGGACGTGCTGCCTCCGCCGAGTACGGCAGAATGCGCACGCCGAACGTTCTGCGACCCCACGCCCGCCGCGGTGGTCGGCCTTTCTTTGTCAGTGCTTCGGCGCCCCATTGTTCAGCCCCGGATGCAACTGCGCCAGGGCATCACCACCGACCTCTGCGAGCCCCTGGATGAAATCACCCGCGCTGACCCTGCCCCTGATCGCCGCTGCCGCCCTGTTGGCGGGTGCCCCTGCCGTGCATGCGCAAGCCCCCGCGCAAGGCGACATCGACGTGAAGGTCATGGGCGTCACGTTCATCGAGCCACCCCCGGGGCGCGACAAGAACCTGGTGGCCTTTGGCGTTCTCGGTGGCATGGAAAAGGTGGAGATCACCGCCGTGGCCACCACCCGCGCCGGTCTGTTCACTGACTACACAAACTCATTCTTCGACAAGGGTGACGTGCGCGTCACGGCGGTGTTCCCTGACAAGTCCACGCAGAGCCTGGGCCAGGCCGAGGTTGGCGGATTCCCCAAGTTTTCGGCAGATGCCCGCGCACGCAGCTTCAGCCTGTCCCTGAACCGGCTGCCCGACAGGACGGTGACCGGCCTGATCTTCGAGGGCACCGTTCCGCTCAGCGTGGCCAAGCGCACCAAGAAGGCAGCCCAGGCGTTCGATCCCGACAAGCCCGGCCCCGTCAAGCTCGGCGGCGTGGAAATCAAGCAGTTCAATGTAGACGGCAAGAGCGTCCAGTTCCTGGGCAACGACACGCTGCAGCGCATCAAGACACTGTCCTTCAAGCTACCGTCCGGCCAGGTCGTGCGTGCCGAACGGGGTGGCTGGGGACGCATGAACAACGAGTTCCAGCAAACCTGGAATTTCGACACCGCGCTCTCGCGCGGCGAACTGCAGGCCGATCTGTACGAAGAGATGGAGACCGTGCGGCAACCCGTGCGCTTTGCCATCGGCCGGCCCTGGTAGCCGCAGCAGTTTTGCCGTTCGTTGCGGCGAAACGCCAGCCCCCTCGGCCGCTGCCCCGCCGCCTCGCATAGGCACAATCAGCGGCTTGCACCTCCCTTGGCACCGTTCTCCCCTGACACCACCATGCCCATCTGGAAGAAACCCATCGACCTGGACCTGCTGAAGGCCGCCAACCGCAACACCGCCGTAGAGCACCTGGGCATCGAGTTTGTCGAGGTGGGCGACGATTTTCTGCGCGCGCGGGTGCCCGTGGACCACCGCACCGTGCAGCCCTTTGGCCTGCTGCACGGCGGCGTGAGCGTGGTGCTGGCCGAGTCGCTGGGCTCCACCGGCGCCTACTACACCCTGCCCGAGGGCTACCGCGCCGTGGGCCTGGACATCAACGCCAACCACCTGCGCTCGGCCACCAGCGGCTGGGTGACCGGCACGGCGCGGCCCGTGCACATCGGGCGCACCACGCACGTGTGGCACATCGATCTGCACAACGAAACGGGGGAGCTGACGTGCGTGTCGCGACTCACCATGGCGATCCTGGCGCCCCGGTAGAGGTCATCCCCCTGAGGCACTTACCGCTCGGTGCTGGTCGCCAGCCGCTCATCGCACGCGGCGAGATATGAGACAAATCGGCCGCCAGCGCTGGGTGGGCAAGCGCAACCAGCTATCTATTCAGTAGCATTCTGCTGCGCCAGGCGCTCGCTTTTCCAGTACACGTCGTCGCCGCCATCCATGCGGTTGAGCACGCGGGCCAGGACGAACATCAGGTCGGACAGGCGGTTGAGGTATTGGCGCGGGGCGTCGTTGAGGGCTTCTTCATTACCCAGGGCCACCACGGCGCGCTCGGCGCGGCGGGCCACGGTGCGGCAGACGTGGGCTTGCGCGGCAGCGCGCGTGCCCGCGGGCAGGATGAACTCCTGCAGCCGTGGCAACGCAGCGTTGTGGTGCGCCAGCGCCTCATCCAGCGCCAGCACGGCCTCGGGCTTGAGGAGCTCGAAGCCGGGGATCGACAGCTCTCCGCCCAGGTTGAACAGCTGGTGCTGCACCTCCACCAGCAATGCGCGCACTTCGTCCGGCAGGGGCTCGCACAACAGCAGGCCGATGTGCGAGTTCAGCTCGTCCACGTCCCCCAGCGCGTGGATGCGCAAGCTGTTCTTGGAAACGCGTTGATTGTTGCCCAGGCCGGTGGTGCCGGCGTCGCCGGTGCGCGTGGCGATCTGCGTGAGTCGGTTGCCCATGGGTGCCTTGGAGAGTTTCAGAGTAGGAAGACGCGAAGGGCAGGCGCCCACATCCGGGGTGTACCCTGCCGCGTCGGGATGGATGCATTTTCCGGCACGCCGCCACATCACAAAAAAAAGGCCCCTGGGCACGCAATGCGCCCAGAGGCCTTTCGGACCGTTTCAGTCTCGCAAATCAGTGGATTTGCGGCGTGCGGTTCAACTTGTCGAGATCTGCCGTGGAATCGCCTGTATTGGCGGGCTGGGGGTGGTTCCACGCCTGGGCTTGGTAGGTGTCCCGCTCCTCGGCCGACACCATGCCGTCACGGTTGGTGTCCATCAGCCGGCGGTTCACGCGTGCGTCGGCCTGGGCAGCGGCCTTGCCGCCCGATGCGTTGGGGTTGATCTCGGCGGGCGCTGTGGCGCTTCGGCCGTCGCCCTTGACGGGGTCCATGGGGGCCGCGGCACTGTGGCTGCTGCGCTGGTCGGCCTTGTTCTGCGCCTGGGTGGCGGCGGGGCCGCCGGAGGCTGCTGGGTTCACTTCCGAAGGCGGACGTGGGCTGTTGCCGGCAGGCGCCTGGGCCAGTGCAGCGGTGCAGGCCAGCGCGGCCAGGGTGGCGACGATGCTTTGCTTTTGCATAAGAACTCCTTCGATCAAAAAAAGGGATGGTCAAGATGAAAAAGCCCTCTCGGGAGAGGACTCAGGAGGACCATTCTTGAAGTGCGATCTCAGCGCGCATGTAGGACATCCCAGGCCGTGCCGGTCGTCTCCGGGCGGGGGCGCTCGCCGCTGTGGGCGGGCATTGCTGGTAGGACCGGAAGCAGTTTCTACATTCGCCTACATGTCCGCGACATTGCTCTACAAAACCCCGGATAGAGGTTACGCCGCGCAGGCAAATGTTGGGCCGAGCAACAGCAGGCAAGAGTGCTGGCCCCCGCCGTGCGTCTGCGATGGAATGGAGCCCTGTTCAACTTCACAGGAGCCCTGCTTCCATGAAAGCACCGCAACAACGACGCATCTACCCGTTCGACACGCGCAGCGTGATGCTGTTTGCCGCCCTGTCCCTGGGTGGCGCGGCATTGCAGGCACAGACCTCCGCCCCCCAGCCCGCGCCGTCCAGCAAGACCGCCCCGGCCGGGGACGCCTCCCATTCGTACGGCCCTGGTACCGGAACTCCCTCCAAGGCCGCCACCACGGCCTTCAACCGCGCGGACGCCGACAAGGACGGCCAACTGAGCGAAAAGGAAGCCACGCAGCTACCCGCCATCAGCCAGCGATTCAAGCAGCTCGACACCGACGGGAACGGCTCGCTTTCCCCCACCGAGTTTGAGAAAGGCCTTCTCTCCTGATGCAGTCCTGATGCAAAAGTGAGTGGCGCCCGCGGCGAGCGCCAAGCCACCGCCGGGCAGCCCCTTGAAGTAGCAAGCCATTGGGGCTTGCGGGCCCGCTTGCCCTGGAGAAATCCAGGCGCACGCGGGCTTTTAGTGCGGCTAACAAAACTCAGCGAAGCGTTCTGGCTAGGCGCTGCGTCGCGGACAGTACGGCCAGAACGACAAGACGCAGCGACGATGCCAGAAGAGTTTTGTTAGCCGCACTGATTGCGCGCGCGTGCTGCGCTCAATCGTGCAGCGACGACAGGAACTGCTGTAGCTCCGGCGTCTGGGGGCTGCCGAACAGCTGGGCGGGCGTGCCCGTTTCGTGCACCCGGCCCTGATGCATGAAGATCACGCGGTCGCTCACCTTGCGGGCAAACGCCATCTCGTGCGTGACCATCATCAGCGTCATGCCCTCCTGCGCCAGCGACTCGACCACGCGCAGCACCTCGCCCACGAGTTCGGGGTCCAGCGCCGAGGTGATCTCATCGCACAGCAGCACCTGCGGCTCCATGGCCAGCGCGCGCGCAATCGCCACGCGCTGCTGCTGGCCGCCCGAGAGCTGGTCGGGCATGGCATCGAACTTCTCGGCCAGGCCCACGCGCGCGAGCAGCCGGCGCGCCTGGGCCTCGGCGTCCTGCGCGCTGCGGGCCTTGACCAGCGTGGGCGCGAGCATGATGTTGCGGCCCACGCTGAGGTGCGGAAACAGGTTGAAGCTTTGAAAAATCATGCCCACCTGCTGGCGCAGTTCGCGCATGGCCGTGGGGCTGTCGTGCAGCAGCTTCTTGCCGTTCACGCTCAAAGCGCCTTCCTGAAACACCTCCAGCCCGTTCACGCAGCGCAGCAGCGTGCTCTTGCCCGAGCCGCTCTTGCCAATGATGGCGATCACCTCGCCCTTGCGCACCTTGAGATCGATGCCCTTGAGCACTTCATTCGTGCCATACGACTTGCGCAGGGCCGTGATGTCCACGATGGGCGGACCCTCCACCACGATGCCGTCGTGAGCGGGACCGGTGGCAACAGGATGTTCAGCGGCGAGGGCCATGGAGTTTCCTTTCAAGGGACTGCGCCGCCAGGCTCACCGGGAAGCACAACACAAAGTACAGCAGGGCCACGCAGGCATACACCAGGAAGGGCTGGTAGGTGGCGTTGGAGATCATGCTGCCCGCCTTGGTCAGCTCCACAAAGCCAATCACCGAGGCCAGCGCCGTGCCCTTGATGACCTGCACCAGGAAGCCCACCGTGGGCGGCACGGCAATGCGCAGCGCCTGCGGCAGCACCACGTGGCGCAGCTGTTCGTAAAAGCTCAGGGCCAGGCTTTGCGCAGCCTCCCACTGGCCCTTGGGGATGGATGCCACGCAGCCGCGCCAGATCTCCGTGAGGTAGGCGCTGGTGTACAGCGTGAGCGCCACGGCCGCGGCCGTCCAGGGCGATGTCTTGATGCCGAACAGCGCGATGCCGAAGTAGGCCAGGAAGAGCTGCATGAGCAGCGGCGTGCCCTGGAACACCTGCACGTAGGCGCCCACGGCGCGGTCCACGCCGCGCAGCTTGGACAGGCGCAACACCAGCAGCACCAGGCCCACCAGGCCACCGCCGATGAAGGCGATGAGGGAAAGGGAGACCGTCCAGCGCGCCGCCAACAGCAGGTTGCGCAGGATGTCCCACAGGGAAAATTCCACCATGGCTTACCTTCCGATGAGGAACCGCGCCCCCACCCACATCAGCAGACGGCGGGTGGCGATGGACAGCAGCAGGTACACCGCCGTGGCGAGGATGAAGGCCTCGAACGCGCGGAAGGTGTTGCTGGAAATGAGGTTGGCGGCGTAGCTCAGCTCAGGCGTGGAGATCTGCCCGCACACGGCCGAGCCCAGCATCACGATGATGATCTGGCTCACCATCGCGGGCCACACCTTGAGCAACGCTGGCGGCAGCACCACGCGGCGGAAGGTCTGTCCCGGCGTGAGCGCCAGGCTCTGCGCGGCCTCGATCTGCCCGCGCGGCGTGGCTTCGATGCCAGCGCGGACGATCTCGGCCGAGTACGCACCCAGGTTGATCACCATGGCCAGCACCGACGCGACCTCGGGCGTGAGCTTGAGCCCGAGGGCCGGCAGCCCGAAGAAGATGAAGAACAGCTGCACGATGAACGGCGTGTTGCGCACGAGCTCCACATAGCCGGCCACGCCCCAGCGCAGCACCACCGGCCGGTGGCCCAGGTTGCGCGCGCGCGCCCAGGCGCAGGCCGTGCCCAGCAGCAGGCCCAGCACCGTGCCAACGATGGTGAGCCCGATCGTCCAGGCCAGGCCGCGCAACAGCAGCGGCCACGCGGCCAGCACGGCGGAGAAATCAAGTTGGATCAGCATGGGGTTGCTTCACAAGCTCGGCCCGAGGGCGGTGAGGGCGTTGGAACGCTCTCTGTTTACAGCGGCAACTCGCCCGCCGGCCGGCCCAGCCACTTGCTGGACATCTTGTCGAGGTCGCCCGCTTTCTTGGCGTCGGCAATGATGGCGTTCACCTTTTCGCGCAGCTTGTCCTCGCCCTTGGCCACGCCGATGAAGTTGGGGCTGTCCTTGAGCAGCAGCTTGTATTCGGTCTGCAGGTTGGGGTTCTTGACCATGATGGTGCCGGCGGTGGAGGCGCTGGTGGCGATGGCTTGCGTCTGGCCCGACACAAAGGCGGAGATGCTGGCCGCGTGGTCTTCAAAGCGCTTCACGTCCACGCCGGGGGGCGCCACCTTGGCCAGTTCCTGGTCTTCCATCGCGCCACGCGTCACGGCCACGCTCTTGCCCGCCAGGTCCGCAAAGCTCTTGATGTTCAGGCTCTTGCTGGCGAACACGGCCTGGAAGAACGGCGCATAGGCGGCCGTGAAATCGATGACCTTCTCGCGCTCAGGGTTCTTGCCCAGGGTGGAGATCACGAGGTCCGCCTTCTGCGTCTGCAGGTAGGGGATGCGGTTGGCGCTGGTCACGGGGATCAGTTCCACCTTCACGCCCAGCTTGGTGCCGATGTACTGGGCCATTTCCACGTCCAGGCCCTGGGGCTTGAGATCGGTGCCGACAAAGCCATAGGGCGGGTAGTCGGTGGGGATGGCGATCTTGATTTCCTTGGCCTTGAGGATGTTGTCCAGCGCGTTCTGCGCGTGGGCGGCGGGCGCCATCAGGGCAGCGGACAGGCCGGCGGCGGCAAGCACGCCCAGGGTCAGGCGGCGGGTGGAAGACAGTGCGCGGTGGGTGGTCATAGCAAGGCTCCTAGGTAGGGGGACGGGTCGGTGGGGGTGTCTTTGGCGGACGCAGAGGAAGCGGTACTTTTGCGGGGCCGGGCCTTGGGCGCTGTGGTCGCCTTGGCAGGTGGGGCCGGGCTCTTGCGCACCGGCGCCAGGGCGTCGCGCAGCCCGGCCAGCGGGTCGCTGCTAGCCTGCAGGCGCAGGGCCGATTGCACGGTGCCGATGTGCTCGGACATCAGCGCTTCGGCGCGGGCGATGTCGCCGGCCTCCAGCGCCTCGACGATGCGCACGTGGTCTTCGCAGCTTTGCGCTGCGTCGTGCGACGACTGGTAGAGCATGGCGATCAAGGTGGTGCGCGCGGTGAAATCGCGCAGCGTGTCGGCCAGCAGGCTGTTGCCCAGGCATTCGGCCAGGCACACGTGGAAGTCGCCCAGCAAGAAGCTGCGCGCGCCCACGTCGCTGCCGGCCAGCGCGGCCTTTTCGCGCTGCAGGTGGGCCTTGAGCTGGCGCACGGCCGCCTTGTCCACCGACTTGAGCTGGTGCAGCAAGCCCAGCTCGATGACGCGGCGCGCCTCGAAAGCCTCGCGCGCTTCGTCCTGCGAGGGCTCGATCACATACCAGCCGCGCCGCGCGCTCACGGTGACGATGCCGCGCGTGGCCAGCCGCGTGAGCGCCTCGCGCACGATGGTGCGGCTGCAGTCAAACAGCATGGCCAGCTGCTGCTCGCCCAGGCGGGAGCCCGGGGCGAGCTTTTGCGCCATCACGGCTTCGATGATGCGGTTGCTGATCTCGGTGGCGGTGGTCATTGCCTGCGGTATCGCAGGTTCCGTGCCAACTGGTATACAAGACGGATGCACCAGCCTGGAGCACGAACGCTGTGCACCGCGTATTCCAGCGCCCCGCTGGCGCGCCGCCTTGCCTCCAAGTGGTGCGCACGCTGCGGTGCATGCACCGCCGGGAGAAAGAAAGGTAGTAAGTAGTAAGAAAGCGCGGGCTCGGCGGGGCTACGGCATCCCCGCCAGGCGCACGGCCCAGGACACCCCCAGCCCGGCGACCAGGGCCGCGAGCACCGCTGGGTGCCACCACGGCCAGCGGGCCACGCGGCGGTGGCCGCGGACGCCTTCGACCACCGCCTGGCCGGCCAGCAACGCCAACCACACCAACAGGGCCAGCGCTCCCGGATTGGCGGCCCAGGCTGCGCCCAGGTCGCCCTGAACCAGGGCTGCGCACGCATGCGTGCCCCCGCACAACGGACAGGGCAGCCCCGTCAGCGCGCGAAACGCGCACCCCAGGCCCAGGCCGCCCTGCCCCAGCCACCACGGAGTGGCCGCCATGGCCAGCGGCCAGCCCAGGCCCAGTGCCAGCCTGAGCCCCCGCGCCTCCCGCTCCAGCGGGCGCCAGGCAGGCGCCCGACCCGCGGGAGGGATCAAGGGCCTGCGGTCAGAGGGGAGGGAGCGCCACCGGTTCATCGCCCACCAGCTGGCGCGCCATGTAGTAGGAGCCGATGGTGGACAACGGCAGCGTCAGCAACGCGCCCACCCAGCACAGCAGGAAGCCCAGCGAGCCCACGATGCCCAGGACCAGCGAGCACAAGAATGCCGACCCCAGGTTCTTCGTGACGATGCCCCAGGCCTGGTTGAAGGCTGCCACGCCATCGCGCTCGCCACGGGCCACAAGGTACAGCGCCACGGGAGGCAGCGCCATGACCAGCAGGCCGGGGATGAAGCACAGCATGAAGCCCAGCGACACGACCAGCGAACTGATCAGCCCGGCCACAAAGGCGGGCACGAAGTCATCAAAGCCCCGGAAGACATCGCCAATCTGCACCGCCTCGCCGCGCGACTCGCGCTCGATCAGGCGCATGTAGCCCACCACCATGGGCCCGACCAGCAGGCCGGCGCTGATGCCGGCGACCACCATCACCAGCAAGGTGCACACCACATGGGTGAGGATGTTCTTCTTGAAAGTGCCCCAGGCACCCGACAGGCAATCTCCCACATTGGCTGAGGCCATGGCAATCCCCCTCTCTTGAAAGTAGCTACGGAAGAACCTGGATCAGTGTAGCGAGCCGACAGACCGCGAGCTACCCCGGCGCGCTGCTCGCCAATCAAGGCCCTCCCCACCAGGAAACCGTGTACGCGCCGAAATAACCGCACTGCGCCGGCGGTCCAACACCTGCTGCCATCGGCAGTTTTGCAGGGCCGAACCTAGAATGCCTTTTCACCGACCGCCCTACCCCGGAGACACCACCATGAACGCCCCCACCGCCGCTGCCCACCTGCTGCCCGAGATCAAGCTTCGCGATGTGCCCCAGGCCCTCATCGACGCGCTGCAGGCCCGCTTCGGCACACGGTGCTCGCTCGCCCAGGCCGTGCGCGAGCAGCACGGCCGCGACGAAGGCTCGCTGCAGGCGCCCCCGCCCAGTGCCGTGGTGTTTGCCGAAAGCACGCAGGACGTGGCCGACGTGGTCCAACTGGCCAGCCAGTACGAGGTGCCCGTGATTCCCTATGGCGCAGGCTCGTCGCTCGAAGGCCACCTGCTGGCCGTGCAAGGCGGCATCAGCATTGACGTGAGCCGCATGAACCAGGTGCTCAGCGTGAATGCCGAGGACCTCACGGTGACGGTGCAGCCCGGCATCACGCGCAAGCAGCTCAACGATGCGATCAAGGACACGGGCCTGTTCTTCCCCATCGATCCCGGTGCCGACGCCAGCATTGGCGGCATGGCCGCCACGCGCGCCAGCGGCACCAACGCCGTGCGCTACGGCACCATGCGCGAGAACGTGCTGGCGCTGGAAGTGGTCACGGCCAGCGGCGAGGTCATCCGCACCGGCACGCGCGCCAAGAAGAGCAGCGCGGGCTACGACCTCACACGCCTGCTGGTGGGCAGCGAAGGCACGCTGGGCATCATGACCGAGATCACCGTGCGCCTGTACCCGCTGCCCGAAGCCGTGAGCGCCGCGATCTGCTCGTTCCCGAGCATCGAGGCCGCCGTGCACACGGTGATCCAGACCATTCAGCTGGGCGTGCCGATTGCGCGCGTGGAACTCATCGACCACCACACGGTGCGCATGGTCAACGCGCACAGCAAGCTCACCTTGCGCGAGGAACCCATGCTGCTGATGGAATTCCACGGCTCGCCGGGGAGTGTGAAAGAGCAGGCCGAGACGGTGCAGGACATCGCCAGCGAGTTCGGCGGCCAGGCTTTTGAATGGGCCAGCACGCCCGAAGAGCGCACCCGCCTGTGGACCGCGCGGCACAACGCCTACTTCGCCGCCGTCCAAAGCCGCCCCGGCTGCCGGGCCATCAGCACCGACACCTGCGTGCCCATCAGCCGCCTGGCCGATTGCCTGCTCGAATCGGTGGACGAGGTCGAAGCCAGCGGCATCCCCTACTTTCTTGTCGGCCATGTGGGCGACGGCAACTTCCACTTCGGCTACCTCATCGACCCCAACGACGCCGACGAGCGCACGCGCGCCGAGCAGCTCAACCATCAGCTGGTGGCCCGCGCGCTGTCCATGGGCGGCACCTGCACTGGCGAGCATGGCGTGGGCATCCACAAGATGGGCTTTCTGCTGGACGAGACCGGCGCTGGGGCGGTGGACATGATGCGGTCGATCAAGCGGGCGCTGGATCCGAAGAACATCCTGAATCCGGGGAAGATTTTTGCGGTGTGAGATGCACTCCATGGCGCCAGACATGGCACGCCACCCCTGCCGTTCACACCAAACGTTCAACACCGACCGTCCACCCGCCACCGCCTCGAGCCCAATCCCATGCCTGAATGGTCATCCCCCGAAATCGTTGTCCAGCGGCAGCTGGACGCCTACAACGCCAAGGATCTGGAAGCCTGGCTGGCTACATACGCTGCCGACGCCAGGCAGTACGAACATCCGGGCAAACTCCTGGCGTCCGGACACGCGGAGATCCGGGCCCGGACGGCTTCGCGTTTTTCCGAGCCCAGACTTCACGCCAAACTGGTGAAGCGCACGGTCATGGGCGCTGTGGTCATCGATCACGAAGACGTTTCCAGGGACTTTCCCGAGGGGCCGGGCCGCATGGAGCTGGTCTGCATCTATGTTGTGGAGCGGGGCCTCATCCAGACGGCTTCATTCGTGTTCGGCCCGCCAGTTCTGGCCCCATCCTTGCAGGGATGAGAGGGGCGACATCCAGCCCTTCGATGCAGACAATCGCGTCGCCTCAAAGCCCCTGCTTCGCCATGATTCACAGCACCCGATCGCGCCAGTTTCTTCAGCTCATCACCGCCCTGGTCTACCTGCTCATCGCCGGGCGCGCGGCCCTGCTGCCGGATCGTCTTGCCCACGGCCTGGGCTACACATTGCACGCCCCCAACGGGTACAGCGAACTCTTCGCGGTCTATGTGGGGGTGTGGGCAGCCACGGCGGTGCTGGCGGTGGTCGCCGCACGCCGCAGCGATGACCCCCTCTTCGGCGACCTGCTGGCGCTTTTTGTGCTGGCCCAGCCTGTGGGGCGGTTTCTGGCCCTTCCTTTCTGGGGGGTTCCTGTCGGCAACCTGTTCGGGATGTTTGTGCTGGAGATCGTGGGAGCCATTGCGCTGTTTGCCGTGCGGCCCAGCAGGCCGGGTCCGGCAAATCCGCCTGCGGGCGCCACGTCCGCGTCCGTGTAGCACCGCCTCGCTGAACGCCCTGCGCCCGGCCCGTGTCGAAATCAGGCCGGTTCGAACGTCGTGATGTTCAGGAGCCCGCGCAGGCTCCGCCGCGCCACGGCAGCGCTTCTGCGCAGCTTGATGGCATGACACGTTCAATTCACTGGGAGTTTTTCCATGGAGTCATCTGAGAAAACCAAGGGACCCGCGTCGTACTTTCCGTCCATCGAAAAAAAGTATGGCCACCCCGTCGAGCACTGGTTGGAGGTCTTGCGCAACGCTGGCGAACGCAAGCACATGGAGCTGGTCGGTCTTCTCAAAACGGAACACGGCCTGGGCCACGGCCATGCCAATGCGCTGGTGGCCTACCACCTGGCCAGACGGTAGTTGAGGCGCCTCACGCGTGGGCCAGGCTTCGCCGCAGGCACGTTGGCGAATTCGTGCATATTCCGCAGGGTCGGAGCCTAAGATCGTAAAAACGTTCTACTGCGTGCTGTAGCCCGCCCATACGGTAGATGATGGCGTCCGTATCACTGCTCTTCACCCACCCATGAACGCCTGGCTCCGCCCCGTCATCCTTGCCGTCGCCCTGGCAGGCACCGCTTTGTTTGGCGGGCTGCTGGCGGTCTCCGTGGTTCAGCCCGCGTGGGTGGAGCAATCCGCGCGGGAGATGATCCGGGTGCAGCTGGAGAAGACCACCGGCGAGAAGATCGACGCGCTCAACAGCCGCTTTCTGCAGGGCCAGGCGCGGGCTGCGATGCAGGAGAAGGCTCTGGAGATCGAGGCTGCCCGCAAGGCTCTGACCGACGGGCTGCCGGCACGGATTCTGGCCATTGCCGCCGAGATGGGTGTTCCCGAGTGCGAATGCCGCCAACGCCATCGCGAGCGCACGGAGCTGCGCATCGGGTCGGCACAGCAAATGCAGGCCCGGCTTGACGCCTTGATCCGCAGCGCCTACCTGGACACGGTGGACAAGCTGCTGCGCGAACTGCGCATCTTCAGCGGTGCCAACGCGCTCGCCTTTGCCTTGCTGGGCGTGGCAGCCTGGCGCGGGCCGGCGGGCGCCCACGGGGTTTCTCTGATACCGGCGGCGGCAACGCTGCTGGTGGCTACCCTGGCCAGCAGCGCCATCTACCTGTGGGGCCAGAATTGGCTGCACACCATCGTGTTCGGAAGCTACGCAGGCTGGGCGCAACTGGCGTACATCGCGCTGGTCTACGCGTGGCTGTGCGACCTGCTGTTCAACCGCGCACGCATCAGCCTGCAACTCTGCCAGGGCAGCATGAGCGGCACCCTCTCACCCTGCTGAAAGTACCGCCCATGCGCATTGCCCTTGTTTCGGATATCCACGGCAACCTGGCCGCGCTCGAAGCCGTGGCCGCCGACATTCGCCGCCGCGGCGTGGACCAGGTGATCAACCTGGGGGACAACCTCTCCGGCCCGTTGCTGCCGCGTGAGACGGCGCAATGGCTCATGGCGTCCGATTGGCTGTCGCTGGCGGGCAACCACGAGCGACAGGTGCTGCAACGGCGTCCGGGGCGCGCCGGCCCCTCGGACGAATACGCGCACTCGCAGCTGTCAGAAGCGGAATTCGCATGGATGCGCAGCCTCACCCACACCCTGCGCCTCGCCGAGGACATCCTGCTGTGCCACGGCTCGCCGCGCAGCGACCATGAATACCTGCTCGAAACGCTGGATGGATCCACCGTGCGTGCAGCCACCCCGGCCGAGATCGACGAACGCCTGTCGGGCCAGTATGCGCCGCTGATTGCCTGCGGCCACACCCATGTGCCACGCCAAGTGCGCCTGGGCGCAGGCATCCGGCTGGTCAACCCCGGCAGCGTGGGCCTGCAGGCCTATGGGGACGACCATCCGGTGGCGCATCAGGTCGAGAACGGCACGCCGGACGCGAGCTACGCCATCGCAGAGCGGTCCGAGCAGGGCTGGCAGGTGGCGCATCACCGGGTGCCATACGACCATGTATCCATGGCCCAGCTGGCCGAGCGAAACGGGCGCCCAGAGTGGGCGCATGCGCTGCGCACCGGCCGCATGCCCTGATGGGCTCGGCCCAGGTCGCGCGCGGCCGGCGCAACAGGGCGCGGGCTAGGGCCTGCTCACACTAATTTTGCCAGTGCGAAGGCTTGCCGCGCCACGCCAATCTAGACGCGTGACGACGCCAAGGCCGGGGCCTTGGCGGGGAATGCAACGACGAGTGGCGTGGCGCGGCAAGCCTTCCCTTCGGGTTGCGATGCCCAAGGGCCATCCGCGGCGTTGCCAAGCCTCGCTGGGGCCGCACCCCAGCTTCGTTTGGCGCCTA
>NZ_JALEGG010000067.1 GCF_022763525.1 Acidovorax sp.
AGTTGGGCCGTGCGGTCGGTCAGCGGGGCAATGTAGTCACCCACCGCAAACGTCAGCAGCACGAAGACGCTGCCCAGCGCCACCATGGTGCGCAAGGCTCGCCAGGGCCCCATGCCGCTGGTGCGCATGATGGTGAATTCGGAGCTCTGCGCCAGCCGCGCCATCACGAAAATGGTGCCGATGAGTACCGTGATGGGCAACAGCTCGTAGAGGTGGCTGGGAATGCTCAGCACCACGAAGAGGAGGGCGTGCGAGAGCTGGTAGCCCTCGTCCCCGGTGCGGCCCACCCAGCGCAGTTCATCGACCAGGTCGAAGAAGAAGAACAACGCCAGGAATCCGGCGGTGACAAAAGCGACGGCCAGCAGGGCCTCGCGGTGGATCAGGCGGCGGATGGTTCTCATGCAGTGCCTCCCAGCCGCAGATTGCGCCACAGGCGCTGCAGGCTCCACTGGTTGTGCCGGGCCGCCAGCACCAGCAGCGACATCAGCAGCATCCCCCCGTGCAGCAGCACCATGAAGCTCACGAGGCCCAGGCGCCCTGCGCCCACCCAGCTTTGGCCCAGGGTCATCAGGTTGTAGTAGACGATAAAGGCAAAAAGCGCGAACACCAGGCTGGTGCTGCGTGCGGCGCGCGGGTTGACGCTGGCCACGGCCAAGCCCAGTACCACGAAATTGATGGCCGCCAGTGCCAGCCCCATGCGCCAGCCGAGCTCGGCGCGGTAGGCGGGCAGGGGGCGCATGAGGAGCTCATGCGTGGCGCGGGTCTTGACAGAGAGCTCTTCTGCCGAGCCCGCAGGGGCCGAGCCGATGCGGGTGCCGTACTCGACGAACTCGCTGATCTTGACGCCTGGCTTGTCGCGCGAGGTCTCCAGCCGTTGCCCGTCGCTCAGCAGTGCAATACGTTCCCCGTCGCGCGTTTCCAGCCGGGCGCTGCGCGCGGAGGTCACGGACTCGCGGGGGCCATCGGTCGCGGCGATGAAGATGTTGTTGCCAGCCTGGGTGTCCGGGCTGTCCTTGTCGATGAAGAACACACGGCTGCCGTTGGAAGACTCCTGAAACTCGCCCGGCGCGATCCGGTCGATGTCGCTGCGCTGTTCATAGCGGACCTTGAGTTCCTGGACCTGCGAATTGGCCCAGGGCCAAACCAGGAGCGACAACACGGCGATGACGATCATGACGGGCCATGCAAAGCGCAGCAGCGGCTTGAGCAGGGCCACCAGGCCCCGTCCGCTGGCAAACCAGATGACCATTTCGCTGTCGCGGTACATGCGCGAGAGCGTGCCAACCACCGCGATGAACAGGCTCAGGCTCAGGATGGTGGGCAACTGGCCTAGCACGGTGAAACCCATGACCAGCATCACATCGGAGGGGCTGACGCTGCCCTTGGACGCCTGGCCCAGGGTGCGAATGAGCATCATGGTCATGACCACGGTCACCAGCACCACCAGCGTCGCGCCGAAGCTGCGCGCCAGCTCCTTGCGAATGGATGAATCGAATAACATTGGCTCGAAGGAAAACACCGATTATGAACTTTGATCTCAAGACCCTTGACCTTGCTGCGGCAGCTTCAGAGAAGTGCGATCTGCTCATCGTGCTGCTGCCCGATGGGTTCAAGCCGGGCAAGGATGCGTTGTCTGCCTTGGCGGCGCACGCGCTCAAGAACGGGGATTTGACGACCAAGGCGGGCAAGCACCTGCAGATGTACCAGGTGCCCGCGGTGGCTGCCCGCCGCGTGGTCCTGTTGGGCCAGGGCGACGGCTCTGCGCGCGCCACGCGCCAGGCGTTGCAGGCCGTGGGTGCCGCCCTCAAGGCACCGCAAACCAAGCGCGCAGTGTTGTGCTTTGCAGCGGCCTCCGTGCAGGCGGCTGTCGCCAGCGCCGCGGTACAGGCCGTGGCGGAGGCAACCTATGTCTACACCGCCACCAAGACCAAAGCCGAGGCACGCAGCCTGACCCGTTGCATCGTGGGGGTGCCTGATGCGCCCGAGGTGCGCGCTGATTTTGATGCCGGCGTGGCATTGGTGGCCGGTGTGGAGTTTGCGCGCGAATGGGGCAACCGCCCGGCCAACCACGCCACTCCGAGCCTGCTGGCCGCTGCCGCCAAGACGCTGGGCAAGCTGCCCCGGATTCAATGCAAGGTCCACGGCCCCGCGGAGGTCGCCCGCTTGGGCATGGGCGCCTTCCTGGCGGTGGCGCGCGGATCGGAAGAACCCCTGCGCTTCATCGAGCTGCGCTACAACGGCGCCCCCAAGGACAAGGCACCTGTTGTGCTGGTGGGCAAGGGCATTACCTTCGATACCGGCGGCATCTCCATCAAGCCCGCTCCGGAGATGGACGAGATGAAGTTCGACATGTGCGGCGCCGCCAGCGTGCTGGGTACGTTCCGCGCGCTGGGCGAACTGCAGCCCGCGATCAATGTCGTCGGACTCATCCCCGCTTGTGAAAACATGCCCGACGGCCGCTCTGTGAAGCCGGGAGACGTCGTCACCAGCATGAGCGGGCAGACCATCGAGATCCTCAATACCGACGCCGAAGGACGGCTGGTGCTATGCGACGCGCTGACCTACGCAGCGCGCTTCAAGCCCGCGGCCGTGGTGGATATCGCCACGCTGACCGGTGCCTGCGTGATTGCGCTGGGCGGGGTGCGCAGCGGGCTGTTTGCCAACAACGACGACCTTGCGGCTGCCTTGCAGCAGGCGGGTGAATCTGCCCAGGACCCCTGCTGGCGCATGCCCCTGGACGACGACTACGCAGATGGTCTCAAGAGCAACTTCGCGGACATGGGCAACGTTGCGGGACGTGCGGGGGGCTCCATCACCGCGGCGAAGTTCTTGCAGAAGTACGTGGGCGACATGCCGTGGGCACACCTGGATATTGCTGGCACGGCCTGGAAGGGCGGCGCTGCCAAGGGTGCCACCGGCCGACCCGTGGGTTTGCTGGTGAACTATCTGCTCGATCAAGCCAAGGTGTCTCCCGCGATCAAGCCTGCCGTTTCCAAGCGATCGCCGCGCGCCAAGACGGCCTGAGTCCGCCATGACCGAGGTTGCGTTTCATTTCAATGCGCCCGACAAACTGGCCTATGCGTGCCGCTTCGCGCGCAAGGTGCAGCGCAGCGGGGCCCGGCTGGTGATCGCAGCCCACCCAGACACGCTGGCTTTGCTGGACCGCATGCTGTGGAATGTGGCGCCGCAGGATTTCGTGGCCCACTGCCTGGCCGACGCGGATGAAGAACTGGTGCACGCATCGCCGGTGCTGCTGACCGCCGACCCACGGTCTGCGCCGCACAACGAGGTCTTGCTGAACCTGTTGCCGGATGTGCCCGATGGGTTTGGCCGCTTTGGCCGTCTGGTGGAGGTGGTGAGCGCGCAGGATGAAGCCGACCGAGGAGCGGCCCGCGAGCGTTGGCGCCACTATGCCGCGCGGGGCTATGCCATCACGCGCCATGATCTCGTGCTGAAAGGCGGATAAATCGATGGCCCTGCCTCCGTCCAGAACGCCTCCGCGCTTTGTGCCGACGCTCACTGAAGTGGTGCGTGTGCCGGATTCCATTCCTGTGCAGCCGCCCGGCGCCGCACCATCCAGGCCCACGGGGGGGGCTTCTCCCGTGCCATCGGCTGCGCAGCCCACCCCTGTGGTTGCGCGTCCGCCTCTGCCGGAACGGCAGGCCGCGCACCCTGGTGCTGCCATCATGCCGCGCCAGGCGGGGGCAGTGCCGGCCACTGCTGCTGCGGTGCCGGCCCGCGTTGCTGCCGTGGCCAGCACCGCCATCCAAAAACCACCGACTACGCCGGCCCAAGTCCCTCCCGCTGCCCTCGCAAAAGCGCCGCTGGCGGCCTGGCCCCGCCCTCTGCCCGAGGGCATTGAGGAGCACATGGTCCATCGGGTGATGCAGCGCGTGGACGTTGTGCTGGATCAACGTTTGCGCGAAGCGATCGCCACTGTGGTGCAAGAACAGACACGATCCGTGCTGCCGCGACTGCGCGAAGAAATTGAATCGGTAGTGCGGCACGCTGTGTACGAGGCGGTGGCGGACGAGCTGGCCAGCGGTACGCCTGCAGCGCCAAAGGGATGACAGGGTATTCCCCTGTGGTTTCTCTCGCGCTTTATCGTGTTCCCTAATGATCTGGCCCGTAAATTGCGATATGTTCGCCTGCGTTGAGACACAAGAAGATTCTCAGCGTTTATCTTTACTGGAGATTTGATATGCAATTGAAGTTGAAACTGACCGTGGTTGCTGCTATCGCGGCTGTTGCCGGCATGGCCTCTGCACAAGAGCAGATCGTCAAGATCGGCCACGTGGCTCCGGTTTCCGGCGCCCAAGCTCACTACGGCAAGGACAACGAAAATGGCGCCCGCATGGCCATTGAAGAGCTGAACGCTCAAGGCGTCACCATCGGTGGCAAGAAGGTCAAGTTCGAACTGGTCGCTGAAGATGACGCTGCCGATCCGAAACAGGGCACTGCCGCTGCACAGAAACTGTGCGACGCCAAGGTTGCTGGCGTGGTCGGCCACCTCAACTCCGGTACTACGATCCCCGCTTCCAAGGTCTACAACGACTGCGGTATCCCCCACGTGACGGGCGCGGCCACCAACCCCAACCTGACCAAGCCTGGCTACAAGACCACGTTCCGCATCATTGCGAACGACAACGCCCTGGGCGCCGGTCTGGCTTTCTACGCTGCTGACACGCTGAAGCTCAAGACCGTTGCCATCGTGGATGACCGTACTGCCTATGGCCAGGGCGTCGCCGCCGTGTTCAAGAAGGTCGCTGCCGAGAAGGGCATGAAGGTGGTGGATGAGCAATTCACGACCGACAAGGCCACTGACTTCATGGCCATTCTGACCGCCATCAAGTCCAAGAACCCCGACGCGATTTTCTACGGCGGCATGGACCCCCAAGCTGGCCCGATGCTGCGCCAGATGGAACAACTGGGCATGGGCAAGGTGAAGTACTTCGGCGGCGACGGCGTTTGCACGTCTGAAATCGCCAAGCTGGCTGCTGGTGCCAAGACGCTGGAAAACGTGGTCTGCGCTGAAGGCGGCTCCTCGCTGGCCAAGATGCCTGGCGGCACGGCCTGGAAGGCCAAGTACGATGCCAAGTACCCCGGCCAGTTCCAGGTGTACAGCCCCTACACCTATGACGCCACGTTCCTGCTGGTCGACGCCATGAAGCGCGCCAACTCGGTGGACCCCAAGGTCTACACGCCTGAACTGGCCAAGGCAAACTTCAAGGGCGTGACCTCCACGATCGCCTTTGAACCCAATGGCGAAATGAAGAACCCCGCCATCACCCTGTACGTCTACAAGGACGGCAAGAAGACTCCTCTGTAATGGAGTGGTGGTGCTGCAAGGATTCAATACCTTGCAGTGCCTTCAGCAAAAAGGCTTCCGTGAGGAAGCCTTTTTTGTTTGGAGTGATGCTGCCGGGGTGTGCGGCCGTTGGCAAGCCTGATTTTCTTCTTCTCTTCCCCTGGCGACTTTTAAGGAACTCCTCAGCGTCGCACCTGCAAGGCCCCGGGATTCACGATATTGGTAGGCGTGCCTTTGATGAAATTCACCACGTTGTCGAACGCCGCGCCGAAATAGAGCTCGTAACTGTCCTGCTCGACATATCCGATATGGGGCGTGCAAATGCAGTTCTCGAGCCGCAAAAGCGCATGGCCCTGAAGAATCGGTTCGCTCTCGAAGACGTCGACTGCCGCCATGCCAGGGCGGCCCCGATTCAAAGCTGCAATCAAGGCATCGGGTTCGATCAGTTCAGCGCGGGACGTGTTGACCAGCAAAGAGGTGGGTTTCATGCACGACAGGTCTTCCAGCGACACGATGCCGCGCGTTTCGTCGGTCAGACGCAAGTGCAGGGAGATCACATCGCACTGCGCGAAGAATTCTTCACGCGTGGTCGCGGCTTGGTATCCGTCCGTCAATGCCTGGGCGCGCGAAGCCTCTCGTCCCCAGATGCGCACATTCATGCCAAATGCGCGGCCATAGCCTGCGACCATCTGGCCGATGCGCCCGTATCCCCAGATTCCCAGCGTCTTGCCGCGCAAGACACTGCCCAGCCCGAAATTAGGCGGCATCGATGCGGTCTTCAATCCGGATTGCTGCCAGGCCCCGTGCTTGAGGTTCGAGATGTACTGGGGCAGCCTGCGCATGGCCGCCATGACAAGGGCCCATGTCAACTCGGCTGGCGCGACCGGGGAGCCGATGCCCTCGGCGACCGCAATGCCGCGTTCCGTGCAGGCGGTCACGTCGATGTGGCTGCCCACCTTGCCGGTTTGCGCAATGAGTTTCAAACGCGGCAGCTTCTCGACGAGTTGGCGGGTGATGTGCGTGCGCTCACGCACCAGCACGATGATGTCCGCGTCCCGAAGGCGTACGGAGAGCTGACCCAATCCCTTGACTGTGTTGGTGTAGACCTTGGCGGTGTACGCGTCGAGCCGGGATGCGCAGTGGAGCTTACGGACGGCATCCTGATAGTCGTCGAGAATCACAATATTCATCCCGACATTGTGCCTCGACAGCGTGGCGGCGATTGCCGCTTGTGACCGGGAGGCGCCGGTTGAGTGCCCCTGGAGGGGGAGTCTGCATGGCAAAAGAAGTGGGTTGTGGGGGCGGCAACTCGGCTGCCGCTATATCCCGCTTCGGCATCAAGCCGGCCTCAGTTGGGCTTGCACGCGGCCACGTCGCAGCTACCGACAGCGCAGAATTCAAAGTAAGGGGTTGTTCCGCCAAGGCTGTCGCCCCCAACTGCACCGAAAGTCCTTAACAAAACACGCAGGTCAGCAGATCCCCCGGCGCGCCGCCAGGGCGCCGCGTTGGGGGCGCTCGCTTGTCAAGTCCAAGAGGTCTTCAGCGTCGCCCCGGTGCTGTTGGCGGGTGGCTTCAATGCGCGCGCAAGCCTGCTTCACACGCGGCCATTCGGTCCAGTTCCGCACACACATCGGCCATTCGGCCAGCAAGCACCACCCGGCCAGCATCCCGTTGAAAGCGGATGCCCTGCTCGGTGGGGTGGGCAAAGCAGTTACCTCTGCTTCGAACCCGCCCCGTGTTGTGCCCGCCACGGCCGACCGAAGGGGACGGGTCTGCAACTCTGCCGCGAGGGGCGGGCGTGCCATGTTCCACCGAGGGCAGTGGAGGATTGACGGTGAAAGGCCAATTGCCGCGTACCGGGCGCGTAGTACCGAATCCCGGAGGCGGCGTCGGCCGGGGGGGCGTTGCTGTCATCGCTTCGTCCGGGCGGCCGGAGCGCGCACCGAGAGGTGCGGGGGGCGGCGGGGAGTCGCTGCTCGCAGAGGCGAGGAGCGGGTGCGTGGATTGAAGCCAGCGAGACAGTGTGCGCACCGGGTTCGACAGTGCAGAAAATGTGGTCAACGCAATTCCCATGTGAAAACTCCGAAGTTCGGGGGTTGGACATAGGCAGGATTGCAAAGTAAACCGGCACCGCAGGGCTGGCTTATCACTGGTGAGATAAGCCAAACGCCCGCCACCTGGGGTGCGGCAGCACGCATCGTTTGATGCGCAACAGTTGAGGGCCGTGTGTGCGCACCCTGGGCCAAGCTACATCAGCATGGTGTTGCGGATGAGCCCGACCGCGAGGCCTTCGATTTCGAAGGGCTCACCGGGCTGAACCACGATGACCGGGTAATCGGGGTTTTCCGGCAGCAGTTCGATGGCAGTGGCAGTTCGGCGCAGGCGTTTGACGGTGACGTCGTCACCCAGGCGGGCCACGATGATCTGACCGTTGCGCGCTTCGCGAGTGGACTGCACGGCCAGCAAGTCGCCGTCCATGATGCCGGCATCACGCATGGACATGCCGCGCACCTTGAGCAGATAGTCGGGTTTGTGCTGGAAAAGGCTGTTCTCCACGCTATAGGTCTGATCGACGTGTTCCTGGGCGAGAATGGGCGACCCTGCTGCCACGCGCCCTACCAGGGGCAGGACCAACTGGGAAAGCCCGGGGATTGGCAGGCTGAACTGGCTGCCGCGCGCTGCGTTGATGGACCGAACGGTGTCGCTGCGAAGCCGAATACCCCGGGATGTACCGCTCACCAGCTCAATCACGCCTTTGCGCGCAAGGGCTTGCAAGTGTTCTTCGGCGGCATTGGCGGATTTGAATCCCAGCTCGGCCGCGATTTCCGCGCGGGTGGGTGGGGCTCCGGTGCGTGCAATGGCCGTCTGGATCAGGTCCAGGATCTGTTGCTGGCGGGCGGTGAGTTTGGGGTTGTCGAGCATGGTGGTTTCCCGATCAGGCGGCTACATTGAAAGACAACTGTTTTTTAATCCAGTACCTGTATTTTTCATCAGTTTGTTGGAGTGCGCAAGTGAGTGGGAAAAAAATTGTGATTCTTGGCACCGGCGGGACCATCGCGGGCATCTCGGCCCAGGCGGGCGACAACATCGGCTATGTCGCAGCCCAGGTGGGTGTACAGCAGCTCATGGCAGCTGTGCCAGGGCTTGAGCAGGCTGCGCGCGGGCCGCTGGTGGCAGAGCAGGTGGCCCAGCTGGATAGCAAGGACATGGCCCACGGGGTGTGGCGGGATTTGGCGCTGCGCTGCGCGCACCATCTGGCGGACCCGCAGGTGCAAGGCGTGGTCATCACTCACGGCACGGATACGCTGGAGGAAACGGCCTGGTTCCTGCACGAGGTGCTGGACGTCCGCGCCAAGCCGGTGGTTCTTACTTGCGCCATGCGGCCATCCACCGCCCTGGCACCCGACGGGCCGCAGAATCTGCTGGATGCGGTGGCGGTGGCCGCCACCTCGGGAGCTCGCGGCGTGCTGGCGGTGGCCTCCGGTGAGATCCATGGGGCAAGGCGGGTTCAGAAAGTGCACCCGTACCGCGTGCATGCGTTCAGCTCGGGTGAGGGCGGCCCGTTGGGCTGGGTGGAGGAGGGGAACGTTCGGCTTGAGCAGGACTGGCCTTCAGCGCCTACAGGACATGCGAAGGGTGCTATTGAAGATATAGCAGATGTTTCTCTCTGGCCCCGGGTTGAGGTGCTTTTCAGCCACGCAGGCGCGACGGGGGCCCTGGTGGATGCACTGGTTCGAGACGGCGTGCAGGGCCTGGTGGTTGCCTGCACGGGCAATGGCACCATTCACCACGCTCTGGAGGCCGCGTTGTTGCGTGCGCAGCAGTCGGGCGTGTGCGTCGTGCGATCTACGCGTTGCCCAGAAGGGCAGGTTTTGCCCAAGCCCGGAGATGCGTTGCCTGACTCGGGAGGGCTTTCGCCCTTCAAGGCCCGGATCTCGCTGATGCTTGAGCTGCTGCGCACAGGCGGCTGACCCGCCGTGGCGTTGCTTGCTGCCCTCAAGACCCATGCGTGGGCCTACCCGGCCCTGGAGGTGGTGCACATCGTCGGCATCGCCCTCCTGCTGGGTAACCTGGTGTTGCTGGAACTGCGCGTTTTTGGCCGCGGTCTGGCACTGCCGCCCAAGGACCTGGCTCGGCTGAGCCTCTCGGTCGCGCTGTGCGGCTTTGCCCTGGCGGCGGCATCGGGCCTGTTAATGTTTGCCACGCAGCCCGCCGAGCTGCTGGCCAACCGCGCATTCACCTGGAAGATGCTGTTGTTAATGCTTGCAGGGTGCAACGCTGCGTGGTTCCATGCGAGGGGTTCGCTCACGCGCCTGGATGCACTGGCCCGCGCGCAGATGCTGGGCTCCACGCTGATCTGGCTGGCCGTGGTGGCCTGTGGGCGATGGATTGCCTATCTCTGATCGACTCTACTGGGAGAAAGACGATGAGCCTGCAACGTCGCCACGTGCTGTTGGCTGCCACAACCCTTCCGCTGGCCGCGCGTGCGCACCACGGCTGGGTCAGTTTTGACGCAGACCGCCCTGTTTATCTGGAAGGCAGCGTGCGCCAAGTGCGCTGGCAAAACCCGCACGCCGAGCTGGAGCTGGAATTGCCTGCCCAGCTGAAGTTGCCTCCCGACTTGGCGCTGCGCCCGGTGCCCGCACAGGCATCACCCGTGGATGGAAAGGCGCTTTTGGCCAAGGCGGTTTTGCCGACTCGCAAGGATCGGCGGTGGCAGGTGGAGCTGGCGCCCCTGACCCGCATGCAGGCTTGGCAAGTGCCGCAGATCCGGCCCGGTGCATTCGTGGCGGTGGTCGGTTTTACCCTGCGTGAAGAAAAGGGGGATGCAGTGCTGCGTGCCGAATACCTGTTTGCCGATGGCAAGGCCTACGGCTTGCGCTCCAGCCCTGTTTGAAGGCTGGCGAGGCGCCCATGGTGATGTGATGGGTCGGAAGACAGCCCGCCACGTAGAGATGAAGTGCAAAAAAGCGGCGCCCCTGTGACAGGGCGCCGCTGCTCGTGGAGGGGCGGGCCGCGGTGTCTCAGCTGGCCAACGCCTGCAGCGCACGCGCCGTGATCTCTTCGACACTGCCCGTGCCGCTGATGGCGCGGTATTTGGGGGCGGCCTCTGGCTCAGCCTTGGCCCAGTTGCTGTAATAGTCCACCAGTGGGCGCGTCTGGTCGCTGTAGACCTGCAGGCGCTTCTTGACGGTTTCTTCCTTGTCGTCTTCACGCTGGATCAGCTCTTCTCCTGTCACGTCGTCCTTGCCCTCCACCTTGGGGGGGTTGAACTTAACATGGTAGGTACGCCCGCTGGCCGGGTGCGAGCGACGGCCGCTCATGCGTTCGATGATGGCGTCGAAAGGCACGTCGATTTCCAGCACGTAGTCGAGCTTGACGCCAGCTGCCTTCATGGCGTCGGCCTGGGGAATGGTGCGGGGGAAGCCATCGAACAGGAAGCCGTTGGCGCAATCAGGCTGCGTGATACGTTCCTTGACGAGGCCGATGATGATGTCGTCGCTGACCAGCGCGCCGGAGTCCATCACCGCCTTGGCTTGCAGGCCCAGGGGGGTGCCGGCTTTCACCGCAGCGCGCAGCATGTCGCCCGTGGAGATTTGCGGGATGCCGTACTTCTGGCAGATGAAGCTGGCTTGCGTGCCCTTTCCGGCGCCGGGCGCGCCCAACAGAATCAGTCTCATGGAGGTCCTCGAAGGTTAGAAATCGTTGGCGCCGCTGGCGGGGGCGTTCGAAGGGCGCATGAAGCCGTTCTGTGCGCCCGGGATACGGTGCTCTCGTTGCGGTCGAGGATAGCATGTGACTCCCTCGCCCTGGCTTACATGCGCATCGGTGGCCAGCCGCCGGCGGCTGGCATCCATCTGCGCGGCCGGGCTGCTGCGCCGGGCCGTGGGATGGTCCTCAACGGAAAAGGCGGCGAACCCGTTCCAGGTCTTCCGGCGTGTCGACGCCGGGGCCGGGACTTACGTCTGCAAGGTGTACGGCGATGCGGTGGCCATGCCAGAGGGCGCGCAATTGCTCCAGCGCTTCCACAGCTTCGGTGGGCGCGGGCGCCAGCAAGGGAAACTCTCGCAGAAACCCGGCACGGTAGCTGTAGATGCCGATGTGCCGCAGCGGGGCAAAGCCCGACAAGGCGGCCACGGTGGGCGAAGCGGCCTGAGCGCGCCCGTCCCACCAGGCAGTGCCCGCATGGTCGCGCGCAAAAGGAATGGGCGCGCGACTGAAGTAGTGGGCCAGGCCACGCGCATCCAGGACAACTTTCACCACATTGGGGTTGGCGTAGTCGGCTTGGGAAGCAATCGGGTGCGCGGCGGTACCCATGCTGGCTTCCGGGCGCGCGCGCAACAGGGCGGCCACTGCGCTGATGAGGCTGGCGTCCATCAACGGTTCGTCACCCTGCACATTCACGACCACATCGTCGCCGTTCAGGCCCAACTGCACACAGGCCTCGGCCAGACGGTCGCTGCCGCTGGCGTGGTCGGCGCGGGTCAAGATGGCTTCGACGCCGTGCGCTGCGCAGGCTTGAAGAATGCGCGGGTCATCGGCGGCCACCACCACGCGGGCAGCATGGCTGGCCATGGCGCGCTGCGCCACACGCACCACCATGGGCAGTCCGGCGATATCGGCCAGGGGCTTGTCGGGCAGCCGGCTCGAGGCCATGCGCGCGGGGATCAGCACCGTGAAGGTATCACCCATGCTGCCGGGGCTTGCGGTTGGGCTGTTCACCGCTCCAGTTCCTCGTCGGTCAGCGTACGGGCTTCGTTCTCGAGCAGCACGGGGATGCCATCCCGCACAGGGTAGGCCAGCCGGGCGCTGCGGGAGATGAGTTCCTGCGCGTTGCGGTCATAGGTCAGGGGGCCTTTGGTGACCGGGCAGACCAGCAGTTCGAGCAGTTTGGGGTCCATGGTGGTTGCGCTTTCTTTCAGCTTTCGGTGTCGTTCGGATGATAGCGGCGGGGGAGCGGCCCCCTCACTGTGCGCGAACGCTCTGCACGGGCAGCAGCGCATCGAGCGCGGCGAAAAAGGCCGGGTCGATGTGTAGCTGCAGCGGAACGGCGAGGGCATCGGGATGCCGTTGCCACAGCTTCACCGCGTCCTTTTCGGTGCAAACCAGCGTGCAGCGCTTGTCAGAAAAGCGCAGCCAGCTATCAAAGTCATAGTGATCTGGCAAGGCTTCGGCATGCGCAATCGTCAGCGCTTGCGCTTTCAGCATGGCAAAGAAGATCTCGGGGCGCGCCACGGCCGCCACGGCGTGCAGGGGCTGGCCTTGCAGCACGGACAGCGGCACGTGGCTCCCATCCTGGCGCACCGCATAGGCCGCCAGTTGGCGCTGCACGCGGTAGGTGTGCGCGGAATCCGCGCCAGGCGGTGCCGTCGGGCCGGCATGCAGCACCAGGTCGACCGGCCGGGGCCAGGGCTCGCGCAGCGGGCCGGCGGGCAGCGTGAAGCCATTGCCCACGCCGTCTTCGTTGAAGATGCAGATCTCCACGTCGCGCGCCAGCGCCAGGTGCTGGAGTCCATCGTCGCAAACGATGACGTCGACGTCCGGGTGCGCGGTCAGCAGGGCGCGGGCGGCGGTGATGCGGCGCGATGCGACCACGACGGGCACGTGGCAGGTGCGCGCGATCAGTGCGGGTTCGTCGCCCACCTCATGGGCCGCGCTGTCGGGGGTGACTGCCCGGCAATCCGTCGTGCTGCGGCCGTAGCCGCGGGATATGACGCCAGGGCGCAGGCCGCGGTGTTGCAGGTGCTGAACCAGGGCAATGACGACCGGGGTCTTCCCGGCGCCGCCTGCAACCACATTGCCCACCACGACGACGGGCCGGCCTGGGTGTTCTGCCGCCAGCCAGCCTGCGCGGTAAAGAAGCCGGCGAGCCCCTACCAGCGCGCGATAGAGCCATGACAGCGGCCACAGTCCCCACGCAGCAAGGCCCCGTGTCCGCCAGAGGCGGCGAAGGCCTGCAGCAGCAGATGAGGAAGGGCTGGAGAGTGTGGAAGGGGACGAGGCGCCGTCCCCTGCCGCAGGTTGCGGCGAAGGCGTTGCACCGGCGGGCGGCTGCGGCCCTGGGGGAGGCATGTGCCGTCAGCGGCCTGCGGGGCGGGCCCCTGCCGATGATTGCGTTGCAAAGGTGATCTGCGTGAGACCTACCCGGCGCGCGGCCTCCATCACCGAGATCACGGACTGGTGTGGCGCCATTGCGTCCGCGCTGATGATGACCACGGTGCCTTGGCCTTCGACAGCGGCGGCGCGCAAGGCTTGGGCGATCGCATCCACGCTCTTGCCCTCCACCCCGGCCTTGTTGATGGCGTAACGTCCATCAGCCGCCACGGAGACGATGATCTCCTTGGGATGATCGCGCTGCTGCTCGGCGTCGGCCACGGGCAGCGTGAGCTGCAGTTCGGTGAACTTGCTGTAGGTGGTGGTCAGCATCAGGAAGATGAGGATCACCAGCAGCACGTCGATGAACGGGATCAGGTTGATCTCCGGCTCTTCCTTGGCGCGGGGGCGAAAGTTCATGTCAACAGTCCGATCGGCAGAGCGCGGGTTGCCAGCGATGCCCGGAGGCAGCCGTGCTCCGCAGGCAAGAGTTCACTTCTTCTTCAGGCGCAGGAGGTGGCGCACGAATTGCTCGGAGGCCAGCTCCAGCGTAAGCAGGTACGCATCGACGCGGCTGCGGAAGTACCGCCAGAAGATGAGGGTCGGGATGGCCACGATGAGCCCGAACGCCGTGTTGTACAGCGCCACGGAGATCCCATGCGCCAGCTTGGCAGGGCTGCCACCGCCCATGGCTTGGCCCACGCCACCGGTGCCTGCCTGGGAGCCGAAGATTTCGATCATCCCGATCACCGTTCCCAGCAGGCCCATCAGCGGCGCGGCGGAAGCAATCGTGGCCAGGGCGGTCAGGTATTTTTCAAGACGGTGGGCGACAGCGCGTCCAGTGCCTTCCATGGCGGCACGCAGATCGGCCTCACTGCACTGCGGGTTGCTGTTGACGGTGCGCAGGCCACTGGCCAGCACCTCGCCCAGGGCCGAGTTCTGCGCCAGTTGGTTCACCACATCGGGCGTGGGCAGGGATTTGGACGACACCGTGATGGCTTCATCGAGCAACTTGGGCGGTGCGACGCGGGCCGTCTTGAGGGCCACGAAACGTTCAAAAATCAACGCCATTCCGAGGATGGAACACGCGATCAGGGGCCAGATCGGCCAGCCTGCGGCTTGTATGATGGACAGCAAATCTCTCTCCGCGCGGATGAAGCAACGGGCGATTATGACCCAGCTCGCAGCCGGGTTTTCGTCACAAACCGTTACCTTGCCGCACGCATCACCGGCCTTGCCTCTCACCCACAAAATCTGTGGATAACTTTGTGGGAAACCCTCCCGGCCCAGCACTCAAAGCGGCGCCACGCCGTGCTTGCAACAGATTGATGAAAAATTGCGCAGTGAAAAATCTTTATAAATCAATGGCTTGCACGTGGAATCTGCGTTTCGGGGCAACCCGTGGCGATTTGGCTGCCGGCCATCGTGCCTTGCCGGTTCTGTGGAGTACTTGGGCCGAACACCGGGCAGCAAGGCCCGCCGGTACTGATGTTTGATAAGCAAAACCCCGTGGCGGCGCCGCGAATCTGGGAAGTCGGCGCGCTATGCCGCGCCATTGCTGACGCCCTGGAGGCGCGATTCAATCCTGTCGCGGTGCGCGGCGAGATCACGGGCTTCTCGCGCGCGTCCAGCGGACATTGCTACTTCTCGATCAAGGACGCCCAGGGGCAGTTGCGCTGCGCCATGTTCCGCCGCGCTGCCGGCCTGCTTGACTTTTCCCCGCGGGATGGGGAATTGGTCGAGGTACGGGGGCGGCTGGGGGTTTACGAAGCGCGCGGCGATCTTCAGTTCATCGTTGAAAGCATGCAGCGCGCGGGGCAGGGCGCGCTGTTCGAGCAGTTCCTGCGCCTGAAGGCCCAGCTGGACGCGGAGGGACTGTTCGACGCCACCCGCAAGCGCCCGCTGCCCTTGCTGCCACGGGGCATTGGCCTGGTTACGTCGCCGGGCGCAGCGGCGTTGCATGACGTGGTCACAGCGCTGCGCCGGCGCGTGCCGCACATCCCGGTGGTGCTGGTGCCTGCCCAGGTCCAGGGAGCGGCCGCACCGGCGTCTTTGGTACTGGCGCTATCAAAACTGTATCTTCTGGCGCAAGCGGGGCAAGCGCCAGAAGCCAGTATGAACGAAGGTCCACCCATCGATGTCATCCTGCTCGTGCGGGGCGGCGGTTCCATCGAGGATCTCTGGGCCTTCAACGACGAGCGTCTGGCGCGCACCATCGTGCAGAGCCCGGTGCCGCTGGTTTGCGGTGTGGGGCACGAGACGGACTTCACCATCGCCGACTTCTGCGCGGACCTGCGGGCCCCTACGCCCACTGCAGCGGCCGAACTGGTGGCGCAACCGCGGGATGTCTGGCTGGGCGCCCTCGGCCTGCTGGCCGGTCGGATCGAGGACGGGGTTCAGCGCCAACTGGACCTGCGGCACCAGCGGCTCGATCAGGCCGCCGCGCGGCTGGGCAGACCATCCGGCCTGGTGGCACGTGAACAGCTGAAGCTGGCGCGGCTTGCGCAACGGATGCGGCACGGTGTGCTCCTGAAGTTGCAGCGCGTTGCGCATCACCAGCAAGCGCTGGAGGCAAACTTGCCGCACCAGGTGCAACGGGCCGTGGCGCGCCACGCCGAACGGCTCGATCGAGCGGACCTTCGCCTGCAGCTGATGGACCCACGGCAGGTGCTGCAGCGCGGCTATGCGCTGCTCACGGACGCGGACGGCCTGGCAGTGACGAGCGCGCGCCAGGCCCGCCCCGGTGATGCGCTGCGTGCCACATTGGCCGATGGGGTGGTCGATGTCACGGTGGAGCAGCCCCGTTTGTTGTGAGGGGCTTGCGGCGGGGCACCCGGGCCGTGCCGGCAGTGATGGCCACAGAACAGATGGCGGCTGCGGTGCCCCCACGCTGCACAGGTCGCACGATGTTCCTACAATGCCCCCTTCGCGCTGTGTCCGAGTGCATTGCTCAGGATTGAACGCAGCGCTGATGGCCTCCCGGAACCTCTAACCACAAGGAAACACCACCATGGAACATACCCTGCCTCCGCTGCCTTACGCCATCGACGCCCTGGCCCCGCACTACAGCCAGGAAACCCTGGAGTACCACCACGGCAAGCACCACAACGCCTATGTGGTGAATCTCAACAACCTGCAAAAGGGCACCGAGTTCGAATCCATGACGCTCGAAGAGATCATCAAGAAGTCGAGCGGCGGCATCTACAACAACGCAGCCCAGATCTGGAACCACACGTTCTTCTGGAACTGCATGGCTCCCCAGGGCGGCGGTGAGCCTTCGGGCGCATTGGCTGCGGCCATCAACGCCAAGTGGGGCAGCTACGCCGCTTTCAAGGAAGCCTTCGTGAAGAGCGCCGTAGGGAACTTCGGCTCGGGCTGGACCTGGCTGGTGAAGAAGGCCGACGGCAGCGTGGACATTGTCAACACCGGTGCCGCAGGCACGCCCCTGACCACCGCCGACAAGGCGCTGCTGACGGTGGACGTGTGGGAACATGCCTACTACATCGACTACCGCAACCTGCGTCCCAAGTTTGTCGAAACCTTCCTCGACAAGCTGGTGAACTGGAAGTTTGCCGAAGCCAACTTCGCCTGATCGGCAACGCATTTGGCAATGCTTGCTCGGCGTCGGGCTCACCGGGCGCCAGCAAAAACAAAAACGGCCTGCGGGCCGTTTTTTTATTGGACTGAGCGCCTTTTCCGCCTGCAGCGCTTGATATTCAAGCGCAAGCAGCTATACAAAAAATAGCATGTGAAGAAAGGCAATGTACGCTCATTTACGTCCGAAGGGCGTGCCCGCCAGTTTCGCGCCGGGCTGAATCCCCTTCTTGGCAAACCAGCCCTGGTTCATCTCCAACACATAGCGCACCGGCTTGGTGGAACAGTGCGAGTCCAGCGTCTGCGGCTTCATGTCGGCCAGATTCACGATGGTGCCGTCATCGGCCACGAACGCCGCTGTCAGCGGTAGTAGCGTGTTTTTCATCCAGAAGCACTGCTGGGCGGGTTGCTCGAAGACGAACAGCATGCCCTCGTGCTGGGGCATCTCCTTGCGGTGCATCAGCCCGGTCTGGCGTTCCTGCGGGGTGGCCGCCACCTGGGCGTCTATGCGGTGCATGCCGGCCGTCAACTCCACGCGCTGCAGGTTCATCTGGGGCTGGTCTTGCGCGAGGGCGGTGTGGCCCCACAACGCGCCGGCCAGGGACAGGGCGGCCAGAGCCCTGAGCGATGTGCGGCGCGGAGCAAAGGTGCGGGCGAGGGTGGTGCAGGCAGCAGTCATGGGCAAGCTTTCTTCTTTCTTGAAGGGACGCGTCAAACATAGGACGAATGACAGATCGCGGGGCAGGCTCGGGGTTCCAGCGGCGGCGGGTGGCGTTGCATAGCCCCGCAAAAGCAAAATGCCCGCATAGGCGGGCAATTTTGAAGCATGGACGATCGGCCAATGTTTTGCAAAGCAACGCAAAGCCGGCCGCCCAGCGCGTTGTGGTTCAGGGCATCAAGCCGCCTTCTTGGTGGTTTTCTTCTTGGCGACCTTCTTGCTGGATTTCTTGGCGGGCTTTTTCTTGGCCGTGTGGGTGCCCTTGGCTTTCTTTGCGGGGGCCGCAGCGGGGGCCGGGGTGGCTACCGGTGCAGGCGCGGGGGCCATGGCGGGGGCCGCGGCAGGAGCGGGCGCCGGTGCGGCGGCCGGTGCAGCTGTCTGGGCGAATGCACCCGCAGCGAACAGACCAGCCATGAGGACAGCGAGGAGTTTTTTCATATATGCCGTTTCAATGGTGATTTGGAAAGAGAGAAAGAGCCGCCCGAAACCTCGGGCGGCTCCACCCGCAACGATAGCAGCGGCGGGTCCGTTCACCAGGGTCGAACGCCGTTTTTTCTCATTAGAATGATCCGGCTCTGGACCGCTTGGCCCATCTGCTGACCCCGTTTCGGATTCCCCAGGAGACTTCCCACCCATGACCACCTACCAGCACATCCAGGTGCCCGCCCAAGGCCAGAAGATCACGGTCAACGCCGACATGTCGCTGAACGTGCCCGACCAGCCCATCATCCCGTTCATCGAAGGCGACGGCACGGGCCTGGACATCACGCCCGTGATGATCAAGGTCGTCGACGCGGCCGTGGCGAAGGCCTATGGCGGTAAAAGGAAGATCCACTGGATGGAGGTGTATGCGGGCGAGAAGTCGACCAAGGTCTACGGCCCGGACGTGTGGCTGCCTGACGAAACGCTGCAGGTGCTGCGCGAGTACGTGGTCTCCATCAAGGGGCCGCTGACCACGCCCGTGGGCGGCGGGATCCGTTCGCTCAACGTGGCGCTGCGCCAGGAGCTGGACCTGTACGTCTGCCTGCGCCCCGTGCAGTACTTCAAGGGCGTGCCTTCGCCGCTGAAGGAACCCGAGAAGACCAACATGGTGATCTTCCGCGAGAACTCGGAAGACATCTACGCCGGCATCGAGTTCGAGGCCGAATCCGACAAGGCCAAGAAGCTCATCAAGTTCCTGCAGGACGAGATGGGCGTCAAGAAGATCCGTTTCCCCAATACCTCGGGCCTGGGTGTGAAGCCGGTGTCTCGCGAGGGTACCGAGCGGCTGGTGCGAAAGGCCATCCAGTACGCCATCGACAACGACAAGCCCAGTGTGACCATCGTGCACAAGGGCAACATCATGAAGTACACCGAAGGGGGCTTCCGCGACTGGGCCTATGCATTGGCGCAGAAGGAGTTTGGTGCCGAGCTGATCGATGGCGGCCCGTGGTGCCGGCTCAAGAACCCCAAGAACGGCAAGGAGATCACCATCAAGGACAGCATCGCCGACGCCTTCCTGCAGCAGATCCTCCTGCGCCCGGCCGAGTATTCGGTGGTGGCCACGCTCAACCTCAATGGAGACTACATCTCCGATGCGCTCGCAGCGCAGGTGGGCGGCATCGGTATTGCGCCCGGCGCCAACATGTCCGACTCGGTGGCCTGCTTCGAGGCGACCCACGGCACGGCGCCCAAGTACGCCGGCAAGGACTACGTGAACCCAGGCTCCGAAATTCTCTCAGCCGAGATGATGCTGCGGCACATGGGCTGGATCGAGGCGGCCGATCTGATCATCAGTTCGCTGGAAAAGTCCATCGCTTCCAAGAAGGTGACTTACGACTTTGCGCGCCTGATGGAGGGAGCCACCCAGGTGAGCTGCTCAGGCTTTGGCCAGGTCATGATCGACAACATGTAGGCCCACCCCGGTTTTCCGGGTTTTTTCCCCGCTTCTCCGCTCGCGCAAGCCCCTGTTCCGTCACCGGAGCAGGGGCTTTCGTTTTGGCCCAGCCTGCGGGTGTTGGTAGGGCGGTGGAATTTCTGTATTGGCAATCTGAGGACTTCACGCCTAAGATGTTCGCAGCCACCGGTGGGCTGCAGGCGGTGGCGCGGGCTTGCATCCGCCTACGCGCGAGAAAAAGAACGAGCCAAGAACGTACAAGACGGCGAGGGGATGCAAGGGGTGGGGCCCTCTAGGGAGTTCTGCATGGCGTCCGATTTTTCTGTCGCGTATTGGGCGCAAAACCCCGATGCGCTGCTGGTGCTATCGCCCGATGGGGTGGTGCTTAACTGGAACCCGGCCGCGGAAGCGATCTTTGGCTATGCGCCGGCCGAGGCCCAGGGCCGGCGCCTCATCGATCTCATCGTTCCCGACGACAGGGTTCATGAAGAGGATGAGATCCGGGCCGAGGCCTTGCACGGCCTGACGACCGTGCACGAGTCGGTGCGCCGCCGCAAGGATGGGTCGCTTGTGCATGTCAACGTGTCCACCAAAGCCGTGCGCGACGAGGCCGGACGGTTGCAGTACTTCCTGTCGAGCAAGAAGGATGTCACGCAACTCAAGGTTCAGCGCGAGGCCAAACTGCTGGAGGCACGCTTTGGAGATCTGCTCGAGTCCACCCCGGACGCCATCGTCATGGTCAATGTCACAGGGCGCATCGTGCTGGTCAATTCCCAGGCCGAGCGCGTGTTTGGCTATGAACGGGCCGAACTCCTGGGGCAGGCTGTGGAGGTGCTGCTGCCCCACCGCTACCGCGGCGCCCATCTGGGGCACCGCAGCGGGTTCTTCGGGGCGCCGCGCACACGCACCATGGGTGCCGGGCTGGAACTGCACGGCCTGCGCAAGGATGGGGGCGAGTTTCCGGTGGAAATCAGCCTGAGCCCAATCCATACGGAGGAAGGCGCCATGGTGATGAGCGCCATCCGCGACATCACTGACCGCAAGCGGGCCGATCAGAAATTCAAGGACCTGCTGGAGGCGGCGCCGGATGCGATGGTCATCGTCGACAGCCAGGGCCGTATCGTTCTCGTCAATTCGCAGGCGGTGAAACTGTTTGGCTGGAGCCGGGCCGAATTGCTGGGTCAGCAGATCGAGCTGCTGGTGCCCGAGCGCTACAGCGACCGGCATCCCGATCACCGCCACCGGTTCTTTGCCGAACCCCGCTCGCGCGCAATGGGCGCGGGGCTGGATCTCTATGGCCGGCGCAAGGATGGGTCAGAATTCCCGGTTGAAATCAGCCTGAGTCCGCTGGACACGGAAGAGGGGCTGTTCGTCTCCAGCGCCATCCGCGACGTCACCGAGCGCAAGCAGATCGAGCGGGCCTTGCGTGAAAAGAACCTGGAGCTTGAGAATGCGGCTTTGGTCAAAGACCGCTTTCTGGCCAGCATGTCCCACGAACTGCGAACCCCGCTCAATGCCATCATCGGCTTCACGGGTACCTTGCTGATGCAGCTACCCGGCCCCCTCAACGCCGAGCAGGACAAGCAGCTGCGCATCGTCCAGACAGGCGCGCGCCACCTGCTTTCGCTCATCAACGACCTGCTGGATGTGGCCAAGCTCAGCGCCAACAAGCTGTCGTTGCACATTGAGGAACTGGATTGCCGCAGCGTGATTGCCGAGGTCACCGCCACGCTGGAGCCCGAGGCCGCGCGCAAGGGCCTGCTGCTCACCGTGCGGGCGCCCGACGACGCCGTGCCCTTGCGCACTGACCGCAGGGCCTTCAGCCAGATCCTGATCAACCTGGTTGGCAATGCCATCAAGTTCACCCCGCAGGGCCGGGTGGAGGTGGTGCTTGAGGAGGGTTTCGCGGCCCAGGGCCGCAGCGTGCAAGTGCATGTGCGCGACACCGGACCTGGCATCCCCGAGCGCGAGCAGCCACGCCTTTTCGAAGCGTTCTCCAGGGTCGAGAGCGCCGACCGGCGCCACCACGAAGGCACGGGCCTGGGCCTGCACCTGAGCCGCAAACTGGCCGAGGCGCTGGGAGGCAGCGTGAGCCTCGCCAGCGCTGAGGGAGAGGGCAGCACGTTCACGGTGGAATTCCGGGAGGTCATGACATGAACGCCACCATCCTGGTCATCGAGGACGACGAAGCCAGCCGGCAGCTCGTCTCCTACTTGCTGGAAGCCGCAGGCCACCGCGTGTTGGCGGCGGAGAACGGCGCGCTGGGCCTGGGGCTGGCGCTCGCGGAGAGCCCCGACCTGATTCTGTGCGACCTGCAGATGCCCGTGATGAACGGTTATGAGGTGGCGCAGGCCCTGCGCTCGCACCATGCGTGGCGCGCGGTGCCGTTGGTGGCCGTAACGGCCTTTTCCATGCCGGGCGACCGCGAGAGGGCGCTCGAAGTCGGGTTCGACGAGCACCTCTCCAAACCCATTACGCCCGAGACCTTCGTGCGCCAGATCGAGGCGTTTTTGGGCTCGTTCCGCGCGCCGCCGGGTGCAGAGTGACGCAGGTGCACGCGTAGCATGGCCAAGATCCTGGTTGTCGACGACCTGCCCACCAACCGTGCGTTGGTCGTCACGCTGATCGGGCACAGCGGCCACCAGGCACTGGAAGCCGCCGATGGAGCCGAGGCACTGGCCGTGGTGCGGACCCATCGCCCCGACCTCGTCATCTCCGACATCCTGATGCCGACGATGGACGGCTACGAGTTTGTGCGCCAGCTGCGCGCCGACCCGGAGCTGGCCGGCACGCAGGTGATCTTCTGCAGCGCGCATTATCTGGAGGAAGAAGCCCGGAGCCTGGCCTTGGCCTGCGGCGTGACGCAGGTGCTGGTCAAACCGTGCGAGCCGCACGAGATCACGGCAGCCATGGAGCAGGCCCTTGCGCAGGTTCCGCCCCAGCCCTTCCGGCCGCTGGAGCACAGCTTCCAGACCCGGCACCTGCAGCTCATGACGGACAAGCTCACGGGCAACATCGCCGAGCTGGAGGCCATGAACCGCCGTCTGGCGGCGTTGACTGACCTGAACCTGCAGCTCGCCTCGGAGCGGGATACCCAGGTGCTCCTGGGTCATGTGTGCCGGGGCGCGCGCGAGCTGGTAGGGGCGCAGTATGCGGTTCTGTGCGTTGTCCGAAAACAGTCCGACACGCCCATCGCATGCACCAGCGGTATCGACCCCGCGTTGAACGGGCCGCTGGACCTGCCTGCGGTCTCACACGGCCTTCTCGGCCAATTGCGTGCTGCGCGCTGCCCGCAGCGGCTCGCCCAGTTGAGCGGAGACTCCAGCGAGATCGGGCTGCCCGCGGGCTACCCGCCGATCCACACGGCGCTGATCGCGCCCATCACGTCGCTGACTTTCTCTTACGGTTGGATCTGCCTGGCCAACAAGGAAGGGAGCGCCGAGTTCAGCGCGGACGACGAGAAAATCCTGGCCATCCTGGGGGCCCAGGTGGGCCGCATCTATGAAAACGGCAGCCTCTACCTCGAGATCCAGAAGCACGCCGAGCAATTGCAGGTCGAGGTGTTCGAGCGCCAGCGAGCCATGGACGCACTGCGCGCCAACAAAGCCAGGCTGCGAAGAGCCCAGGCTCTGGCCAAGATCACCCACGTGGTCAGCGGTGCGGATGGCAGCTTTGAAAGCTGGCACGACACGCTGCCTGACATGCTGGGGCTGGCGCCGGAGGCCATGCCGACTTCTGTTCGCGAGTGGCTCGCCTTGGTGCACCCCCAAGACCGATCCGTAGTCCGTCAGCACGCACAGCAGGCCGCGCGTCACGGGACGAGGCTGGACTTCACGTACCGGCTTCTGCGCGCAGATGGGCAACTGCTGCATCTGCGGCAGGTGATGGAGCCGTTGGAAGACGAGGCCAACCAGGGCGAGCAGCAACGGTGGTTCAACACGATCCAGGACATCACCCGCGAAAAACGTGCCGAGGAAGAGCTGCACGAAAGCGACCGGCGCTTCAATGACATGCTCGACAAGGTCGAGATGATCTCGCTGATGCTCGACTGCGAGGGGCGCATCACCTACTGCAACGACTACCTGCTGCGCCTGACGGGATGGCAGCGCGAAGAGGTGTTCGGGCAAAGCTGGTTCTCGCTGTTTGTGCCGCCGGAGGTGGCGGACGTGCGCGAGGTTTTCGCGGACGTGCTGGCAGACAGGCCCTCGGCGTGGCACTACGACAACGAGATCCTGACCCGGTCTGGCGAGCGTCGCCTGGTGCACTGGAACAACACAGTGCTGCGCTCGGTGGATGGTCAGGTAACGGGCGTGGCCGCGCTGGGCGAGGACATCACTGAACGCCGCGAAGCCGAACGCAAGATCAAGCGGCTCAACCGGGTGTACGCGATGCTCAGCGGCATCAACACCCTGATCGTACGCGTGCGCGAGCGGGAAGAACTCTTCCAGGAAGCCTGTCGCATCGCGGTGGAGCACGGCCATTTCCGCATCGCCTGGATCGGGCGGGTGGACCGCGCGGCGCAGCGGGTGGTGCCGGTGGGCCTGTCGGGTATCGAGTCCGACTGGGTGTACCAGATCAGCGATCGCCTGGGTCTGTTCGACGTGCCCACGCCCGGCGAGAGCCTTGCCGCTGCCGTGGTGCGCACCGGCAAGGCCGTGCTTTGCAATGACATAACCAGCGACCCGCGTGTCATGCTGCCTGATCAAATGCGCCAGCGCGGCGTGGCGAGCGTGGCGGTGCTGCCCATTGTGGTGGGCGAGACAGTGGTGGCCACGCTCGCGCTGCTGGCCGACGAAGTCGGATTTTTCGATGAGACCGAAATGAAGCTGCTCACGGAGCTGAGCAGCGACATCGGCTTTGCGCTCGATCACCTCGACAAGGCCGACAGGCTGAGCTACCTGGCCTACTACGACGACATTACCGGACTGCCCAACCGGACGCTGTTCCTGGAGCGCGTGGGCCAGCATCTGCGCGTGCGCGAGGGTGTGCGGCCCTTGCTGGGTATCGCCTTGGTCGACATCAGTCGTTTTCGCATCGTCAACGACACGTTGGGGCGGCAGGTGGGCGACGAGCTATTGCGACACGTGGCAGTGCGCCTGCAGCAGGCCGCAGGCAGCGAATGCGACGTGGCTCGCATCGGCATCAACAGCTACGGTATCGCGGTGGCCGGTGCCCGCGACGCCGGGGCGGTGGCCCTGGCGGTGGACCACCTGTTGCGCGCCTGTTTCGATGCGCCCTTTGCACTGGGAGGCACCGAACTGCGCATGGCCGCCAAGGCGGGTGTGGCGTTGTTTCCCACCGATGGCACTGATGCCGAGGCTCTGCTGCGCAATGCCGAGGCTGCGGTCACCAAAGCCAAGGCCTCCGCCGACACCCTGCTGTTCTACGCGCCGGAGATGAACACGCGGGTGGCGGAAACGCTGGGGCTGGAGGGGCGTTTGCGCCAGGCGCTGGAGCAGGGGCAGTTTGTACTGCACTATCAGCCCAAACAGTGCCTGGCCAGCGGTGCGGTGGAGTCCGCGGAAGCCCTGATCCGGTGGAGGGATCCCGCGCGTGGCCTGGTGCCGCCGGGGGACTTCATCCCCGTGCTGGAGGAGACCGGGCTGATCTACGAAGTGGGCCGCTGGGCCCTGGCGCAGGCGCTGGCGGACAACCGGCGCTGGCGTGAAGCGGGCCTTGCGCCGATGCGCGTGGCGGTCAATGTGTCGTCATTGCAGTTGCGCCACCGCAATTTTGTGGCCGAGGTGCGCGATGCCCTGGCGGACGACCCGGCAGCGGGTGAGGGCCTGGAGCTGGAGATCACCGAAAGCATGGTGATGGAAGACGTGGAACATAGCCGGCGGAGCCTGCATGCGCTGCGCGAGATGGGCGTCACCATTGCCATCGATGATTTCGGGACTGGGTTTTCGTCCTTGAGCTATCTGGCCACGTTGCCGGCCGACACCTTGAAGATCGACCGGTCTTTCATCATGGGGATGGATGCCGGCGCGCAGGGCCTCGCGCTGGTGTCGGCCATTATCAGCATGGGCCATTCGCTGGGCCTCAAGATCGTGGCCGAAGGTGTGGAGACCCCGGCGCAGTGCCAGCAACTGGCGTTGCTGGGATGCGATGAAATCCAGGGTTATGTGCTCAGCCACCCTGTGGAGGCGCTCGTGTTCGAGGCACGGTTTCTTCGGCACCAGGCCAGCAAGCGGGCTGCCGCCAATGATTGAGCCGGGCCTCTCAGCGGCCTGAAACGTCAGGTGCTCAGTTGGCCTGCCCCTTGGGCCGCACTGGAAGGCCCGCTGCGGCCCAGCCTTCAAGCCCCCCTGGCAGAAAGCGCGCTTCAACGCCTGCGGCGCGCAGCCGCAGCGCTGCGGCCCGACTGACGTCGTGGCCGTGGACGCAGTAGACCACGACATCCGCACCGTCGGGCACGTCTTGCGCCCACGTCGCAATGGCCGCTGGGTCGCGCCACTGGGCGTGGGGCAGTTGTGTTGCAGCCGCTTCGTAGGCACCTGCTCGGCGCACGTCGATGAGGTGGGACGCCAGTTGCACGTCTTGCGCCTCGCAGTGAAGTCCCTCGCTCGCCGCATTCACGGCGCGCTGATAGCGCGCATAGACCGCAGCCCAATCGATGTGGGCCATGAAAGCGTCGACATAAGCTGACGCTGCTGCGCCGTGGTCGAGGTGATAGGCGTGTTCATACATGTCCAGCGCCAGGATCGGCACACCCCCTGCCGCGGTTTGGGCGTGGTCGGCTGCCCATTGGTTGACGAGGCGTCCCTCGCGCGGCTGAAACATGAGCAGCACCCAGCCGGAGCCCCCGCCCAGCGCCTTGCCCATGGCGACGAACTCGTCGCGCCAGCGCTCCATGCTGCCGAAGCTGGCCGCTAGCGCCAGGGCCATGCCCGGAGCGGGTTGAGCGCCCTCGCCGCCCAGGCTGGCGAAGTACAGCTCGTGCAGCAGTATGGAATTGCTGGCGAGCAGTTCTTCCCGTTTGAGGCCGTTGAGTACAAAACCAGGCGTGGAGGCGAAGTCCAGCTTGGAGAGGTGTGCCCGGATGGTGTTGAGCCGCGACACCGCCCCGCTGTAGTTGTTCTGGTGGTGGCTGCGCAGCAGCTTTTCAGACAGCCCGGGCAGCGTGGCCGGGTCAAAAGGAAGGGCTTGGGGGCGTGCTTGCATGGCGGAGCTCCGGAAAGGTGTTGAACGGCGGCTCAGGAAAGCCAGGGTTTGAGAAACGTGACCGCCAGCCCCAGCGCCGCGCACAGGCCCAGCAGGGGCATCACACCGGTCTTGAAGCGGAACAGTGCCACCAGCGCTCCCACGGCGATCACCGCCGACATGGCATCGAAGGCGCCGCCAAAGCCTTGGGGCCACAGCAGGTGATAGGCAAAGAAGAGCGCCAGGTTCAGGATCACGCCCACCACGGCCGCGGTGATGGCTGACAGGGGGGCGGTAAAGCCCAGTTTGCCGTGCGTGGCCTCCACCGCCGGACCGCCCGCCAGGATGAAGATGAATGACGGCAGAAAGGTCACGAACGTCACCACCATGGCGGCGGCTGCGGCACCGACAAACAGCGCATCCGGTCCCCACACCTGCTGCAGCCACCCGCCCACGAAGCCGACAAACGCCACCACCATGATCAGCGGACCGGGGGTGGTTTCGCCCAGCGCCAGGCCGTCGATCATCTGCGGGCCGCTGAGCCACTGGTAATGCTCCACCGCGCCTTGATACACGTAGGGCAGCACTGCGTAGGCGCCGCCAAACGTGACCAGCGCCGCCTTGGTGAAGAACCAGCCCATCTGCGTGAGGGTGCCCTGCCACCCCTGCGTTGCCACCAGCACACCCATGGCCGCTAGCCACAGCGCCAGCCCGGCCGCCAGCACCTTCGCCAAGTGGCTGCGCGAGAAGCGCGCGTGGGACGGCGGGGCAGTATCGTCGTCGATCAGCGCCGGGCCGTAGCCCTGGTGCCCGTTGGCATGGCCGCCGCCCAGGGCAAAAACAGCGGGCCAACGGCGGGCCCCGAAGTAACCGATGAGCCCGGCTGCCAGCACGATGGCGGGAAAGGGCGCATTGAGCGCAAAGATCGCCACAAAGGATGCCGCGGCGATACCCCACATCCAGCCATTCTTGAGTGCGCGGGTGCCAATGCGGTGCGCTGCATGCAGCACCAGCGCCGTCACCGCAGGCTTGATGCCGTAGAAGATGCCTGCCACCACGGGCACATCGCCAAAGCGCACGTACACCCACGACAGCGCGATCAGGATGAACAGTGAGGGCAGCACGAACAGTGCTCCGGCCACGATGCCGCCCCAGGTGCGGTGCATGAGCCAGCCGATGTAGGTGGCCAGTTGTTGCGCCTCGGGGCCAGGCAGGAGCATGCAGTAGTTGAGCGCGTGCAGGAAGCGCTTCTCGCTGATCCAGCGGCGGCGCTCCACCAGCTCGGCGTGCATGATCGCAATCTGCCCGGCCGGACCGCCAAAGCTGATGAAGCCCAGCTTGAGCCAGAACAGGAAAGCCTCGCCAAAACCCACGGGGGCGGGGCGCCCCGAGGCGGCGGGGGGGGTTGCGGCAGGAGTGTCGGGGGTCATGGGGCAACGCTGGGTGCAGCG
>NZ_JALEGG010000068.1 GCF_022763525.1 Acidovorax sp.
AGGCGCTTCGGCGTGTCAGGCGGAGCGGGGCTGCTGGGTGGTCGAACAAAGCGGTGGTACGGAAGTGGGATGTCACGGAAGTAGGATGGGGTGAGCTGATACAGAAAGCGTAGGTGCCGGCGGTGCAGGCCCAGGGCAGAGGGTTCATGCGGGGGCAAAGTTCCACGCGCCGCACAGTCGCCTGACCCATTGTGCTGCCCCGCGGTGACGGCGTTTACCTACAGGTAGGCCGCGGCCATGAATCCACAATCCCGCCATGCCCGCCGCTGGCCGTTTCAGTTCCACCCTCCGCACCGTTTTCTTCACCGCACTGGCCACAGGCGCGCTGGTGCTGCTGGCCCTCAACTTCAACGCGGGCGAGAAGGAAGTCCAGCAGCAGCTCCCCCGCATCTACACCACTGCCAGCCCACAGTTCGAGCGAGCCCTCGGCAGCCTGCTAGGTCCGGGCATCGTCGGCGGCAACGAGGTCACTGAACTGCTCAATGGCGACCAGATCTTTCCCCCCATGCTGGCGGCCATCCGGGCTGCGCGCCATAGCGTCACGTTTGAGACTTACATCTACTGGTCTGGCGACATTGGCAAGGCCTTTGCCGACGCCCTGAGCGAGCGCGCGCGTGCCGGCGTGCCCGTGCACGTACTACTCGACTGGGTAGGCAGTTCGAAGATGGATGAAAGCTACCTCACCGAGATGAAGGCTGCGGGCGTGCAGATCGAGAAATTCCACAAGCCCCACTGGTACAACTGGGCCCGCATGAACAACCGCACCCACCGTAAGCTGCTGGTGGTGGACGGCCAGGTGGCCTTCACCGGCGGCGTGGGCATCGCGCCCGAATGGACGGGCAACGCGCAGGACCCTGAGCATTGGCGCGATTCGCACTACCTGGTGCGTGGACCTGCCGTGGCGCAGATGCAGGCCACCTTCCTGGACAACTGGCTCAAGGTGACGGGGCGCGTGCTGCATGGCGACCGGTACTTTCCGCCCCTGGCCCCGGTGGGCAACCAGCGGGCGCAGATGTTTTCCAGTTCGCCATCGAGCGGCAGCGAGAGCATGCAGTTGATGTACCACTTGGCCATCACGGCGGCTGAGCACAGCATCGACCTCTCGGTGGCGTACTTCGTACCCGACAAGCTCACGCACAAGCTGCTTATGGACGCCCTGGCGCGCGGCGTGCGCCTGCGCCTGGTGACGCCGGGCGAGCATACCGACACCGAAACAGTCAAGGCCGCATCCCGCGCCACCTGGGGGCCGCTGCTGAAGGCGGGTGCAGAGATCTATGAATACAAGCCCACGATGTACCACTGCAAGGTCATGATCGTGGACCAGCTGCTGGTGTCGGTAGGCTCCACCAATTTCGACAACCGCTCGTTCCGCCTGAACGACGAGGCCAATCTCAACGTTTACGACGCCCAGTTCGCGCAGCGCCAGACACGGGTGTTCGAGGACGACATCCGGCGATCACGCCGCGTCACGTATGAAGACTGGCTCAACCGGCCACTGCGTGAGAAGGTGCATGAAAAGATGACGGCCGTGCTGCGATCGCAGCTCTGATGCCATGAATGCGATCGATGCGGCTGGTGGGCTTGGCGCACCCGGCTGGCTGCGGGGGGATATGAATCCGAATCGAATGCTGGCGCTCTGGAGGCAGGCGTCAAAAGCTATCAAATCAATAGCGTACCTGGGCCTTGAAGCAAGCGGCCGGGTGCCAGCCTGCCGAAGCTCGCAGGCAGGTCAGTCAGCTACAAACTCGTACGTCACCTCTTCGCTCTCGACCATGCCGAGCACATCGTCCAGCACGCTCTCGTCATCGGTGCTGCTCCACATGTCTTCGGGGTCGGTGGCAAACAAAGGCTCGATGGCGAGGTCCATGTACTGGCCGTCGGGCAGCTTGAGCACGGGCGTGCCTTCCGAGGTTTCGACCAGCTCCCAGTCGTCGGGAACGGACATTTCGAGCTGGATGGTGACGTTGAGTTTTTTCATGAGGGCTCTTTCGCTATCAGGGTCGGGCAGGGTAACCCAATTCGACGCCCGCGCGTACCGCTCCGCTCAGAGGCCGAGAGTTTTTTGGCCGAGCCCGCAAGGGGCCCAAAAACATCCCGGAGCCAGGTGCAAAGCTCAGCCATCGCTCGGGCCACGGCGAGCATTGGCAACGACGAGCCTGGGGGCTTGCGTGCAAGACGGGCATGGGCAGAAGACTCTCAGCCCCTCAGTTCTCGGGCAAGCTGGGCTCGGACGAGAGAAAGGTTGTGCTGAAGCGCGGGCACCACGGCCGTCCAGCGTCCATGCGCACCGCGCCCTGTCAGCGCCGCATCACCCCGGAATCTCCGGCTCCACCAGCAGCGCCAGCAGCTGCAGCGATTCCTGCCACCCCAGGTAGCAAGCCTCCGTGGGTATCACCGCCGGGATGCCCGCCTGAACAATCGACACCTCGGTGCCCACCATCACCTTTCTGAGTGCGATGGTGGTGCGCATTTCGCCGGGCAGGTTCGGGTCGTCAAACCGGTCGGTGTGCACGATGCGCTCGCCAGGCACCAGCTCGACATACTCTCCGCCAAAGGCGTGCGTCTGGCCGTTGCTGAAGTTGGTGAATTGCATGCGATAGCTGCCGCCCACGCAGGCGTCCATGCTCAGCACCCGGCCCGTGAAACCATGGGGCGGCAGCCATTTGCACATGGCGTCGGGGTCCAGGAAGGCACGGTAGATGCGTTCGGGCGGCGCGCGCAGCACGCGGTGCAGGGTGACGGTGCCGGTGGTGTTGTCTGTCGTCATGCTCGGGTCTCCTAAGGGGGCATCGGGGTGGATGAAGGAAAGGGAAAGCGTGGGCCGCTGAACCATACCGCGCATTTCAACCGGCTCACACCCCTACGACGAACGTGCACGTTCGCTTTCGACAGACTGCCGTTGCCACTGCCGTTTTTTTGTCTCAGGCCGAAATCGCGCGCACTCCAAAGCTCTCGCTGCCCTGCGCCCAGGCCAGCAGCCGGTCGATGTTGGGGTGCTTGCCCGGAAAGGTGCGCGCATCCGCCACATGCTCCGCGTACCACTCCAGCCCCAAGCTGGCGGCTGCGGGCGTGATGCGGCCGCCATACAACGCCGCCAGCGCGGCATACACCACCAGCGAGCCCGTCTGGCCGGGCTTGTTCTCAATGGTGGCGAGGACCTGGTCGTCAGCATCCAGCAGGTGAAGGGCGGCGAGGTGGCTGGCAGAGGGGAGCTGCTTGAGGCGGTCTGCGAAGTTCATGGTGAGAAGTTGAATTGAACGAAACTCGAGGTTAAAGAAATAGGCCGCTGGCGCAGGGTGGATAAGCGCTGGCAGCTATGAAAAAGTGAGTGAGGCGGGGGATGCTACTGCAACCACGGTGCGACGGCCTCACGCCTGCCACACCCCGAACCCGGCCGAGCGCAGGTCAA
>NZ_JALEGG010000069.1 GCF_022763525.1 Acidovorax sp.
GCGCGCGCCCTGGCGGCGCTGCAGCTGCCCGCTGGCGCGCGCGTGGCCATCCTGCTGCCCAACGGCCTCCATGCCATGAGCATTGACCAGGCCGCGCTAGCCACCGGCTGCGTGCCAGTGCCGCTGCACGCCATCGACAACCCCGGCAGCATTGCCTACATCCTGGCCGACTGCGAGGCCTCGATGCTCGTGGTCAGCCATGCCGAGCAGTGGGAAAAAATCCGCGCGGCCGGCACGGCCTTTCCCGCGCTCCGCGCCGTGGTGATCGCCGAGGGCGATGCACCGGCCCCGGACGCGGCAACGGCCGATGGCCCCCTGGTGGGTACCCTCGCGCAGTGGTTGGCCGGCGCGGCCCAGGCGCAGACGGCGCTGCCCGCGCCCCCTGCGGCCGAGGACCTGGCGGCCATCGTCTACACCTCCGGCACCACCGGCAAGCCCAAGGGCGTGATGCTCACGCACCACAACGTGATCAGCGACGTGAAGGCCGTGCTGGAGCGCATTGCGCCCACGGTGGACGACGTGTTCCTATCGTTTCTGCCGCTGTCGCACACCTTTGAGCGCACGGGCGGCTACTACCTGCCCATGGCGGCGGGCAGCTGCGTGGCCTATGCCCGCTCGGTGCCCCAGCTGGCCGAAGACCTCAAGACCGTGCGGCCCACGGTGCTGGTGTCGGTGCCGCGCATCTATGAGCGAATCCACGCCAAGCTGATCGAAAAGCTCTCGCAGAGCCCGTGGAAGATGCAGCTGTACGAGGCCGCGCAGGCCAAGGGCTGGGCCCGCTTTTGCGGCGCGCAAGGGCTGCCCACCCCACAGGACGCTTCGGAAGCGGCCGGGGGCTGGATGGCCGCCCTGCCCTGGCTTCTGCTGCGCATGCTGGTGGCCAAACCCTTGCTGGCTCAGTTTGGCGGTCGCGTGCGGGTGGCGGTAAGCGGGGGCGCGCCGCTGTCACCCACCATCGCCAGGTGCTTTCTGGGCCTGGGCCTGCCGCTGGTGCAGGGCTATGGCATGACGGAAACCACGCCGGTGGTATCGGTCAACGCCCTGAACGACAACGACCCCGCCAGCGTGGGCCGTGCGCTGCCTGGCGTGGAAGTACGCATTGGCGAGAACCGCGAGCTGCAGGTGCGCGGCCCCATCGTGATGAAGGGCTATTGGAAGCGGCCCGAAGACACCGCCCGCACCGTGGATGCCGAAGGCTGGCTGGGCACGGGCGACCAGGCCGACATCGTGAACGGCCGCATCTACATCCGCGGGCGCATCAAGGAAATCATCGTCACCTCCACCGGCGAAAAGGTGCCCCCCGGCGACCTGGAGCTGGCCCTGCTGGCCGACCCGCTGCTGGAGCAGGCCTTTGTGGTGGGCGAGAACCGCCCTTTCATCGCGTGCGTGGCCGTCGTCAATGCCGACGAGTGGAAGCGCTTGGCCTCCGACCTGGGCCTGGACCCGCAGGACGCCGCCAGCCTGAACCACGCCAGCGTGCACCGCGCTGCGCTGGCTCGCATCGAGAAGAACACGGCCAGCTTTCCTCGCTACGCCGTGCCCCGTTGCGTGCATTTGACGCTGTCCCCCTGGACGATTGAAAACACCTTCATGACGCCCACGCTCAAGCTCAAGCGCAACAACCTGATGGCACACTTCGCCGAGGCGATCGAGGGGATGTACCAGAAGCCGGGTGGACGCTGAGGAGCTCCGGCCGACGCGGTTCGCGTTCTCAGAGCACCAGCTCACCCTCCCCCGCGTACGCCATCCCAAACCGGTTCGCCAGGAAATCCGCCAGCGCGACCGCCTCTTGCCCCACAAATCCTTGTTGCGGCAGGCGGCCCTGCGCCACCAGATCCAGCGCCGTGCAGATGCCCGCAGCCGTGGTGAGCTGAATGGCGCTCAACGTGTGCCCGGCCACTTGGGTCCCCAGGATGCGGGCGGAATATGAATCCTGCACCAACCGGCCGCCCTTGAGGCCTGACGCGGTGGCGAACACCACGATCACGTCCTGGTCCGTGGTGGGAATGGCGGTTTCCAGGATGTCCTTGAGCAGGTCGCGCCGGTCGCGCAGGCGCAGGTCGTTGAGCAGCAGCTTGAGGATGGCGTTGTGGCCCGGATAGCGGATGGACTGGTAGTCCACCTGCCGCGCCTTGCCCGCCAGCGTTTCCGTCAACGTGCCCAGCCCGCCCGAGGTGTTGAAAGCCTCATATTCCACGCCGTCGAGCGCAAAGGTCTCCAGCCCCTCCAGCGCAGGCACCGTGGTGCGTACGCCGTCCACAATCGCCTCGCAGGGGTTGCAGTACTCGTTGATGAGGCCTTCGGTGCTCCAGGTCAGGTTGTAGCGCAGGGCACCCTGAGGGTAGCGCGGGAGTGCGCCCACGCGCATGCGCAGCGTGTGCAGGGTGTCGAAACGCCGGGCCAGGTCATTGCCCACGATACCGATGAAGCCCGGCGCCAGGCCGCATTGCGGCATGAGCACGCTGTGGGCGCTGGCGGCCAGAGCGCGAATGGCCTGGGTGCTGGCCACGTCTTCAGTCAGGTCAAAGTAATGCACGCCCGTCGCGGCACACAGCGTCGCCACTGGCACGGCGCGGTGAAATGGCAGCGCGTTGAGCACGGCAAAACGACCTTGGATGGCGGCCTGCATGCTCGCCTCGTCCGTAGCCAACTGCGTCGCGACCCCCAAGGCTGCCACTTCACCCAGGCGTGTCGGGTCGCGGTCCGCCACCAGGATGTCGTAGTCGCCTGTGTGTTGCAACAGCAGCGCCATGGCGAAGCCAATGTGGCCTGCACCCAGGATGGTGACAGCGCGGCGGGCGGAGGTGCTGGAAGAAATGGAAACGGTGGTCATGGCGGCACTCCCGGTAGTGTTCGCAGCGCGAAGCGGTGCGAGGTGTTGTAGGTGCCTTGATGCTAGGCAAGGTAGCTGTCAATGTGTAGTGCCTATAACGTCGAAAAATGCTCATTGTTTTGCCATAACGGCGAAAATGGAGGGCGATATGACTTTTTTGAAAAAATTGCCCATGACCCAAGCCCTGGACGAATCCGACCGCCAGCTGCTGAGCCTGCTGCAGGCCAACGCCCGCGAGGGCACGGCCACGCTGGCGCGCAAACTGGGCTTGGCCCGCACCACGGTGGTGGCGCGCATTACACGGCTGGAGCGCACAGGGGTGGTCGCCGGCTATGGCGTGCGGCTGGGTGCGCGGCTGGATGCCTCCACGGTGCGCGCGTGGTGCTCCATCAGCGTATTGCCCAAGACAGCACCCGCAGTGCTGCGCGCGCTGGAGGCCATGCCCGAGGTCGAAGAGGTATCTGCCGTGAGCGGGCCGTTTGACTATCTGGTGTTCTTGCGCTGCACCAGCCATGAGCAACTCGACACGCTGCTTGATAAGGTGGGGCAGCTCGACGGCGTGCACCAGACGCAGACCAGCATTGTGCTGAGCCGCAAGATCGACCGCCGAAGTGTGGGGTGACATCGCTGTGCCTTTCCCCTCTCTCTCGGTCCGCTGTGCGACTCGGGAAGGGGGAGACACTACCAGCGCGGCGGTACGGCCCTTGCGCGGCAGCTCTGGCATGTGCTGTGCCAGTCGCCACCAGCGCGCTCGCAGTTCAACGCTGAACGCTATGAATATTGGAGCTGCCAGCGCTGACCCCAAAAGCGCTTTTGGTCATTTTTATAACCAATCGATCAGACATCGAATTGCGTAGGGTTCTTGCCCTGGATGGGCGCATAAAACGCCTTGATGCGCGCCATGTCGCCGTCCAGGTCGCCTGTGGGCTCGAATACCGGCCCCAGGCCACCCACCTTGCGGCCGTAGTCCACAAACGCCAGCACGATGGGCACGCCCGCCTGCTGGGCAATGAAGTAAAAGCCTGTCTTCCAATGCCGCGTCCTGCCGCGCGTGCCCTCGGGCGGCACGATGAGCTGCATGGGGCCCACGGCGTCGCGCATGGCCTGGGCCGAGCGGGCCACTAGATTCGAAGCCTGCTCCCGGTTCACCGGAATGCCGCCCAGCCAACGCATCACCCACCCGAACGGCGCGCGGAACAGGCTCTGCTTGCCCATCCAGTACACCCGCAGCCGCAGCGAAAACGCCAGCATCAAGGTGTACGGCAGGTCCCAATTGCTGGTGTGGGGGGCTGCAATCAACACGCTCTTGGCGGCGTTGGGCGGCAGGCTGCCTTCGATCTTCCAGCCGGTGATGCGCAGCGTGAGGCGGGAGAACGCGCGCAGCAACGTGTTGACCACTGGCGTGTCGAAAATGGTGGGGTGCATGGAAAAACGGAGCGGCGCGAGCGGGAGACCTGCGCCACGGTTGGGCTGAGGCGAGCTACAGCTCGCCGATTGTGACAAAACGAAACCAGATGCAGGGCGCGAGTATCGCTGATGCAGTACATGCCCCGCGTTGACGCATGGCAAACAGGTGGGAGCGCCCGATCGCAAAAGATCAAATTTGATAGCTGCCTTCGCTTATCCAGAAAGCGCTGAGGCCTATTTTGACTCGAATTCCTCCGCTGCCTACCGCCCCGTGCTTCGCTCAGAAAAATCCGGTCGGGGATAATTGAGCTTTTCCGTGCGGTCCCCCCGCCACATTGCGCCTGCAACGCACCACACTGCCGCGCCCGCCTGCTACTCCACTCTTTTCCTGACTTCCTTGGCCCCCACCACCCTGAGCCCCTGGCGCATGTCCGTCGCGCCCATGATGGACTGGACCGATCGCCACTGCCGCTACTTTCACCGGCTGCTGACGCGCCACACCCTGCTGTACACCGAGATGGTGAATGCCGGCGGCATCCTGTATGGCGGCACCGAGCGGCACCTGCGCTACAACGCCGAGGAACACCCAGTAGCCCTGCAGCTGGGTGGCAACGAGCCCGACAAGCTGGCCGAGGCCGCCCGCCTGGGCGCGCAGTGGGGCTACGACGAAATCAACCTCAACTGCGGCTGCCCCAGCGACCGTGTGCAGCGCGGCGCTTTTGGTGCCAGCCTGATGAAGGCGCCCCAGCTGGTGGCCGATTGCGTGAAGGCCATGCGCGATGCTGTGGGCGGGGACCTGCCCGTCACCGTCAAGCACCGCATCGGCATCGACAAGGTGGAGGACTACGGCTTTGTGCGCGACTTCATCGGCACCGTGGCTGAAGCGGGCTGCACCGTGTTCATCGTGCACGCCCGCAATGCCTGGCTGCAAGGCCTCTCCCCGAAGGAGAACCGCGACATTCCGCCCCTGCGCTACGAGGTAGTGCACCGCCTGAAGGCCGAGTTCCCGCAGTTCACCATCGCCATCAACGGCGGTATCCAGACCGACGCCGTGGTGCAGGAGCAGCTGACCCACCTGGACGGCGTGATGATTGGCCGCGAGGCCTACCACAATCCCTGGTGGCTGGCCCGCTGGGACCAGCTCTACTACGGTGGCGCACCCTGCCCCCTGCCCCGCGAAGAGGTGGAGCTGGCCATGGTCGAGTACATGGAGCGCGAAGCCGCGCAGCACGGCACGCCCTGGCCCCACATCGCCCGCCACATGCTGGGCCTGCGCCACAGCCTGCCCGGCGCGCGCATCTGGCGCCAGGTGTGGAGCAATCACCTCCTCAAGGACCGGCCGGCTCGCGAGGTGCATACGCTTGCGGTGCAGTCGTATGCCAGTGCAGTGGCGGAGTCCATTCCCGAAGCCGTGATAGAGCCCGCGACACGGGCTCTGGCGGTGTGAGCAGCTCCACGGTCAATCTCCCCGCTGACCTTGTTTCGGAGGCCGATGCATATGCCAGCGCGCAATCTCAATCCGTCTCGCGCAGGTGTATCCCTGCGCCCGCCCGTAGCTACGGATGCAGAGCGCTTTATCGCGCTGGCCCAGCGCAGCAGCAAACTGCACGCCCCCTGGACATCCGCGCCGTCATCCCTTGAGGCGTTTGCGGCCTATCTCGCGCAAGCCGAGGCGCCCGGCAGCCGGAGTTTTCTGGTGTGCCGGCCGGACGAGGCTGGGGGCAGTGACCAAATCGCTGGTGTCTTCAATCTCTCACAAATGGTGATGGGCAACTTTCGCAGCGCTTACTTGGGCTACTACGTGTTTGCGGGCTTCGAACGCAAAGGCCTGATGCGTTCGGGCTTAATCCAGCTGGTACGCCACGCTTTTGGCCCATTGAAACTGCACCGGATGGAGGCCAACATCCAACCCGCCAACGGTGCGTCCATCGCATTGGTCCGTTCCTGTGGATTTCAGCAAGAAGGATTCTCGCCGCGTTACCTGAAGATCAATGGCCGTTGGCGCGACCATGAGCGTTGGGCTATCGTTGCCGACTGAGTAGGGTTGGGACCGGTGGTGCTGCGCCCTATCTTGACAAGCTCTTGCAGGTACTTGTCCGGCACGCGATGAGAGCTTTTGCGCGCACACTTGCTGGATTGGCGCTACGTGTACGGTTCCATGTGTGTCCGACCGGCGCCCCGTATTCGCCCCACCACTGACGCAAACTAAATACCGGCATGCCATCTCTTGATTTCGACCTGGAGGAAGCCCGCTTCCGCGCGTTCTACGCCGAGCAGTCCACAGCGCTGGAGACCGCCTGCGACGCCTTTACCGGCATGGTGGCCGCTGTGGTTACGCAAGCCGGCGGTGTCGAAGTCGCCAAGGTGGAGGGCCGCGTCAAGGATGTGGAAGAGTGCATCCGCAAGTTCGTGCGCAAGTACCGCCCGGCGCTGGAAGAGAGCAACAAGCCTTACGAGATCCAGCCATACATCACCGACCTGATCGGCGTGCGTGTGGTGTGCCTGTACGAGGACGAACTGGAGAAGATCGCAGCCATTGTGCGCGGACATTTTGCGGTGATTGATGTCACCGACAAGGTGACGGCGGTCGAAAGCACGGAAGCCTCGTTTGGCTACAAGGGCTTGCATCTGGACCTCAAGCTCAGCAATGCCGAGCGCGTGCTGCCCGAACGCCAGGCCTACGCACACCTGCCGTTCGAGTTGCAGGTGCGCACCATCATCCAGGATTCCTGGAGCGTGCTGGACCACCGCATCAAGTACAAGAAATCGATTCCGGGGGAGCTCAAGCGGCGCATCAATGTGCTCTCGGCGCTGTTCGAACTGGCCGATCGCGAGTTTCGACAGATCCGTGACGCCACGGCCGCCGAACTGTTGCAGGCGCCCGATGAAACGGCTGAGCCGCAGGCAGACCCCGCCGACAACCCTCAGGCGCCCATCAAGGCTGCCGCCCCGAGCAGCGAACTCAACGCGTTCACCTTTCTGAAGATCGCGACGCACTTCTTCAAGGATTTCGAGTTCGAGCCGTCCAAGGTGGACAGTTTTGTGGACGACATCCAGGCATGGTCCCGCGGCATGACGCGGGCGCGCTTCAATGCCCTGATGCGTGAAACCGTGGGCGTGGTCAAGCGGTACAAGCAGTACTTTGAAGAGCAGAACCCTCAGGCCAGCTTTAACCCCTACACGGTGATCCGGCACTGCCTGTACCTGAGTAACAAGGCCGTGTTCCGCCCCGCTCTGCGGAACTCGGCCCGGGAGTCGTTTGAGGCGTGGCTGCAGGAACAGCAGGAAACCAAGACGCAGTAGTTTGTAAGAAATGCGTTCTAGCGCTTACCAGCAATCGGTATCAGCTATCTTTAATATAGCAAAGTGACGTTGATGGCCTGCTGAGGTGACGCGTCTTGCACCCCGACAACTTGTCGCATAGGCGACTTGAAATTGGTGGTTTTCCTCCATGCGCTTGTTACCGAGTGCTGCTATATTGCACTGCAACATAACGGAGTTTCGCCCATGCTGTACCACATTTACGAAACCCAGCGCTCCCTGATGGAGCCCTTTACCGATTTCGCGCAGGCTGCTGCCAAGCTGTTCAGCAACCCCTTGTCCCCGTTCAGCGAAAGCCCGCTAGCGCAACGCATGTCCGCAGGCTACGAGCTGCTGTACCGCCTGGGCAAGGACTATGAAAAGCCGGCCTTCGAGATCCATTCGGTGGACGTGGACGGTGTCGGCGTGGCGGTGCATGAACGCGTCGAGATCGACAAGCCTTTTTGCGAGCTGCGCCGCTTCAAGCGGTTCTCAGACGACCCTGCCACCTTGACCAAGCTCAAGGCCCAGCCTGTCGTGCTGATCGTGGCGCCCTTGTCGGGCCACTACGCCACCTTGCTGCGCGATACCGTGCGCACCATGCTCAAGGACCACAAGGTCTACATCACCGACTGGAAGAACGCCCGGCTGGTCCCGCTCTCTGAGGGCGAGTTCCACCTGGATGACTATGTGAACTACGTGCAGGAGTTCATTCGCCATCTCCAGAGCATCTATGGCAATTGCCATGTGATCAGTGTGTGCCAGCCCACCGTGCCCGTGCTGGCCGCTGTGTCGCTGATGGCCAGCCGGGGCGAAACCACGCCCCTGTCGATGACGATGATGGGTGGCCCCATCGACGCCCGCAAATCCCCCACCGCCGTCAACAATCTGGCGACGAACCGCAGTTTTGAATGGTTCGAGAACAACGTGATCTACCGCGTGCCGGAGAACTTCCCGGGTGCTGGCCGCCGCGTTTACCCCGGCTTCCTGCAGTACACGGGCTTCGTGGCCATGAACCCGGATCGCCACGCCAGCAGCCATTACGACTATTTCAGGGACCTGATCAAGGGCGATGACGCCAGCGCCGAAGCCCACCGCAAGTTCTACGATGAGTACAACGCGGTGCTCGACATGGATGCGGACTATTACCTCGAAACCATTCAGACGGTGTTCCAGGACTACAAGCTGGTCAACGGCACCTGGGACGTCCGCTCGCCTGAAGGCAAGGTCGAGCGCGTGCGCCCCCAGGACATCACCACCACCGCCCTCTTCACAGTAGAGGGTGAGCTGGACGATATCTCCGGCTCCGGCCAGACCGAAGCGGCACACGACCTTTGCAGCGGCATTGTCCGCAAGGAACAGCGCCACTTCGAGGTCAAGGGCGCAGGCCACTATGGCATTTTCAGCGGCCGGCGCTGGCGTGAGGCGGTCTATCCCCAGGTGCGCGCGTTCATCCTGGAGCACGACAAGCCCCCAACCAAGGCTGGTGGCCCCGTGACGGAAACCCCGGACGACAACCCTCCCCGCCGATCGCTCCCCAAGACGGCATCGTCTGCCACCACCGTGACCGTGGCGGGACCGTCCCGGCCACGTCGCAAGGGAGTTGGCAAGGCTTGACCGCAGACTTGGAGCCGGCTGCGCTGCCGGCGGCCCAGACAGCGCTGAAAGTGCTGGTGTCGCAAATCGACGCCGCGTTGCCCCAGACGCAGTGCACGCGCTGCGGCTATCCGGACTGCGCGACCTACGCCCGGGCCATTGCGGAGGACGGCGTGCCCTTCAACCAGTGCCCTCCTGGAGGCGCCGAGGGAATCGCGCGCCTGGCTGCCATCCTGGGACAAGCTCCCCTGCCACTCAGCCCGGTGCACGGCACGGAGGCGCCACGCACCGTTGCGTACGTTGATGAAGCCTGGTGCATTGGCTGCACACTGTGCATCAAGGCCTGCCCGACCGACGCCATCGTGGGCACCAACAAGAAGATGCACACGGTCATCGAACCCTATTGCACGGGGTGCGAGCTGTGTGTTCCGGTATGTCCTGTGGACTGCATCCAGATCGAAAACGCCAGCGGTACTGCCACCGGGTGGTCTGCGTGGTCCGAGCCTTTGGCCCGCCAGGCTCGCGAGCGCTACGCAGTGCACCGCAGCCGGGTACCCCTGGATTCGCCGAATCTTGAGGACGAGGACACCTCCCTGCCCGACGAGGCGGCAGCCACCAGACCGCCATTCCCTGCATCCGCCGCCAGCCCGCGGGAAAGCTCACCCGCAGAGCGGCAGGCGGCCATCGCGGCCGCATTGGAGCGTGCCCGCCAGCAGCGGCGCACGCAAGGCATGTCGTAGGCGGCGCCCCTCTGCCGCATCGCAGCTGGGGGGAAGCGGCGAGACTTCAGCGCGCAGCAAGCGTCTTGTAGACCCCGCAGCCCAGATACAGGTCGCCGACACGGCTCACATAGGACATCTTTGTCTGCACAGCACCCGTGGCGGGGTTGGTGATATCGTATTCCACCCAGCCCGGCCCTCGGTCGCCCTGCGCGACGATGTCGCTCACGAGCCGGTCGCCCGCGATGCCCGGAATGTCCTGCACCCGCGTGCCCACCTTGGCACTGTTGCCCCCGAATGCCAGGTAGGTACCGGACGTGTCGAGCACGAACACATACATATCCCGGTCGTGGTAAGGCTGGTTCTTGTCCGTGATGGTGCGCAGGAACTGATCCCGCGACGTGCCTTTGTGCATGGCCATCGCCCTTTGCACCAGGGCCACGGCCTCCTCCGCCGTGCCTTGCTGCAGACGAAACGCTGATACGGCACGCGACAGCGTGGAGGCCCGGCTTTCCAGGGCCTCGGCCTGCTCCACGGCATGCCCCACCATCTGCGCGTTGTGCTGGGTGATCTGGTCCAGCTGTTGCACGGCCGCGCTGACCTCACGCAAGCCCGTGCTTTGCTGCCCGCTCGACTCCGAGATCTCGCTCATGCTGGCGGCCACGCTGCGAATGCCCCGGGCCATGTCGGCAATGCCTTCGCCTGCAGACCGGATCAGTCCGGCGCTCGTTTCCACTTGGCTTACCGAAGTGCCGATCAGCTCCCGGATCTCATGCGCTGCGTCGCTGGACCGCTTGGCCAGCATGCGCACCTCGGATGCCACGACCGCGAACCCCCGGCCCTGGTCGCCAGCGCGCGCAGCCTCCACTGCGGCATTGAGCGCCAGGATGTTGGTCTGAAAGGCGATGCTGTCGATCACGCCGATGATCTCGGTCATGCGCCGCGCGCCTTGCTGGATGGCCTCCACCGATTGCACTGCCCTTGCCATGGCCTGCGCTCCCACATCGGCCGCGTCGCGCACCCGGGCGGCCTGCGCATCTGCGCTCTGGGCCGTCAATGCGTTGTTCTGCACGGCGGAAGAAAGCTGCTCCACGCTGGCAGCGGTTTGTTCCAGGTTGGCTGCCTGTTGCTCGGTGCGGTCGGCCAGAGACCGGCTTCCCTCGGCGAGGCTTTGCCCGGCGTGGGCCACCAGGGCGGCATTGCTGCGGATATCGGCCACCATGGACGACAGCGTGATGACCATGCGGTCCAGCGAATGCGCCATCTCACCAACTTCGTCTTGCCCGTAGTCGCCCCGCGGCTTCGCGCGTAGATCGCCGCCTTGGGTGAGCTCCACCGTTTGGGCCAGTCCGGCCAGGTCTGACGAAAGACTGAAATGCAATGCGACAAGTGCATAGGCCACCACCAGTCCACCCAAGGCTTGCACCCACCACGGCGCCCCGAGGGCTGCGGCTCCGAGCGCCAACGCGACAAGCAGGCCCACCGAAAGCATCTTTCCGGGTAACCGCCATCTGCGCATCCACCAAAGCCCGGGACGCAGCGGTAGAAATCCTGGCATCTTGTCTCCTCTTTCGTTATTCGCGCATGGGCGCGTTGACTTCGAATCTAGGTGAGCCCACTTACGGAGGATTGACGGGGCGAGCAGCACGTCTTTTGGCCTGTGCAACGAGCCGATATTCCCGCAAAACGCACCGCGTCCGCCATGGACCATCACCCATAATGGCGCCCCATGAATCCCTTGCTCTCCCATCTTCAGCCCTACCCGTTCGAGCGCCTGCGACAGCTTTTTGCGGGGGTCACGCCACCTGCAGCGTATAGCCCCATCAGCCTGGGGATGGGTGAGCCACGCCATCCTACACCGCAGTTCATCAAAGATGCACTTGGTAACAATCTTTTTGGATTGGCGAGTTATCCCGCCACGGCAGGGGACCCGGCTTTGCGCGAGGCGTTCACTCGCTGGCTTCAATCACGCTACGGGATCACCGTCAACCCCGCCGCGCAAGTGCTCCCGGTCAACGGCTCTCGGGAAGCCCTTTTCTCGTTCGCGCAAACGGTGGTGGACCCTTCGCAAGGCGAGGCGGTCGTGGTCTGCCCCAACCCGTTCTATCAAATCTATGAAGGCGCGGCTTTGCTGGCGGGGGCCAAGCCCTACTATGCCGCGAGCGATCCCGCACGCAACTTTGCGGTGAACTGGGATGCCGTACCTGATGCCGTGTGGCAACGCACCCAACTGCTGTTCGTCTGCTCGCCCGGCAACCCCACCGGTGCGGTGATGCCACTGAGCGAATGGCAGAAGCTCTTCGAGCTGAGTGACCGCCATGGTTTTGTGATTGCCTCGGACGAGTGCTACAGCGAGATCTATTTCCGGGACGAGCCCCCGCTGGGCGGCCTTCAGGCGGCAGACCAGCTGGGGCGCAGCGGCTACAAGAACCTGATTGCGTTCACCAGCCTGTCCAAGCGCAGCAACGTCCCGGGCATGCGCAGTGGTTTCGTGGCAGGAGACGCCGCGCTTATCAAGGCATTCTTGCTCTACCGCACCTACCACGGCAGCGCGATGAGCCCGGTGATCCAGGCCGCGAGCATCGCCGCCTGGAGCGACGAGAAGCATGTGGAGGAAAACCGCATGGCTTACCGCACGAAGTTCGCACAGGTCACGCCGCTGCTCGCGGGCGTCATGGATGTTGCGCTGCCAGACGCAGGTTTCTACTTGTGGGCCAAGGTGCCCGATGCGCTGGGCATGGACGACGCCGAGTTCGCGCGAGCTCTTTTGGCTCAATACAATGTCACGGTGCTGCCCGGCAGCTACCTGGCCCGCGAGGCCCAAGGCAGCAACCCCGGCGCCCAGCGCGTGCGCATGGCCCTCGTGGCCGAAACCGAAGAATGCGTGGAAGCCGCGCAGCGCATCGTGCAATTCATCCAGTCCCGTACCGCCTGACAACCACAGATCACAACATGACCCAACAACTGCAAACCATCATCGACAACGCCTGGGAAAACCGCGCCAGCCTTTCGCCCGCCGCCGCCCCCAAGGAAATCCTGGACGCTGTCGAGCAGGTGATTGCCGAGCTGAACAACGGCACGCTGCGCGTAGCCACCCGCGAAGCCGTGGGTCAGTGGACGGTGCACCAGTGGATCAAGAAGGCCGTGCTGCTGTCGTTCCGCCTGCGGGATAACGAACTGATCAAGGCCGGTGACCTCGGCTTCTACGACAAGGTCCAGACCAAGTTTGCTCATCTGTCCGAAGACGAAATGAAGGCGACCGGCGTGCGCGTGGTGCCACCCGCCGTGGCCCGCCGCGGCAGCTTCATCGCCAAGGGGGCCATCCTGATGCCCTCGTACGTGAACATCGGCGCCTACGTGGGCGAAGGCACCATGGTCGACACCTGGGCCACCGTGGGCTCTTGCGCACAGATTGGCGCCGGCGTGCACCTGTCGGGCGGCGTGGGCATCGGCGGCGTGCTGGAGCCTCTGCAGGCCGGCCCCACCATCATCGAAGACAACTGCTTCATCGGCGCGCGTTCCGAAGTCGTCGAAGGCGTGGTGATCGAAGAAAACTCCGTGCTCGGCATGGGCGTGTACATCGGCCAGAGCACCCCCATCTTCAACCGAGCAACCGGCGAGATCAGCTACGGCCGGGTGCCCTCGGGCTCGGTGGTGGTCAGCGGCAACCTGCCCAAGACCGCCGCCAACGGTGCGCCCTACAGCATGTACGCCGCCATCATCGTCAAGCAAGTCGACGCGCAAACGCGCTCCAAGACCAGCATCAACGACCTGCTGCGCGACTGAGCGCTTGCAGCCCCTGCAGGGCGGCCAGCGGAGCCGCCTCGCCGACAGATACAGATACACGGACCTAACCGATACCGAGGGAAACACCATGAGTACGATGGAACGAATTCTTCGCCTGATGGCTGAGAAAAAGGCCTCCGACGTCTATCTGTCGGCCAACGCACCCGCGCTGATCAAAATCAACGGCGAATGCGTGCCCATCAACAACCAGATCCTTCCGCCCGACGCGCCGCGCAACCTGCTCTCCGAAGTGGTTCCGCCCGACCGCATCGAAGAGCTGGAGGAAACTGGCGAACTGAACATGGGCGTGCCCCTGAGCGGCGTGGGCCGGTTCCGCGTCAGCGCCATGCGCCAGCGCGGCAGCTACGCCGTCGTGATCCGCTTCATCTCCCAGCAGATTCCCGAGTTCGACACGCTGGGTCTGCCGCCCGTGATGCGCGACCTCATCATGGAAAAACGCGGCCTCATCCTGATGGTGGGTGCCACCGGCTCGGGCAAGAGCACCTCGCTGGCCTCGATGATCGACACGCGCAACGAGGCGCTTACCGGCCATATCCTCACCATTGAGGATCCGGTCGAATACCAGTTCAAGAACAAGAAATCGATCGTGAACCAGCGCGAGATCGGCAGCGACACCCAGTCGCTGCAGACCGCACTGAAGAACGCCCTGCGCCAGGCGCCCGACGTGATCCTGATCGGCGAAATCCGCGACCGCGAAACCATGTCCGCTGCCATTGCCTACGCGCAGTCGGGCCATCTGTGCCTGGCCACCCTGCACGGCAACAACAGCTACCACGCGCTCAACCGGATCCTGTCGTTCTACCCCGTCGAAGTGCGTCCGACCATGCTGGGCGACCTGGCATCGGCGCTCAAGGCAATTGTTTCCCAGCGCCTGGTGCGCACTGTGGACGGCGGCCGCGTGCCGGCGACGGAGGTCATGCTCAACACCAAGCTGGTGTCCGACCTGATCGAGAAGGGAGACTTCTCCGGGGTGAAGGAAGCCATGGAGAAGTCCATGGCCGAGGGTTCGCAAACCTTTGAAGAAGCCCTGGCCAAGCTCATCATGGATGGCAGGATCGACCGCAAGGAGGGCATGGCCTACGCCGACTCTCCGTCCAACCTGATGTGGCGTCTGCAAAACGATTTCTCCCTGGCGTCCAATGCCGCCAAGGCCCAGAAAGAAGCCCGCGATGCGCCCGATGACGCGCCCTCGTTCACCGAGATCGTGCTCGACGTCAAGCCAGCGGCATGATGTAAAGTCCCCTTGAGTTGTCGCCCCCGACCCCTTTCCTCAAGGGGTGCGGCGCCCTCGCTGCAGGGCGTCCCTGGCGGGCATTATCGTTTTGTGCAGCGCTGCGGTTCACCTGCCGAACCCTGATCGCCCTCCGATCACAGCCTCATTCCTAACCCCATTCCCACTCCATGTCCCGCACCCTCCACCTGGCCGAACAGCTCATCTCCCTGCCCTCCATCACCCCCGAGGATGCAGGGTGTCTCGACCTGCTCGCGGCGCGGCTAGCCCCGCTGGGTTTTGTATGCGAACGCCTGGACAGCGGTCCTGCGGATTTTCGGGTGAGCAACCTATGGGCAAAACGGCCTGCAGCGCTTGCAGCACTAGCGCAAACAGCTATCAAAACAATAGTATTTGCAGGTCATACTGATGTGGTTCCCACGGGCCCGCTCGCCCAATGGAGCAGCGACCCGTTCTTGCCGACGCACAAGGACGGCAAGCTCTACGGCCGAGGCGCAAGCGACATGAAGACCTCCATCGCGGCATTCGTGGTGGCGGTCGAGGAGTTTCTTGCCGCCACGCCCCAGCCCCACATCGCGCTGGCTTTTCTGCTGACCAGCGACGAGGAAGGTCCTTCGGTGGACGGCACCAAGGTGGTGGTCGAACAGCTCCGCGCGCGTGGCGAAGCGCTGGATTACTGCATCGTGGGAGAGCCCACTTCGGTAGAGAAAACTGGCGACATGATCAAGAATGGCCGGCGCGGCACTTTGAGCGGCAAGCTCACCGTGCGTGGCATCCAGGGCCACATTGCCTACCCCCAGCTGGCACGCAACCCCATCCACCAGGCTTTGCCCGCGCTGGCAGAACTTGCTGCCACCGTGTGGGACCGGGGCAATGCCTTCTTCCCCCCCACCAGCTGGCAGATCAGCAATGTGCACGGCGGCACCGGCGCCACCAATGTGATTCCGGGCGACGTGGTGTTGGATTTCAACTTCCGCTTCTCCACCGAATCCACCGCCGAAGGGCTTCAGCAGCGTGTCCACGCGGTACTCGACCGCCATGAACTGGAATACGACCTGCGCTGGACACTCGGGGGCCAGCCCTTCCTGACCACGCCGGGAGAGCTGGTGGGCGCCGTCCAACAGGCCATCGCCGCCGAAACCGGCCTCACGACCGAACTGTCCACCACCGGTGGCACCAGCGACGGCCGCTTCATCGCGCAGATCTGCCCCCAGGTCATTGAGTTGGGTCCGCCCAACGCCAGCATCCACAAAATCGACGAACACGTGGCGGTGGCCGACATCGAGCCGTTGAAGAACATCTACCGGCGCACGCTCGAGAATCTGCATGCGCAAGCACTCGCCACCGAATCCACGAAAGTGGCTGCGGCATGAGCACGCCCACCCCATCCCCTCTGGCGCTGTCGGGCTCCACCATCGGTGCGGTGGTGGAGTCCGGCGCGCAATGCCTTGCGTCCGCCGGTGTCTTTTTCGGCCACGGAACTTCCAACGCGTACGACGAGGCCGCCTGGCTTGTCCTCTGGCGCCTGGGTCTTCCGCTGGACAGCGACCTTTCCGACGCGCCCGGCTCCGCGAGGAACCAAGCGGTGACGCCAGAACAGCTTGGGGAGGTGGCAACACTTTTCGAGGAGCGCATCCGGTCACGCAAGCCCGCCGCCTACCTCACGCGCGAGGCTTGGCTGCAAGGCGTGCCCTTCTACGTGGACGAGCGCGCCATCGTGCCGCGCAGCTTCATCGCCGAACTGCTGGTGGACGGCAGCGTGGACCATTTTCTGAGCGACCAGACGCACCGCGTGCTCGACCTGTGTACCGGCAACGGAAGCTTGGCGGTGCTCGCCGCCATGGCCTGGCCAGAGGTTCATGTTACGGGCGCCGATATCTCTCCTGATGCGCTGGCTGTGGCTCGCATCAACGTAGAGAAGCACGGACTGCAAGATCGCATCACGCTGGTGCTGTCTGACGGTTTGGCCGCCGTGCCCGGCCCCTGGGACCTGATCCTCTGTAATCCGCCGTACGTGAACGCCACCAGCATGGCCGCGTTGCCTGGCGAGTACCGGGCAGAGCCTGAACTGGCTCTGGCGGGTGGCACTGACGGAATGGACTTCGTGCGCCAGTTGTTTGCCGCCGCGCCCGCCTGCCTGACTGAAGACGCCGTGATCATCCTGGAGATCGGCAATGAGCGCGCGCATTTCGAGGCAGCATTTCCGCAACTGCCTGTGCACTGGCTGGAAACCAGCGCTGGCGAAGACCAGGTTTTGCTCGTTTCACGGCATGCCTTGGTCACGCAAAGTCTCATCGCTGCACAATCAAAGGTTAAAACGCCGAATTAGCGACTTCTGCCTCTTGGCCAATACTGCTGTCTCCAACGTCACCCGCCGCGCGCGGGTGCGTTTTTCTTGCACTCCGGATGATCACTCTCAAGAACGTAACTCTGCGACGCGGCTCCAAGGTCGTACTCGACAACGTCTCCACCACCATTAATCCTGGCGAAAACGTGGGTTTGGTAGGCCGCAATGGCGCAGGCAAGTCCAGCCTGTTTGCCTTGCTCAGCGGCAAACTCCACGAAGATGGCGGCGACTTCCACATTCCGTCGAGTTGGCGCATGGCCGAGGTGGCGCAGAACATGCCGGAAACGGACCAGTCAGCCACCAGTTTTGTGCTTGAAGGCGATACGCGCCTGGCCGAAGTTCAGCAGCGGCTGATCGACGCCGAGGCCAGTGATGACGGCATGGCCATTGCGCACGCCTATTCCGACCTGCACGACGCAGGCGCGCACGACGCAGTCGCGCGCGCGCAGGCGCTGATCCTGGGGCTGGGTTTTCGCGTGAGCGAGCTGGAGCAGCCGGTCAACAGCTTCTCGGGCGGCTGGCGCATGCGCCTGCAGCTGGCGCGTGCGCTGATGTGCCCGAGCGATCTGCTGCTGCTGGACGAGCCCACCAACCACTTGGATCTGGACGCCCTGGTGTGGCTTGAAGCTTGGCTCAAGCGCTATGCCGGAACCATGATCGTGATCAGCCACGACCGCGAATTTCTGGACGCCATCACCAACGTGACGCTGCAGATCCAAGCTGGGCAGTTGAATCGCTATGGCGGCAACTACAGCAAGTTTGAAGAACTGCGCGCCCAGCAGCTCGAACTTCAGCAAGCCAGCTATGCGAAGCAGCAGGAGAAGATGGCCCACCTGCAGAGGTTCATCGACCGCTTCAAGGCCAAAGCCAGCAAGGCCAAGCAGGCACAGAGCCGGGTCAAGCAGCTCGAACGCATGGAAAAGATCGGCCCGGTGCTGGCTGAAGCTGAGTTCACTTTCGAATTCAAGGAGCCGGCCAATCTGCCCAATCCGATGCTGGCGATTAGCGATGCATCGTTCGGTTACGTGGATGAGGACGGCAACGCCACCACCATCCTGCGTGGCGTCAACCGTTCTGTGTTGGCAGGCCAGCGCATCGGCATTCTGGGCGCCAACGGGCAAGGTAAGTCCACCCTGGTCAAGACCATTGCGCGCACTATGAGGCCGCTCTCCGGCAGCGTAACCGAAGGCAAAGGCCTGAACATCGGCTATTTTGCACAGCAGGAACTCGACGTGCTGCGCCCGGCGGAAAACCCGCTGGAACACATGATCCGGCTGGCCAAGGAACTGGGGCCCGACCTCAAGCAGCCCAGCCGCGAGCAGGACCTGCGCAGCTATCTGGGCACCTTCAACTTCACAGGTGACATGGTCAAGCAGGCGGTGGGCACCATGAGCGGCGGCGAAAAAGCCCGCCTGGTGTTGGCCATGATCGTGTGGCAGCGCCCCAACCTCCTCCTGCTGGACGAACCGACCAACCACCTGGACCTGGCCACGCGCGAGGCGCTCGCCATGGCGCTCAACGATTTCGATGGCACCGTGATGCTGGTCAGCCACGACCGCGCGCTGCTGCGTTCGGTCTGCGAGGACTTCTGGATGGTCGGCCGGGGTGTCGTGGGTCCCTTCGACGGCGACCTGGACGACTACCAGCGCTACCTCCTGGAAGAATCCAGGCGCCTGCGTGAAGAAGCACGGCTTGCCGACCAAGCCCAGCCGGTGGACGCCACGCCGCATGCTGCGGTCTCTCCCGCCGCCCCCCCTTCACCGTCAGCCGAAAAGCCGACCTCCCCGGCTGGCTCGCCCGCCGCGACCGCTGGCGCAAGGGACGGACGGGAGCAGCGCAAGCTGGATGCCCAGGCACGGCAACAACTGGCCGAAAGGACCCGCCCCCTCAAAAAAGAGCTGGAGCAGACCGACAAGCGTTTGGGAACCCTGGGTGCCGAGCGTGCCGAACTGGAGTCCAGGCTTGCTCAACCCCTGCCTCCCGCAGAAATCGCCGACTGCGGCCGGCGCCTCAAGGCCGTGAATGACGAGGTCGCGCAACTGGAAGAACGTTGGCTGGAAATTTCTGCTGCGCTGGAAGAAATGTCGGGAGTAGCGGCAGGATAGTTTGTAAAACTACGCAACAAATGGGGCGTCTTTTTTGCCTCAGACGCTTATCCAGCAAGCGCCGGAAGCTCCTTTTCTTGAAGCAAAAAATCAAACTTTGTTAAGGGCGCATCCGGTTGCATTTTTTTGCGAAACGCTGTCAACGACCCGCACACGGCAGGCGTTGTTGGTACATCACAGGAGTTTTCCAGTATGAACACCACAGCAATCTTGTCCGCTTGGCCCGAAGACGAACGCGATCGCAAGCGCGCCCCGGTCCGCATCTGAGCGGCGATCCCAGTTCGCGGGCCTTTCAACATGCTGGTCGATTGTCATCCCCGCATTCAGCCCGTCGAGCCATGGCAAGGTGCCATGGGTTCCTCTCCCAGCAGGATCTGAGCAGGCATCCACCGAAACTGTCCTTTTCTCTTCCCAGCCCCAACGAAAAAGCCCCGCATCGCGGGGCTTTTTGTTGTCTGCGCCCTTGTGAATCGCCTGCGGCGACTCACGTCGGGGCAGAAGTCTTGAATCGCCTCAACCCATGTGCAGGCCGCCGTTGACGGAAAAGTCCGCGCCAGTCGCGTAACCGCCCTCTTCCGACGCCAGCCAAGCGATGATCGAGGCGATTTCGCTGGGTTCGCCCAGCCGCTTCACCGGCACGGTGGCCACGATCTTTTCCAGCACGTCGGGACGGATGGCCTTGACCATGTCGGTACCGATGTAGCCAGGACTCACCGTGTTGACCGTTACACCCTTCGTGGCCAGTTCCTGGGCCAATGCCATCGAAAATCCGTGCATGCCAGCTTTGGCCGCGGAATAGTTCGTCTGGCCGGCCTGGCCCTTTTCGCCATTGACCGAGCTGATGTTGATGATGCGCCCCCAGCCCTTTTCCACCATATCGGACACGACCTGTTTGGTCACGTTGAACATGCTGTTGAGGTTGGTCTCGATCACTGCATCCCAGTCTTCGCGCGACATCTTGAGGAACATGCGGTCCCGCGTGATGCCTGCGTTGTTCACCAGAACGTCGATGCTGCCATGTTCCGCCTTGGTCTTGCTGAACGCTTCGACGGTGGAATCCCAGTCGCCGACATTGCCCACCGATGCGTAGAACGTGAAGCCCTGCGCCTTCTGCTCTGCCAGCCATTTGGCATGGTCACGGGTGGGGCCGCACCCTGCGATGACCTTGAAGCCCTCCTTGTGCAGGCGCTGGCAGATGGCGGTTCCGATGCCACCCATGCCTCCGGTGACGTATGCGATTTTCTGGCTCATGGAAGTTCTCCTTGTTAGTGATGCGCTCAACGCCCACTCTACCCAAGAAATAGGGCATTGCCGTGAAGGAAAACACTGAACGCGTTGACTTTTTGGCGTGGCTGCATGCGCCATACGCATGAACCAGTGCCGCCTTAGCAATTCGTCACAAATTTCCCTGAAATCCTCTGCCGAAGTGCCGATCCAAACGGCCCCGCGCGCGCAAAAAAGGCCGCGTCAGGGCGCGGCCTTTTTTGGAGAAAAGCGCACCAGGCTTAGCGTTCCACCGCCAGCGATACGCCCATGCCGCCACCGATGCACAGTGCGGCCAAACCCTTCTTGGCATCGCGGCGCTGCATTTCATGCAGCAGTGTCACCAGGATGCGGCAGCCCGAGGCACCGATGGGATGGCCGATGGCGATGGCGCCACCGTTGACGTTGACCTTGGCGGGGTCGATGGCCAGCTCCTTGTTGACTGCGCAAGCCTGGGCGGCAAACGCTTCGTTCAACTCGAACAGGTCCACATCGGCGACGTTCCAGCCCGCGCGTTGCAGCGCCTTGCGCGATGCAGGCACCGGACCCATGCCCATCGTGGCGGGGTCTAAGCCGCTGGTGCCGAATGCGGCAATGCGCGCGAGGGGCTTGAGGCCCAGGGCCGCCGCTTTCTTGGCGCTCATCACCACCACGGCGGCTGCGCCATCGTTCAGGCCCGATGCGTTGCCCGCGGTCACGCTGCCGGCCTTGTCGAACGCGGGGCGCAGGCCTGCAAGGGCTTCGGCGTTGGTCTTGCGGTTGAGGTATTCGTCGGTGTTGAAAAGGATGGGGTCACCCTTCTTCTGCGGCAGGCTCACGCCCACGATTTCATCCACGAACTTGCCGGCGTCCTGCGCGGCAGCCGCCTTTTGCTGGCTGGCCAGGGCCAGTGCGTCCTGCATGTCGCGGGTGATGCCGTACTGCTTGGCGACGTTCTCGGCGGTAATGCCCATGTGGTATTGGTTGTAGACGTCCCACAGGCCGTCGACGATCATGGTGTCGACCAGTTTCCAGTCGCCCATGCGCTGGCCCTCGCGCGAGCCCGGCAGGACGTGGGGTGCCAGGCTCATGCTCTCCTGGCCGCCAGCCACCACGATTTCGCTGTCGCCCCAGGCCACGGCCTGGGCTGCGAGCATGACGGCCTTGAGGCCAGAGCCGCACACGGCGTTGATCGTAAGCGCGGGAGTTTCCTTGGCAACGCCCGCTTTCATCGCGGCCTGGCGGGCTGCGTTCTGGCCCACGCCAGCAGTAAGCACCTGACCCATGATGACTTCACCGATCTGGTCAGCCGACAGGCCGGCACGGGCGATGGCTTCGCGGATCACAATGGCGCCCAGTTCGGTCGCAGGCGTCTTGGCCAATGCTCCACCAAACTTGCCCACGGCAGTGCGGGCTGCCGAAACGATGACGATGTCTTCCATGGAATGTCCTTGTGGTTAGAGGTGGTGGTTGATGATTCTCGCAGCGCTGAAAGTCAGTGCGTTTACGTATCTGGGGCGAGCGTTTTTTGGCTGGGCCCGAAAGGCGCGCGAAAACGCTTCGAATCTAGGCGCAAAGCAGCCAGAGCCCGGGCTATGGCGAGCTTCGCAACGACGAGCCGAAGTGTTTTGGCGCACATGGCGGTTTGGGGCAAAAGATTCTCTGCCTCTCAGGCCTTTTGCTTGACGTAGCTGCCGGGCGCGGGCTCGAGCGCCTTGAATTTGGTGCCCTTGCCGTAGCCTTTGGGGGCTGGGATCTGCTTGCCCGCGTGGGTCTGGAGCCACCCGGACCAATCCGTCCACCAGCTGCCCGGGTGCTCGGTCGCGCCCTCGAGCCATTGGTCCAGCGTTGCGGGCAACTTGCCGTCCGCGCGGATCCAGTGGCTGCGCTTGCCTTTGGCGGGCGGGTTGATGACGCCCGCGATATGGCCCGACGCCCCCATCACGAAACGCTTCTTCCCGGGCAGCACCTGGGTGGACGCATAGGCGGCCGTGATGGGCACGATATGGTCTTCGCGCGAGCCGTAGATGTACACCGGCATCTTGAGGTTGGACAGGTCCATCTTCTCGCCGCACACGGTGAGTTTTCCGGGCTTGACCAAGTTGTTCTCCAGATAGAAATTGCGCAGGTACCACGCATAGAACGGGCCGGGCAGATTGGTGCTGTCGCTGTTCCAGTACAGCAGGTCGAACGGAGGCGGCGTCTCGCCCTTGAGGTAGTTGCCCACCACGTAGTTCCACACCAGGTCGTTCGGTCGCAGAAAGCTGAAGGTGGAGGCCAGGTCTTGTCCCTTCATGAGGCCGCCGTGACCCATCTGCATCTCGCGGAACTTCACAAAGGCCTCGTCGATGAACACATCAAGGATGCCGGTGTCGGTAAAGTCGATCAGCGTGGTGAGGAAGGTGGCGCTGGCCACCGGTTCCTCGCCTCGCGCCGCCAGCACAGCCAGCGCATTGCTCAGGATGGTGCCGCCCACGCAGAAGCCCAGGGCGTTGATCTGCCCGGCGCCCGTGATGCTCTGCACCACGTTGATGGCTTCGATGGCGCCGTCTTCCACGTAGTCGTCCCAGGTCTTGTGCGACAGGTCCTCGTGGGGGTTGCGCCAGCTCACCACAAAGGTGCGGTGGCCCTGCTCCACGGCGTAGCGGATGAGCGAATTCTCGGGCTGGAGATCCAGGATGTAGAACTTGTTGATGCAGGGTGGCACCAGCAGGAACGGCCGCTCGTATACCTTGGGCGTCAGCGGCTTGTATTCGAGCAGCTGGAAGAGTTCGTTTTCGTACACCACAGCGCCTTCGGTGGTGGCCACATTGCGGCCCACCTCGAAAAGGCTTTCGTCCGTCATCGACACGTGCCCCTGCGACAGGTCGTGCAGCAGGTTCTGCATGCCTTTGGCGATGCTCTCGCCTTTGGTCTCGATGGCTTTCTTCTGCGCTTCGGCATTGAAGGCCAGGAAGTTGCTGGGCGCCATGGCCGCCATCCACTGCTCTACGCCAAAGCGGATGCGGGCCTTTGTCTTCTCGTCGGCTTCGACTGCGTCGGCCAGGCCCATCAGCGTGCGGGCATTGAGCAGGTATGCCGCCGCGGAAAACGCCGCCACCGGGTTCCTGCTCCACCCTTCGCCGGAAAAACGCTTGTCCTTGACCTGTGGCGCCCCCTGAAGGCCCTGGGTCCACAATTCCTGGGCTTCCTTGATGTATTGCTGCTGCAATGCCTGCAACTTGGCGGGCGAGAACTGCACTGCAGGGGGCATAGTGGTTGCGGAAGCCTGCTTGCCCAGGTCTAGCTTTTGGAATGACTGCAGCGCCTGTGCCCAGCTTTGTCCGAAAATCTGCTGGAACTGCTGGGCGCTCTCGGCCCAGGGTGAATCAGAATTCATGCTCTTTCCTCAGTGGTGGGCTGCTTGCGGGTCGCCATGCTGCTGGCATTTCTTCATGGGTTCATTGTTGCCGACGCCGTGCAGTGTGGCAACGCAACCGCGCTTGCAACGAACAAAACCAATGTACCTCATCGTCATCGCCTGGACCTACGTGACCCTCATGATGGCCGTGGCGGAAGCCACCAGCCCGACAGGCAGCCTTCTGGGCGCCATCATCACGTTTGCACTGTATGGCGTACTGCCCATGGGCATTCTGGTGTACATCCTGGGTACGCCATCGCGCAAGCGGGCGATCAAGGCGCGCGAAGCGGCTGAGCAGGCGGCCTACGATGCGCAGCAGGCCGCTGCGGCGCGGACGATGTCAGCCGATCCAGACGCAGGCGGCAAACCGCCCGCTGCCGCCGAGGGTGCTGGCGTCTCGGCGGTGCGAAAAGAACCGTGACCCATTGGTGGCCGTGCACCACGGCTGCGTGCTGTCGTTGCCATGCACCTGGGTGATGCCCATCGCCCCCAGCCGCCGCCGGGCCAAGCCCGCCAGATCGCACAGGAATTTCCCGGCTACGTGCTCGTGGGGCGCAAAGCAGGAGGCGGCGGCCGGGTCTGCGCCACAGAAGGCGTCGCGGACCTCGGCACCCACCTCAAACGCCTGCGGGCCGATGCAGGGCCCCAGCCAGACCACCGTATCCTGCGCCACTGCGTGCCGGGCGGCTTCTTCCTGTCGATGATTTGCTCCTGATTTGATAGCTTTCTGCGCTTGCGTATCAAGCGCTAGAGCCTGAAAACTATCAAAAGCTGCCTCCAGCACGCCCCGCCCTTGTGCACCGGCCAGCCCGCGCCAGCCGGCATGGGCTGCACCCACTACCCGGCCGCTGTGGTGCGCGAAGAGCACGGGCAGACAATCGGCGACCATGATGGTGCAGGCCACGCCCGGCTCCGTCGCCACGCAGGCATCGGCCTCGGTGCCATCCGGCGCGTTCTGCGCCAAATGCACCACCCCGTCGGCATGCACCTGGCTCAGGAAGACAGGACGCACGCTCGACCCGGCGCCCACCAGGGCCGATTGAAGCCGCTGGCGGTTGGTGCGAACTGCGGTGGGATCGTCTCCTACGTGGTTTCCCAGGTTCAAGCTGTCGAAAGGCGGCGCGCTGACGCCCCCGGCGCGGGTCGTGCACAGCGCATGCACGCCTGGCGGCGCGGGCCAGTCGGGAACCAACCAGTCCGGGTCGGGCAACGCGCTGCGCGATGCGCTCATCACGCCTCTTTGTCGGGGCAGGCGGACGGCTGCGCGTTCTGGAACGCGGGCAGTTCCATGCAGGCGGCGAAGGCCCCCATGGTGCGTGGCAGCCCATCCAGATCTACGTTGAAGCGCTGGGCATTGAAAATTTGCGGCACCAGGCAGCAGTCGGCCAGCGTGGGCGTGTCACCCCAGCAAAGCCGCGACGGTGGCAGCCCCTGGGCCGCGCGCTCTTCGGCCAGCAATGTCAATTGACGCTCGAAAGCCTCCAGCCCGCTGCGCACCCAGTGGTGGTACCAGGCGTTCTTGGCGTCTTCCGGCACCTTCAATTCGTGCACCAGGTACTTCAGCACGCGCAGGTTGTTGATGGGGTGGATCTCGCACGCCACCATCTGCGCCAGCGCGCGAACGCGTGCCCGGGCCAGGGGCGTGTCAGGCAGCAATGGTGGGTTGGGGTGCACTTCGTCGAGGTACTCGATGATGGCCATCGACTGCGACAGGACCTCGCCACCATCGGTCACGAGCGTGGGCACCAGGGCATCGCCAATGCGGCCCGCGTAGTCCGCCGCCTTGTGTTCGCCCTTGACGAGGTGCACGGGCATGTAGTCGTACGCCAGGCCCTTGACCTGCAGCGCGATGCGCACGCGAAACGATGCAGAGGATCGGAAATAGTTGTAGAGCTGCATGGAAGAAATCCGTGGTGATGGGAAACAGGGCCCGCGCGGGGCCGGGCACCCGCCGTGCCGCTGATGACGTCAGGCGCCCAGGGTTCCGGCGGGGTCGCGGTGCTGGTAGACCACCTTGGTCAGCAGCGCCATGAGATCGCTGCGCTCCTGCGCATTGAGCGGGGCCATCAGCCGCTCCTGCACCCGCTGGGCGGCGTCGCGCATCTGCAGCGCCGCCACTTCGCCTTCGGGCGTGATCCACAGCAGCTTACGGCGGCGATCGGCCATGTCGGGTTCGCGGCGGACCCAGCCACGCTTTTCCAGGCGTCCGATCACCGAACCCGACGTGGCCGCATCGAAAGCCACGCGCGATGCCACGGTCACCTGGTCTTCGCCGGGCCGGGCCAGGAGCTCGTGCAGGATGGCGAACTGCACCGGCGTGACGTCAAACCCTGCCGTCTCTTCCATGAAAAGCGCCACAGTGCGCTGGTGGGCACGGCGAACCAAGTGGCCTGGCGTGTTGTGGAAATCGAAGCTCTTTGCCATGGGCGCGAGTGTAGCGCTCCCCCACGCGTTCCTGTGCCTCTCTCGCCACGGGCGCGCGTGAACCACGCCCGTGGCACACTGCATCCCGAAGTCGCCTTATCCACCGCACCCGGCCCCGGCCCAGGCGCGCGGCATCCCTGGTGCTTCCAATCCAATCCCGACATTCCAGAGGCCTACATGAGCTATGTGTTTTCTCCTGCGCCCGTGGCCAGCGTGCCCGTGGTGGGCAGCAGCAGCCGCTTTCCCGTGCACCGCATCTACTGCGTGGGCCGCAACTACGAAGAGCACGCCAAGGAAATGGGCTTCACCGGCCGCGAGCCGCCCTTCTTCTTCATGAAGCCGGCCGACGCCATCGTCGTCGTCAACCCGGGCGAAACCGCCCAGCTGCCCTACCCCAGCCTCACGGGCAACCTGCACCATGAGATCGAGCTGGTGGTGGCCATTGGCAAGGGCGGCAAGAACATCCGTGCCGCCGATGCGCTCTCGCATATCTACGGCTACGCCGTGGGCTTGGACATGACGCGCCGCGACCTGCAGAACGACATGAAGAAGCAAGGGCGGCCCTGGTGCATCGGCAAGGGCTTCGACGCCAGTGCCCCCATTGGCCCCATCACGCCCGCGGCTGACGCTGGCGATGTAGCCAATGCGGCCATCTGGCTTCAGGTCAACGGTGCGGACCGCCAGCGCAGCAGCGTGGCGCAACTGATCTGGAACATTGCAGAGACCATCGAGCACCTGTCAGCCGCGTGGGAGCTGCAGCCCGGCGACCTGATCTACACGGGCACGCCGGAAGGGGTGGGTGCCGTGGTGCGAGGCGATGTGCTGGAGGGGGGCGTGGAAGGTCTGGGCACGCTGCGGCTCAGCGTGGTGTGACCACCGCAAACCCGGCACCGCACCGGCTGGCCAGTCAGCCTCCCCGCGCATCGCACTACGCTTTTCATAGCTGCCTGCGCTTTGGCGACAAGCGCTGGCGGCCATTTTGATTCAGAATCCTCCGATGACCTTCCGCAGTCCCATCAAACACTGCCGTGCCTGTGGCACTGCCGTGGTCTACCGTTTGCCGGACGACGGCGACACCAAGCAGCGCGCCGTCTGCCCCGCGTGCAACACGGTGCACTATGAGAACCCGCTGAACGTGGTGGGCACGGTGCCGGCGATGCCCGACGGGCGCATTCTGCTGTGCAAGCGCAATATCGAGCCACGCTGGGGCAAGTGGACGCTGCCAGCCGGATTCATGGAACTGGACGAGACGACGGCCGAGGGCGCCGCGCGGGAAACGGACGAAGAAGCCGGCGCGCAGATCGCGATGGGCCCATTGTTCAGCCTGCTCAATGTGCGCCGCGTGGGCCAGGTCCACTTGTTCTACCGTGCCACGCTGCTCAGCGACCAGTTCAACCCGGGGTACGAGACCATCGAGGCACGGCTTTTTTCCGAAGACGAGGTGCCTTGGGACGAGATCGCCTTCCGCACCGTGAAGGAAACCCTGGAGCATTACTTTGCCGACCGCCGGGCGGGTGCCTTTGGCGTGCACTTTGTCGACATCGAATAGGCCGAGCCATGACCGAGACCCCACTCCCCACCACGCAGGTTGGCACTGGCGGGCCACCCGATGGCCTGCCCACCTACCGCCTGCTCACCGGCCCGGACGACGCGAGTTTTTGCCGCCGCGTGAGCGACGCGCTGGCACTGGGCTATCGGTTGTACGGATCGCCCGCCGCGACGTTCAACGGCCAGACGGTGATCGTGGCCCAAGCCATCCTTTGGCCCGGTTCAGGACTCTGACCGAGACACGGAGCATGCTCCAGGTGAGGTTCCCTGGTGCATGAGTCCTGAATAGTTGCCAGCTGGCTCCCGAAGCTTGGCGGGCGCCCGTCAGCGCGTATTCACCCGCCCCCCCACTCCTCGGCAGGCACAGGCCGGCCTGACGGAGCGCGGGGCGCGCCTCCCTCGGGCGGCCGCGCAGGGCCAATGGGCCACGGTGCAGGCGCCGGCGATGGCTGCGGCGCGGGCGCATCGTTGCGGAACAGACCCCGGATCCAGTCACGCATGCTGCCCAGCGGCGCATCGGCTGGCGGCGGCTCCGACGGCATGGGCGGAGCAGTGGCGAACTCATCCACGAAGCGCGCATTGCCATCGATCGCCTTGCTGCGAATGGCCTGCTGCACGAATTCGCCCACCATCGGCAGCGCACTGCGGGCACCCTGGCCCCAGTGATCGCTGCGCAGGGTGATCCGGCCATCATTGAAGCCCGCCCATGCGCCGGCGACCACACGCGCATGCATGAGGATGAACCAGCCGTCGGTGTTTTCCTGCGTGGTGCCGGTCTTGCCCGCCACATCGGCCTGGATGCCGTAGCGTGAGCGGATGGCGGTGGCCGTTCCCCGGTCGATGGCGCCGCGCATGGTGTTGCGCAGGGTTTGTGCTGCGCGCGGCTCGAAAACCTCTTGCGGAGCGGAGGGTGCGAAGGTTTCCAGCACCTTCCCGTCACGGTCCTCGATGCGCGTGATGAGCACCGGCTCCACATACCTGCCCAGGTTGACGATGGAGCTGTAGGCGCTGATCATCTCCTTGAGCGTGACGGGGCTGGTACCCAGCGCCAGGGAGGGCACCTCTTCCAGCGGCGACTGGCGCACGCCCAGGGCACGCGCCACCTCGGCCACGCGCGCAGGGCCCACCTGCTGCATGACTTGTGCAGTGATCGTGTTCTTGGAAAGGGCCAGGCCATCGGCCAGCGTCATGGGCATGTCGCTCGGTGGCGTGCCATCGGTGGGACGCCACACGCGCCCGCCGCCCAAGGGGATCTCCACGGCGGCATCCATCAGCGTGTCGTCTGGCGACGCACCCGCGGCAAAGGCTGCCCCATACACAAAGGGCTTGAATGTGGAGCCCGGCTGGCGGCGTGCGGCCTGCACATGGTCGAACGGGTCTTGCGCAAAGTCGCGGCTGCCCACCCAGGCGAGCACGTGGCCGGTCACCGGGTCCTGCGCCAGGAAGCCAGCCTGCACCCGCGTCTTCTCGGTGCGCAGTTTCTGCAGGAAGGCTGCGTCATCGAGCAGCGTCTTGAGCGCCTCTTCAGGCGCCTGGCCCTTGTCCACGGCCGCGCGGTACTCGGCGCTTTCACGCACCAGCGTCTGCACCAGTTCGTTGCCGGGGTTCCAGCCATTGCGCTGCGACCAGGCCGCGTCGGCCACGCCCTGCAGCTGTTTCCCCTGGCGCGCCACGGCCTGGTTGGCAATGGCCTGCAGGCGCGAATCGATGGTGGTGCGGATCACCAGTCCATCGGCGTACAGGTTGTAGCCGTGGCTGTCGGCCCAGTCCAGGAGCTGCTTGCGCAGCTGCATTGCAAAGTGCGAGGCGGGGCCCATGACCTCGGTCTGCCGCTCGAAGTTCACGCCGAGGGGCCGCGCCTTGAGCCGTGCGAACTGCTCGGGCTCCAGTTTGCCGTGCTTGACCATTTGCGACAGCACGGTGTTTCGCCGCGCCAGCGCCCGCTCGGGGTTGAGCACCGGGTTGTAATAGGCAGTGCCCTTGAGCATGCCGATCAGCGTGGCGCTTTCCAGCACGTTGAGCTTGCCGGCCGACTTGTCAAAGTACGTGCGCGCGGCCATCTCGATGCCGTAGGCGTTGTAGAGGAACGGCACAGTGTTGAGGTAGGTCTCCAGGATCTCGTCCTTGGAATACGTCGCCTCGATCTTGACCGCGGTGATCGCCTCCTTGAGCTTGCGCGTGAGCGCCTGCGGGAAAACGCGCGAGCGGCCGATCTCCTCAGGGAACAGGTTGCGCGCGAGCTGCTGGGTGATGGTCGAGCCGCCCTGAGGGGCGCCCCCCAGTGTGTGCACCACCGACGAGGCGGTGCGCCGCCAGTCCAGGCCCCAGTGCCCGTAGAAACGATGGTCCTCGGTGGCGATCAACGCGTCCAGAACGTTCGGCGAGATCTGGTTCAGCTCCACCCATTCGCGGTTGGCCCAGCGGTATTCGGCCAGCAGCTTGCCGTCCACCGACATGAGCTGCGCGGGTTGCTCGCTCTTGGCCTTGCGGATCTCGCTGACGCCGGGGGTGAAGGGCAGCAGCGCCAGGGTGTAGACCAGCAGGGCCGCCGGTAGCGCCAGGGCGCCCCACAGCATGGCACGCCGCACAGGGCGCGGCAGCCATGCCAGACGGGCGGCCATCCAAGCGCGCAGGGCCGCGGTGCGGGCCTTCAACGTCAACAGCAGTTTGCGCATCAAAAACCTAAGTAATGAGATCAGGCGCCATCGCCCGACAGCAGGGCCAGCATGCCGGCCTCGTCGAGCACGGGCACGCCCAGCTCCTGGGCCTTGGCCAGCTTGCTGCCGGCCTCTTCGCCCGCCACGACGTAGCTGGTTTTCTTGCTGACCGAGCCCGCCACCTTGGCGCCGGCGGCTTCGAGCAGCTCTTTGGCCGCATCGCGGCTCAGCGTGGGCAAGGTGCCCGTGAGGACCACCGTCTTGCCAGCCAACACCTGGGGCGCTTTCTCTGCCCGGGCGCCTTCTGGCCAGGTCACGCCACAGGCGCGCAGTTGCAGGACCACCTCGCGGTTGTGCGGCTGCTCAAAGAAGGTGTGGATGGCCTGCGCCACCACCGGGCCCACATCGTTCACCGCCAGCAGGTCGTCCACGCTCGCATCCATGATGGCGTCCAGCGTGCCGAAGTGGCGCGCCAGATCCTTGGCCGTGGCCTCGCCCACGTGGCGAATACCCAGGCCAAACAGGAACCTTGGCAGCGTTGTCTGCTTGGATTTCTCGAGCGCCGCCAGCACGTTCTGCGCTGACTTCTCGGCCATGCGCTCCAACGCCACCAGGGACGTGAGGCCCAGGCGGTAGAGGTCTGGCAGCGTGCGGATCACACCGGTGTCCACCAACTGGTCCACCAGCTTGTCGCCCAGGCCTTCGATGTCCATGGCGCGGCGAGCTGCAAAGTGCAGGATGGCCTCCTTGCGCTGCGCGGCGCAGAACAGGCCGCCCGTGCAGCGGTGGTTGGCCTCGCCCTTTTCGCGCACCACGTCGCTGCCGCAGACGGGGCAGTGGCGCGGCATGCGGAAATTCTTCACATAGCCGGCCCGCCGTCCGGGCATGACGCCCACGACTTCGGGAATCACATCGCCCGCCCGGCGCACGATCACCTGGTCACCCACGCGCACGCCCTTCTTGCGGATTTCGAACAGGTTGTGCAGGGTGGCATTGGTGACGGTGACCCCGCCCACGAAGACCGGCGCCAGGCGCGCCACGGGCGTGATCTTGCCGGTGCGGCCGACCTGCACGTCGATGCCCTCGACCTTGGTCGCCATCTCCTGAGCTGGGTACTTATGGGCGACGGCCCAGCGCGGCTCGCGGGTCTTGAAGCCCAGGTCGCGCTGCAGGTCCAGCCGGTTGACCTTGTAGACCACGCCGTCGATGTCGTAGGGCAGCGCATCGCGCCCCGCGCCCATCTTTTGGTGAAACGCTACCAATTCAGTAGCACCCACCGCAATCTGCACCTGCTCCGCGACCGGAAAACCCCAGGATTTCAGCGCCTGCAGCATCTCGAAATGCGTGCGAAACACCGGCCCGCCCTCACCCGCTGGCGTGATGGCACCCACGCCATAGGCAAAAAAGCTCAGGGGGCGCTGGAGGGTGATGTTGGAGTCCAGCTGGCGCACGGCGCCCGCCGCCGCATTGCGCGGGTTCACAAAAGTCTTGCCGCCCTGCTCCCGCTGGCGCTCGTTCAGCGCATCAAAGTCGGCCCGGCGCATATAGACCTCGCCACGCACTTCGAGCAGCGCCGGCACCCCTTCCGGCAGAGTCAACGGGATCTGCCGGATCGTGCGGATGTTGTGCGTCACGTCCTCGCCCACCTCCCCGTCGCCGCGCGTGGCGGCCTGCACCAGACGCCTGTTCTCGTAACGCAGGCTCATCGCCAAGCCGTCGAACTTGGGCTCGGCCACGTATTCGATGGGCGGATCGGCCTGGGCCAGCCCCAGCTCGCGCCGCACCCGCGCGTCAAAAGCCTGGGCGCCGGTCGCCTCCGTGTCCGTTTCGGTGTGGATGCTGAGCATGGGCACCGCGTGGCGCACCGGCGTGAGGCCCTCCAGCACGGCGCCGATCACACGCTGCGTGGGCGAATCGGGCGTGATGAGATCCGGATGCTCGGACTCCAGCGCCTGCAGTTCGCGGAAGGCGCGGTCGTACTCGGCATCGGGCACGGTGGGCGCATCCTGCACGTAGTATTCGTGCGCCCAGCGGTGGAGCTGCTCGCGCAGCGCTTTCATTTTGATAGCTGCTTGCGCTTGGCTGGTCTGCGCTGCGGCTGAAAAAAGTTCAGATTGCTCAGTCATGGTGACCCTCACTGGGATTTTTCCTGACGAAACCCAGTTCCCGCCCACCCACAAACCCCACGGATTCGTAAAGCCGATGGGCTTCTGTGCGCTGCGAACCCGAGAGCAGAAACACCTTGCAGCAGTCCATCGCCCAAGCCTCGTCGAGTGCGAACGCCAAAGCCGCGCGTGCCAAGCCCCGTCGACGAAATCGCTCGCCAGTGATCACGTGCTCGATGACGCCAATGGGCCGCCCCGCGCTTGCAAAGTTCGGCAGAAACGCGAGCATGCACGTGGCACCGATTTCGCCGCCCTCGAGCGCGACCACCAGCCGCGCATGCGATGAACGAAGGACGGCTCGGAACAGGCTTAAGGACATCTCGTCACTCACGTCCGCATCCTGCGGCCGCAGTTCTCGGTACAACGCTTTGACGGCGCGGTGGTCAGACTCGTTCGCCAGCCTGACCTGCGTTGTACTGGCACCAAGCACGACAGCCCTCAACTGAAGAGCCTGCGCGCCAACAC
>NZ_JALEGG010000070.1 GCF_022763525.1 Acidovorax sp.
GATGCCTGCGGGGCCTGCCATGTAGAAGGTGCGCACGGCCTCGTCTTGTGTGCGCACGATGTCCCACTGGTCCAGCGCGTCTTTCAGCGTGGGGGCGTGCACGGTCGGCACGTCGGTGTGCAGCTTGCCCGCGCGGTCCAGCTCGCCCAGGATGGCCATGATGCCGCCCGCGCGGTGCACGTCTTCGATGTGGTACTTGTTGGTGTTGGGCGCCACCTTGCACAGCTGCGGCACGACGCGCGAGAGGCGGTCGATGTCGGCCATGGTGAAGGGGATCTCGGCCTCTTTGGCAATCGCCAGCAGGTGCAGGATGGTGTTGGTGGAGCCGCCCATGGCGATGTCCAGCGTCATGGCGTTCTCAAACGCCTTGAAGCCCACCGAGCGTGGCAGCACGCGCTCGTCGTCCTGCTCGTAGTACTGCTTGGCCAGTTCCACGATGCGGCGGCCTGCGCGCTTGAAGAGCTGTTCGCGGTCGGCGTGCGTGGCCACCACCGTGCCATTGCCGGGCAGCGACAGGCCCAGCGCTTCGGTCAGGCAGTTCATGGAGTTGGCGGTGAACATGCCCGAGCACGAACCGCAGGTGGGGCAGGCCGAACGCTCGACCTCGGCCACGTCGGCGTCGGAGTAGTTGGTGTCGGCGGCAATCACCATCGCGTCCACCAGGTCGAGCTTCTTGAACTCCATGACCTTGGTGACCGGGTTGGCCAGGCGGGTCTTGCCGGCTTCCATCGGGCCGCCCGAAACGAAGATCACCGGGATGTTCAGGCGCATGGCGGCCATCAGCATGCCGGGGGTGATCTTGTCGCAGTTGGAGATGCAGACCATGGCATCGGCGCAGTGCGCATTGACCATGTATTCGACCGAGTCGGCAATGATGTCGCGGCTGGGCAGCGAATACAGCATGCCATCGTGGCCCATGGCGATGCCGTCGTCCACGGCGATGGTGTTGAACTCCTTGGCCACGCCGCCAGCGGCTTCGATCTCGCGGGCCACCAGCTGGCCCAGGTCCTTCAAGTGCACATGGCCGGGCACGAACTGGGTGAACGAATTGACCACCGCGATGATCGGCTTGCTGAAGTCATCGTCTTTCATGCCGGTGGCGCGCCACAAAGAACGCGCGCCTGCCATGTTGCGACCGGCGGTGGAGGTTTTGGAACGGTAGATGGGCATCGTGCTGGCTTCTGAAAAATCGCTGAAAGGGAAGCGGGCCGCAGGAATAAAGGCCCCTCGCGCACCCGCGCCTACAACCTCTTGAGCCGTGCCGGGAGCAAACTGTCAATTATCGCCCAGCCCCCCCAACACGCCCGGGGGCCAGGGCGTAGGGGCTGGCATGCAAGGACCACACGCGCGGCGACGGCACTGGCAGAATGTTTTACTCCGCTCCAGCCCCAACCCCGACACCAGGACGCCCCACGATGACCGACTCCAACAAGCCCTCCGCGCCCATCAATCGCCGCAGCGCCAACATCACCCAGGGCAAGTCGCGCGCACCCAACCGCTCCATGTACTACGCCATGGGCTACGAGGACGGTGACTTCGTGAAACCCATGGTCGGCGTGGCCAACGGCCACAGCACCATCACGCCCTGCAACAGCGGCCTGCAGAAGCTGGCCGACGCGGCCATCGCAGGCATTGAGGAAGCCGGTGGCAACGCCCAGGTGTTCGGCACGCCCACCATCAGCGACGGCATGGCCATGGGCACCGAAGGCATGAAGTACAGCCTGGTCAGCCGCGAAGTCATCAGCGACTGCATCGAAACCTGCGTGGGCGGCCAGTGGATGGACGGCGTGCTGGTGGTCGGCGGCTGCGACAAGAACATGCCCGGCGGCCTGATGGGCATGTTGCGGGCCAACGTACCCGCCATCTATGTGTATGGCGGCACCATCCTGCCCGGCCACTACCAGGGCAAGGACCTCAACATCGTGAGCGTGTTCGAGGCCGTGGGCGAAAACGCGGCGGGCAAGCTCAGCGACTTTGACCTGAAAGAAATCGAGAAGCGCGCCATCCCCGGCACCGGCTCTTGCGGCGGCATGTACACCGCCAACACCATGAGCAGCGCGTTCGAGGCCCTGGGCATCAGCCTGCCCTACTCGTCCACCATGGCCAACCCGCACGACGAAAAGATGAACTCGGCCAAAGAATCGGCCAAGGTGCTGATCGAGGCCATCAAGATGGACCTGAAGCCCCGCGACATCGTGACCAAGAAGTCCATCGAGAACGCCGTGGCCGTGATCATGGCCACGGGTGGCTCGACCAACGCCGTGCTGCACTTCCTGGCCATTGCCCACGCTGCGGGCGTGGAGTGGGACATTGATGACTTCGAGCGCATTCGCAAGAAAACCCCCGTGCTTTGCGACTTGAAGCCCAGCGGCAAATACCTGGCCGTGGATCTGCATCGTGCGGGTGGCATCCCGCAGGTCATGAAAATCTTGCTGAACGCGGGCTTGCTGCACGGCGACTGCATCACCATCCAGGGCAAGACGATTGCCGAGGTGCTTCAAGACGTGCCCGACGAGCCACGTGCCGACCAGGACGTGATTCGCCCCATCAGCAAGCCCATGTACGCTCAGGGTCACCTCGCCATTCTCAAGGGCAACCTGAGCCCCGAGGGTGCCGTGGCCAAGATCACCGGCCTGAAGAACCCCGTGATCACCGGCCCCGCCCGCGTGTTCGACGACGAACAGTCGGCCCTGCAGGCAATTCTGGACGGCAAGATCAAGGCTGGCGATGTAATGGTGCTGCGCTACCTGGGCCCCAAGGGCGGCCCGGGCATGCCCGAGATGCTCGCCCCCACCGGCGCACTGATCGGCGCGGGCCTGGGAGAGAGCGTGGGACTGATCACCGACGGCCGCTTCTCCGGCGGCACATGGGGCATGGTGGTCGGCCACGTGGCGCCCGAGGCAGCAGCAGGCGGCACGATCGCCTTTGTCAACGAAGGCGACAGCATCACCATCGACGCGCGCCAACTGCTGCTGCAGTTGAACGTGCCCGAGGAGCAAATCGCCCAGCGCCGCGCTGGCTGGACGCCTCCCGCGCCACGCTACACACGCGGCGTGCAGGCCAAGTTCGCATTCAACGCATCAAGCGCCAGCAAGGGAGCGGTGCTGGACGCCTATTGACGTGGCACTCTGCCGCATCATCAACAAACATGCGCAAAGAGCCACGCGGGCTCAGCGCGGTTTGCGGGGGCGCATGCCCAGCGCCTCTTTTTGCTTGTCGATGCGGTCGCGCTTGCGCTTTTCCATCTTTTCCACAGCTTTACGTTTGGTGTATCCCGTGGAATCAGCCCAGGCCCACCACGCGGCCGTGGCACCAAAGGGCGCAAGGATCCACCACCACGACCAGGCGGCGACCGGCCCGATCTCGAAATATTTCAGTGCGAGAAGCACCAGAGAAAGACCCAGCAGGTACATCGCAACCTCCGAAAAAAGACCCGTCCAGCCCCTTGACCAGGGACAAAGGCCTGTCAACCCAAGCCACTACAATTCCATTAGAAGAACTGTAACTCAACCCCAGGAAATCCCACCATGAAGCGTACCCTGATCACCCTTGCCATGACCCTGTCGGTTGCAGCACCGGCGATGGCAGACCTGGCCTTGGCCACATCCAAGAATTGCATGGCCTGCCATGCCGTGGACAAGAAGCTGGTGGGGCCTTCTTACAAGGATGTGGCCGCCAAGTACGCTGGCCAGAAGGATGCCGCGGACAAGCTGGCAGCCAAGATCATCAAGGGTGGTTCCGGCGTGTGGGGTCCCGTGCCCATGCCCGCCAACGCCCAGGTCAACGATGCCGAAGCCAAGAAGCTGGCTGCCTGGGTGCTGACCCAGAAGTAAGACCTTCGAAGGGGCGGTGCAACAGCCCCCTCCACCAGTTGACGGCCGCGCCACACTGTGACGCGGCCGTTGTCGTTTGGGGTATCCGATGATGATGGTGATGACGAGTGGCGGCGGGCAAGGGGGACGCGGCCTTCGCCCTCCTCCACCGATCAACCCGCGCAGCGAGGTTCAGTAGGCGGAAGGGCTTGGGCGGGACGCCGACGGCGCAGCGGCATCCACGCTGTTGCGGGTGCGCAGCTGGTGCTCCAGCTGTCCCACATACGCTGCCGTCGAATTGTCGGATTCGGCAGCGCGCGCCACCAGGCGCGCCTCCAGTTGGTCAATCCTCGCCAGCAAGTTCGCGTGCGACTGCTGGTGTTGAGCATCCAGAAAGGTCCGCAGATCGGTAAAACGCGAGGCTTCTGCCTTGTCGGCCAGTTCACGCTGCGCATGCATCTCCTTGTTGTGGCGCCGCGTCTCCAGCAGCACGGAGCCCTGAAGCGACAGCACGTAGGCCAGGAAGAAAATGCCCAGCAGCACCGTCAGGCCCAGCATGATGAGGCCCAGAGGTGCGTCAAACACCACCACACCCAGGGACACGAGAGTCGGCGCGGCGAGCGCCGGCCAGTTGAGAGCAGCCAGTGCCGCGATGGCAAGCACCGTCAATACCAGGACAAGGGAACGCAGATGCATGGAGGGCTCCGGTAGACCGCGCAGGCAGGGTGCCCGGCGCGCAGTGCTGCCGTTGTAACGCAAGCTGAGCCCCATGCCTGCCTTGGCCATCGCATTTCCGGTGTCGTCCTACAGCGGGGATCGCGGTCCCGGCCGGGATGGGGCAGGCGCCGCGTTTACCCGAAGTTCGATCGCTGCTTCGAACCCGGCAAGCCGCAGTGCGCTGGCGCCGTTGCACGGCGCCTCCTGGATCAATTGGCCTCGCGGCTTCGATCACGGGCGGTGGGTGAGCCAACAGGGTTCTGTGGCCACGTCATATCGCTGCGCGATATGAGTGTCCCCCAACCCCGCAAGCGCTGCGCGCTGGCGCCGCTGCACGGCGCCCCCTGGATCAATTGGCCTTGGCCAATTGATCCAGGATTGCGGGGTTTTCCAGCGTACTCGTGTCCTGCGTGATGGCTTCGCCCTTGGCGATGCTGCGCAGCAGGCGGCGCATGATCTTGCCGCTGCGGGTCTTGGGGAGGTTGTCGCCGAAGCGGATGTCCTTGGGCTTGGCGATCGGGCCGATTTCCTTGGCAACCCAGTTGCGCAGCTCGTTGGCAATCTGCTTGGCCTCTTCGCCGGTGGGGCGGGCACGCTTGAGCACCACAAAGGCGCAGATGGCCTCGCCGGTGACATCGTCGGGGCGGCCCACCACGGCAGCTTCCGCCACAAGGTCAGTCTTCGCTACCAGGGCCGACTCGATTTCCATCGTGCCCATGCGGTGGCCCGACACGTTCAGCACGTCATCAATACGGCCTGTGATGCGGAAGTAACCACGGTCCGCACTCCGCACGGCCCCGTCGCCGGCCAGGTAGTAGCCCTTGAGTTCTTCGGGGAAGTAGCTCTTCTTGAAGCGCTCGGGGTCGTTCCAGATGGTGCGGATCATGCTCGGCCACGGACGCTTGATGACCAGAATGCCGCCCGATCCATTGGCCACGTCGTTGCCCGTCTCATCCACGATGGCAGCGGTGATGCCAGGCAGGGGCAGCGTGCAGCTGCCGGGCACCAGCGGCGTGGCACCGGGCAGCGGCGTGATGACATGGCCGCCCGTCTCCGTTTGCCAGAAGGTATCAACGATGGGGCAGCGCTCGCCACCCACATTCTTGTAGTACCACATCCAGGCCTCGGGGTTGATGGGCTCGCCCACGCTGCCCAGGATACGCAGGCTCGACAGGTTGGAACGGGCGGGGTGCACGGCCTCGTCCCCTTCGGCCGCCTTGATGAGCGAGCGGATCGCCGTGGGCGCCGTGTAGAAGATGGTGCACTGGTGGCGCTCGATCATTTGCCAGAAGCGGCCGGCGTTGGGGAAGGTGGGGATGCCTTCGAAGACGATTTGCGTCGCACCTGCGGCGAGCGGGCCATAGGCCACATAGGTGTGCCCGGTGATCCAGCCAATGTCGGCCGTGCACCAGAAGACGTCGTCCGGGCGCAGATCAAAGGTCCAGTCCATGGTGAGCTTGGCCCACAACAGGTAGCCCCCCGTGCTGTGCTGCACGCCCTTGGGTTTGCCGGTCGATCCGCTGGTATACAGGATGAACAGGGGATGCTCGGCGCCGACAGCCACCGGCGCGCATTCAGACGACTGGCCCTGCAGCGCTTCGGCAAAGGTCTTGTCGCGGCCTGCCACCATGTTGCAGGCGGTGGCGGTGCGCTGGTACACGAACACATTGCGGATGGTGTCGCAGCCGCCCATGGCCAGCGCTTCGTCGATGATCGCCTTCAGCGGCAGTTCCTTGCCGCCGCGCATCTGGTAGTTGGCCGTGACCACGGCCACGGCACCCGCGTCGATGATGCGCTCTTGCACCGCCTTGGCGCTGAAGCCGCCAAACACCACGCTGTGGGTCGCGCCGATGCGGGCGCAAGCTTGCATGGCCACCACGCCCTCGATGGTCATCGGCATGTAGATGAGCACGCGGTCGCCCTTGGTCACGCCATGGGCCTTGAGCGCGTTGGCGAACTGGCTCACCCGCGCGAGCAGTTCCTTGTAGGTGATCTTGGTGACAGTGCCATCATCGGCTTCGAAGATGATGGCCGTCTTGTTCTCGGTGGGGGTGCCGATGTGGCGGTCCAGGCAGTTGGCCGATGCGTTGAGTTCCCCATCAGCGAACCACTGGAAGAACGGGGCATTCGACTCGTCCAGTGTGCGCGTGAACGGCTTGCTCCACTGAACGTTCTCGCGGGCCAGGCGCGCCCAGAAGCCTTCGAAGTCCTTCTCGGCCTCGGCACAAAGCGCCTCGTAGCCGGCCATGCCCGACACCCGGGCCGCCTTGACCACCGCGGGGGCCGGCGGAAACACGCGGTTCTCAACCAAAACGGACTCGATCGCGGATGTGGGCGCACTCATGGTGTTGTCTCCTGGTCTGATGGAATTGGAATTGGGCGGTACTGTCGGACGCGGCACTTACAAGCCACTGACTGGCACGAAGCTTACAGAATCCGTCACCCCAGGGCACTGATGAATGCCCGGGGTGCCCCGATTCGGTCACGCCATCCCCCTAAAATCGCGCGACCCGAGACCTCCTCACCCAACCCATGTCCGCACCCCCAAACCCCACCACCTCCTCCCCCCTGCGTCCGCTGCCTTCGCTGATCTTTGCCAGCCGCTGGCTGCAGCTGCCCCTGTACCTCGGGCTGATCCTGGCCCAGGCCGTGTACGTTTTCCACTTCTGGGTGGAGCTGGTGCATCTGATCGAGGCCGCCTTCGGCAACACGGCGGCGCTCAAGCAGCTGGTGTCCAGCATTGGCTACAAGAGCGACTTCGAGGTGACCGCACTCAACGAGACCATCATCATGCTGGTGGTGCTGGCCCTGATCGACGTGGTGATGATCTCCAACCTGCTGATCATGGTGATCGTGGGCGGCTACGAGACTTTCGTGTCGCGACTGCACTTGGAAGATCACCCCGACCAGCCGGAGTGGCTCAGCCACGTGAATGCCTCGGTACTCAAGGTCAAGCTGGCCACCGCCATCATCGGCATCAGCTCCATCCATCTTCTCAAGACCTTTATCAACGCGGCGAATTACGACTTGAAGGTGCTCATGTGGCAGACGATCATCCATGTGGTGTTCCTGCTGAGCGCGCTCGCCATTGCCCTGACGGACCGACTGATGTCGCACCCTGCGCCGCCGCCCCGCCACTGACACTGATATTCACGAGGCCCCTCTACGGAGGCCGAGCCCCCCCGACTCTGAGGGCCTCGTGCCACCAGGGATGCCCATCGTGGCAGCTCCCTGCGTGGCTTCGCGGCCTTTTTCGGCGTGGACGCATGGCAGCCATGCCGAAAAAATTACCCCATCGCCTGGGTGGGTGAGCTTTTAAGCCACCAAAAATATAGCTAAAAGCCCGCATCCTTCTCTCCCAAATTTCTCCTCAATCGGGCGGCACAGTGCAGGCCATTCCCACTTGCAGGAGAAATCCATGGAACGCACCACTGCCGGCCCCACCATCACTCCATTCGCCATCCAGGCACCCGCCAACCGCCGCTTGGCACTGAACGCCCTGGGCTCCCTCGGCGTGGCCACCCTGTTCGGCTGCGGCGGCGGAGACACCGAAACCACGGACACCACCGACGCCACCGGCACAGCTACAGGGACCGGAACGGGTACAGGGACCGGGACCGGCACCACGACCACGTGCTCGGTCGTCCCCGAAGAAACCGCAGGCCCCTACCCCGCCGATGGCTCCACGGCCAGCAACAACACCTACAACGTGCTGGCGCTCAGCGGCATCGTGCGCTCGGACATCCGCAGCTCCATCGGCTCGTCCACGCAGGTCAGCGGCGTGCCGCTGACGATCACCATCACGCTGACGAACACCAGCGCCGGCTGCGCAGCGCTGTCGGGCTACGCCATCTACCTGTGGCACTGCACGCAGGACGGCAACTACTCGGTCTACAGCTCGAACAACATTGCCGACAACTACCTGCGCGGCGTGCAAGCCACGGATGCCAGCGGAACCGTGACCTTCACCACCATCGTGCCCGGGTGCTATTCCGGCCGCATGCCCCACATGCACCTGGAGATCTACCCTTCGCTCGCCTCTGCCAATAACGCACGCAACAAGGTCAAGACCACGCAGCTGGCCTTCCCCACCGAGCTGCTCAGCAGCATCTACAGCGCCAATTCCGGCTACAGCGCCAGCGTGCGCAACCTGGCTTCCATCACCTTTGCCACCGACAACGTCTTCAGCGACGGCACCGCGCTGGAGATGACCACGATGCAGGCCAACAGCGGCGGCGGGTACTCGGCCAGCATCACGATCTCGATTGCGGCTTGACTGAAAGCCCCATTGAGGCACCTCCGGCGCCCTCCCCAGGAGGGGAACGCACCCGGTGGCCCGCCAAAGCCGGTTCTACGGGTGTACTGGCCTGGGCCGCGCCGGCTTCTGGTGGCGAATCCACTCATTGAACGCTTTTCTCCACAACACTGACGGAAAAATCACCATGACTTTGCACTCTCTTCGCCTCCACCTGCTGGCCCGCATGACCCTCGCGACCGTACTGGCAGCCACATTCGCCGCCCCCGTGCTGGCGCAATCGCAGGGCCGGCAAGAGCCGCCCGCTCCGCCACCCGAAGCCTATGCCGCCTGCAAGGGCAAGACCGAAGGCGCCAGCGTGACGCTGACCATGCCCGACGGCAAATCGCTCGCAGGCACATGCCGCACAATGGGTGGCACCCTGGTGGCCATGCCCGCAGGCGGGCCTGGCGGCCCCGGCGGTGCAGGCGGCCCGCCCCCCGCCCGCTAGACCGTCCTGCTGCCCCATCGATGCCCCACCTGACCCTGCACCGCAAAGCCTTCATCGCCTTAGCAGCCCTGCTGGTGGCCTTGTTGCTGATCTTTGCAGGCTTTTCGCGGCTGGGCTTGCAGCGGGGCCTGGGGCCGTATGTGGCAGAGATCGAACTGGCCCGCATGGACTGGCTGGCCGAGCGCCTGCAGGCCCACCACACGCAGACGGGCGGTTGGGACACCCTGCGCAACCAGCCCCGCCTCTGGGGCCAGCTCAGCCACCCTGGCAGCGGCCTGCGGCGATCAAACACCCAAGGCGCAGAAGGCACCCCGCCCACCGACCGGAGCGGTTCGCCCGGCATGCCCCCCGAACTGGCGAACGGCAACCCGGCAGCAGACCGCAGCATGCAGCAGCCCCCACCACCGCCCCCCGACGGCGGCCCGCCCCCGGGCGAGCGCGGCGCGGGTGGCCCACAACGCCACCCCGACGACCGGTTCCCCCGCCTGGGCCTGGTGGATGCCCAGCAAAACCTGGTGGCTGGCACGCCCCCCCAGCCGGGTGGCGCGCGCCTGGCACTGACCGGCGCCGACGGCAAGACCATCGGCCAGTTGGTGCTGGCACCTCCGCAGGGTGTGCGCAGCGAAGCCGACCAGGCCTTTCTGGCGCAACACCTGGGCTTTGTGGCATGGACCGGCCTGGCCGGGCTGGCACTGGCACTGCTGCTGTCGGGCTGGCTTGCACGGCGCTGGCTGGCCCCCGTCGAGGCGCTGGCCACCGGCGCGCGCGGCATTGCGCAAGGCCACCTGCACACCCGCGTGCCCGTGCACGGCAACGACGAGATGGCCCAGCTGGCTCGCACCTTCAATACCATGGCCGAACAACTGAGCAGCATCGAGGCCAGCCGCCGCCAGTGGCTGGGCGACGTGGCCCACGAGCTGCGCACCCCCCTGGCCGCCATGCGCGCCGAAATCGAGGCCGTGCAGGACGGCATCCGCCCGTTTGACGACAAGACCGCGCTGCGCCTGCACCGGCAGGTGATGCGCCTGATCCAGCTGGTGGGCGACCTGCGCGCCAGCCTGGACGCGGCGGGCACCAGTGCGCGCTCGGCCCAGGTGCCCGTACACCCGCTGTCGCTGCTGAACGAGGCGCTCGCATCCATGCGCCCGCGCTTGGCGCATGCGGGCATCGACGTGGACACCACCGGCCTGGGAGCCCTGACCGCGCAGGTTCCGGCGCAGCCTGCCCCCCTGGTGCGGGGCGATGCGCAGCAACTGCACCAGGTGTTCTTGAACTTGCTGGAAAACAGCCTGCGCTACACCGACACGGGCGGCCTGCTGCGCCTCTCGGCACGCCTGTTGCCACCGGCCGATGGAGCCGCCCAACTGCAGGTGCAGTTGGACGACAGCGCGCCCGGCGTGCCCGCGCACGAGCTGCCACGCATCTTTGACCGCCTGTACCGCGCCGAAACCTCGCGCAACCGCGACCATGGCGGCTCGGGCCTGGGCCTGGCGATCTGCCGCGCCATCGTGCTCGCGCACGGCGGCACGCTGACGGCCGACACCTCACCCTTGGGCGGCCTGCGCATCACGCTGCAACTGCCACTGCTGGACAACCCCTCATGAGCCACCGCATCCTCGTCGTCGAAGACGAACCCGACATCGCCGCCATCGTGGTGGACTACCTGCGCCACGCGGGCTACACCGTGGAACACCAGGCCGAGGGCCGCGGGGGGGGCCCCCCCCGGCGGGGCGCGCCCCCCGCCCACACCCGGGTGGGAAAAAATCTGCCCCGCCGGGTAGGGGTTTATAAA
>NZ_JALEGG010000071.1 GCF_022763525.1 Acidovorax sp.
CCTTGCTCATCATGCGCAGTTCGGTCATCTGGCGCAGCAGCACGGGGTTGGGTGCGCTCAGGATGACGTCAATGGTCTGCGCGTCCACCTTGTTGATCTTGCTGATCCCCTGGACGTAGGGGGTGAAGTTGGAAGTCTTCGCCATGGCTCGCTGCAGCGAGTAGACCGCGTCGTCTGCCGTGAAGGCCGAGCCATCATGGAACTTCACCCCTTGGCGCAACGTGAAGCGCACCTGCGTGGGGCTGATTTCCTTCCAGGACGTGGCAAGCACGGGCTCCACTTCAAAGGTCTTGCTGTTGTAGTAGACCAGGCTCTCATACACATTGGCGTGAAGGCCGTTTTGCAGCGCATTGTTCTGGGAATGGATGTCCCACGTTGAAATCTCGCCCTGGCTCGCCCACTTGAAAGGCTTCGCCTGCAAGGCTGGCGCTGCGAGCAGTGCAGCAGCCGCAGCGACCGCCAAAAGACTGTATTTGAGTTTCATGGAACCCTCTTGAGTAAAAGTTTTACTATGCAGTAAAGGTTGCTCTATAGCCAACGGGAAATCCCTGAATTCCGGATGCCCTGAAGGGCCTCTAAACGGCCACGGGCGGGGCTGGAGCACGCAAGGATGGTGCCAGCAATCTGCACCAAAAATGAAGGGCTGAGACACCTAGGTGACAGGGTAAGAGTGGTTCTCTCAGAGCCTGCAACGGCTGTCCTCTGCGCAATCGCTGGGGGCGTTGTGCCCTCAGTTACATGGGAGTGCAACCGCCTATATCCGCGCCGACGCCAGAGACTCAGGGTCGGCAGTCCTCGCCCGTCAATGCGGATGCTTGTGCAGCCGCCCAGGGATGCGCCGGATCATGAGGGCGCTGTAAACGGTGGCGTTGTGGATCTCTCGCCCATCCTGCCTGTCCGTCCGTTGGGCAAGCTCCAAAACCTGATGCGCTGGAATTCGGACTAGAAATGCATGCCACGGCTGGGTCCCTTCCTCGCCCGATAAAGCCTGTCGCGCGAGAACGCTTCAGTCAGTTGAGAGCTGCACAAAGGGCACAAAGGGCTTCGAGGAGCAGCAATGCCTGCGTCTGAGAGGCTGCGGGGCAGCAGGGCACAAGCCTGCAACCAACCCCGCATCAAACCGGCGTCGGGCGCTACCGCCACCTCGGTCTGCGATGGGCTTTCGGTGGCACCACGCGATCATCTGTTTTCGCGCATCTCGCTTCGCTGCCTCAGCCGCACACACCTACCGCGCACAACCTTCCACACCCATTCAGCGTGTCCACGGCCGAAGGCCTCCGTTTCACCCTGCGCGCGCACGAAAGCAACACCCACTCCACGACCCTGGGGCGGACCAACAAGAATCCGTGACGCCGCAAACTTTTACCTCACCCGCCGAAAGGTACAAAACGAGCAGGAAATAAAAAAAGCCGCCCGAAGGCGGCTTTTAGCTTTGGCATCGAAAACTGGCTGAAGCCAGTCCGATATTAGAAGCTGTGCTTGATACCGAAGTCGTAGCCGTTGGAGTTGTCGCCAGCAGCAGTCACGGAACCGTTCAGGGATTGAGCAGCGCCGTTCTTGTTGCTCACGTGAGCGTACGTTGCGTACAGAGCGGTGCGCTTGGACAGGTTGTGCACGTAGCCCAGAGCGATCTTGTTCGTACGGGGATCAGCACCCACGGTGTCGATCTTGTAGGTGGAGTAAGCCAGACGGATTTCGCCAGCGCCCACGGGCACCAGACCACCGATCAGGAAGCCCTTGCCTTCTGCGCCGTTCTTGACGTCGTCTTGGCTGTAGTGAGCCATGATCTTGGCCATGCCCAGATCGTAAGCGCCGCCCACGTTCACAGCCTTGATGTTGCCCGACAGGAACTTGGTGTCAGAGAAAGCCAGAGCCACGTTGATGGGGCCGTTGGCGTAACCAGCGCGCAGAGCCAGGCCGTTGCCGTCCTTCTTGTTGGCAGCGTTGCTCAGGTTTTCACCCATGTAGTACTGGGCTTGACCGTAGAAACCGCCCAGGTTGCCAGGCAGGAAGTAGCCGATGGCGTTCGAAGCGCGGACAGTGGTAGGACCGCCCAGGCTGGAGTTCAGGGTTTGGGTCGTGCCAACGCCGTTCGTGCCGAAGGGATCGAACACGGTCAGGTTCCAGAATTGGGGCGTGTAGTCACGGCCCAGACGCACTTCACCGAAGCCGCCGTTCAGGCTGACGGTGGAACGACGGTTGAAGGTCAGGCCGCCGCCGCCGGTAACACCGCTGGCGCCTTGGTTGTTGGTGCTGGTGGTAGCGCCGGAACCGTTGTCGTTGTTCAGGCCAGCTTCGAGGTGGAACGAAGCGGACATGCCGCCACCCAGATCTTCAACGCCGCGGAAACCCAGACGGCTGCTGTTGTAGCCGGAGTTCGTCAGTTGCGACTTGTTGGCAACGCTGCCGGAACCGTAGGCGTAGGTCGCGTCCACGATACCGAACAGGGTCACGGAAGATTGAGCCATTGCAGCGCCGGAAGCAGCCAGCACAGCCAGGGCAATCAGGGATTTTTTCATTGCGAGTTACTCCAAGGTTAAACATCGGGCTCCGGTACGGGGGGTCTATGGTGAAAGCACCTGCACAGTCCCGCCGGTTCCCCGGGCCAACCTCCTGGTGGGGAAGTTGTTCTTATTGCACCAGACCCGGACCGGTTTCGCAAAGGAATTCACCCACAAACGATCCGAAAGGGGAAAATCGTTGCAGTGTTGCAACATTTCGGCGAGCCCGGGCAAAATCGATTTCTACGCAGTGCAGCAAGGCTCGCCAGCTCTTCAAAACTTGTATCCAAGTGAAATTTCTGTATCTGCACCCTTGCCAATCTGGAAGCATTCATGGACTCTTTGCTATCAGCTGCCGACAGGGCTTTACGCACCCTTTTTGCCCCTCCCCATGCTAGCGAGCGCTCACCTGCTCAGGGCATTGACGAGGGTAAGCTCGACCCCAGCGAGAAGCGTCTGGCTGGTGCGTTGATGCGCGTGAACCATGTAGGAGAAGTATGCGCCCAGGCGCTGTACACCGGCCAAGCCGCCGTAACGCGTGACCCCCAATTGCGCGCGCACTTGCTTGAAGCCGCGCGCGAGGAGACCGACCACCTCGCCTGGACCCGCCAGCGCCTGGAGGCGCTGGGCGCACGTCCCAGCCTGCTGAACCCGTTGTGGTTTGCCGGAGCTTTCGCCCTGGGCGCTGTGGCGGCCAAGGTCAGCGACCAGGCCAGCCTGGGATTTGTCGCGGAGACAGAAGACCAAGTGGCAGCACACCTTGAAAGCCACCTCGCCCGACTGCCGGCGCAAGACCTGGCGTCGCGGGCCGTCGTGGGGCGCATGAAAGAGGACGAGCAGCGCCACGCAACCGAAGCACGTGCGAGAGGCGCCGTGACATTGCCGCCCCCGGTGCGCGCCGCGATGCGGATGGCCGCGAAGGTGATGACCACCACCGCACACCGCATCTGAACGCTTGAACGCCTGAACGAGGCTGGCGGCATCCAGCCGAGGCACGGGGACGACAACCTCCCAGCAGAGGATCAAGCTTCCAGCACGTCGAACGCGGTCGTGATCTCTGCGGTCTTGCCCAGCATGATGCTGGCCGAGCAGTACTTGTCGTGGCTCATGGCGATCGCGCGCTCCACCGCCGCAGGCGGGATACCCCGGCCGGTCACGGTGAAATGCATGTGGATCTTCGTGAACACCTTGGGGTCGGTCTGAGCGCGCTCGGTGGTCAGCTTGACGCTGCAACCTCGAACGTCGTGGCGGCCGCGCTTGAGGATGAGCACCACGTCGTAGGCGGTGCAGCCACCGGTGCCTGCCAGCACGGTTTCCATCGGCCGGGGGGCGAGGTTCTGACCGCCGTTGGCTGGCTGGGCCGCATCTGGCGCGCCGTCCATGGCCAGAACATGACCACTTCCCGTTTCGGCCACAAACCCCATGCCAGAGCGAGTTCCTGCGGCGCCGGTCCAACTTACTGTGCATTCCATTGATTTTTCTCCTGGGTGTTTTGCGTCACTGATTGCGTATTTACGCGGTATTGCGTGGTTTTTTTCGCACGGTTCGGCTTGACGAATCGAATTTGACTAAAGATTTTGCTGCAATGCAGCAAGTCTCGCGGTAAACTTCGCCCATGCGCTGCCGATTTCGTCAGAAACGACAAGGCAGATGGCGCAAGGCAAGCAAACTTCAGCCTTGCACCCCGCACCGATTGTCTCCTCCATCTCCTCAAAGGATGGATTAGCCCCAGGCCTCACGGCCCGGGGCTTTTTTTTGGCTGCTCATGCCAGGCCCCGCCCAGCCCTGCGGCGCCCCGCCGCCGCGGACCGACCCCCTATGATGTGGCCCCGCGCCGCTGCCTGCGCCGGCCCACCTGCCCTCGCCATGACTCTCTCCCTCACCCCTGCTGACTACCTCAAGAAGATCCTGACCGCCCGCGTGTACGACGTGGCCTCGGAGTCGGCCCTGGAGCCCGCCAAGAACCTCAGCCGCCGCCTGCACAACAAAGTGCTGCTCAAGCGCGAAGACCAGCAGCCGGTTTTCAGCTTCAAGCTGCGCGGCGCCTACAACAAAATGGCGCACCTCACGCCCGAGCAGTTGGCGCGCGGGGTGATCTGCGCCTCAGCCGGCAACCATGCCCAGGGCGTGGCGATGAGCGCCCACAAGCTGGGCGTGCGGGCCGTCATCGTGATGCCCACCACCACGCCCCAGCTCAAGATCGATGGCGTGAAGACGCTGGGCGGCGAAGTGGTGCTGTTTGGCGAGAGCTACTCCGATGCCTACGGGCACTCGCTGAAGCTCGAAAAGGAGCAGGGCCTGACCTTTGTGCACCCATTCGACGACCCGGACGTGATTGCCGGCCAGGGCACCATCGCCATGGAGATCCTGCGCCAGCTGCAAAGCCTGGGCAGCAACCAGCTCGATGCCGTGTTCGTGGCCATTGGCGGCGGCGGGCTGATCTCGGGCGTGGCCAACTACATCAAGGCCGTGCGGCCCGAGATCAAGGTCATTGGCGTGCAGATGAACGACTCGGACGCCATGATCCAGTCAGTGAAGGCGCATGAGCGCGTCACGCTGGCGGATGTGGGCCTGTTCTCCGACGGTACCGCCGTCAAGCTGGTGGGCGAGGAAACCTTCCGCATCGCCCGCAGCGGCCTGGTGGACGATTTCATCACGGTGGACACCGACGCCGTCTGCGCCGCCATCAAGGACATCTTCGTGGACACGCGCAGCATCGTGGAGCCCGCTGGCGCCCTGGCCGTGGCCGCCATCAAGCAATACGTGTCCACCCACAAGACCAAGGGCGAGACGTACGCTGCCATCCTGTGCGGCGCCAACATGAACTTCGACCGCCTGCGCTTCGTGGCGGAGCGCGCCGAGGTGGGCGAGGAGCGCGAGGCACTGCTGGCCGTCACCATTCCCGAAGAACGCGGCAGCTTCCGCCGCTTTTGCGAAGTGATCGGCGGCCTGCCGGGCGGTCCGCGCAACGTGACCGAGTTCAACTACCGCATCAGCGACGCGGCCCAGGCCCATGTGTTCGTGGGCCTCACCACTAATGGCAAGGGCGAGTCGGAGAAAATCGCCAAGAACTTCGGCCGCCACGGCTTCGAGGCACTGGACCTGACCCACGACGAACTGGCCAAGGAACACCTGCGCCACCTGGTGGGCGGGCATTCGGCCCTGGCGCAGGACGAGCGCCTGATGCGCTTCACCTTCCCCGAGCGGCCCGGGGCGCTCCTCAAGTTCCTGAGCCTGATGCAGCCGACATGGAACATCAGCCTGTTCCACTACCGCAACCAGGGAGCGGACTATGGCCGCATCCTCGTAGGCATGCAGGTGCCTTCCGAAGACAAGGCTGCCTTCGACGCCTTCCTGGCCACGCTGGGCTATCCGTATGTGGAAGAGACACTGAACCCGGCCTACCGGCTGTTTCTGCGATCCAAGTGATTGGAATATTGATCAAATTGGCCTCCAGCGCTTGTACATAAAGCGCTGGCAGCTATCAAATTTGACATTCCCTGCCATGCAAGCCCTGCGCCACTATCTGCTGGCCGTGCAGTTCTTCACGCGCATCCCCATCACCGGGCGCCTGGCGGACTGGGTGGGTTACAGCCCCGCCATGCTGCGGGCGAGCGCGGCGCACTTTCCGGGCATTGGCTGGCTGGCGGCGCTGCTGTCGGCCACCGTGTTTGCCGCGCTGCACTGGGCCCTGGCACCCAATCCCTTCGCCCCGGCCGTAGCGGCGGTGTTCTGCACCATCGCCACGGTGCTGATGACCGGCGGCTTTCATGAAGACGGACTGGCCGATGTGGCCGACGGCTTGGGGGGCAGTGCCGACCGCGAACGGGCGCTGGACATCATGAAGGACTCGCGCATCGGCGCCTTCGGTGCCATGGCGCTGGTGCTGGCGCTGTTGGCCAAACTGAGCCTGCTGGCGCTGCTGGGCGCGCACAGCCTGCTGGCCGCGCTGACCGCCCTGGTGGGGGCGCACGTGGTGTCGCGCTTCTGGCCGCTGCTCATCGTGCGCAGCCTGCCGCATGTGGGCGACACCGCCCGGTCCAAAAGCAAGCCGCTGGCCGACCAGATTTCGGGCGCAGCGCTGGCCGCAGCAGCTTTATGGTGTTTTTGGCCGCTGGCGCTTGTCTGGCAAGCGCAACCAGCTCCGTATTTCATAGCATCCTTGCTGGCCAGCGCCCTCGCTGCCGCCTGGATGGGCCGCTGGTTTGCGCGCCGGCTGCAAGGCTTCACAGGGGACTGCCTGGGGGCCACGCAGCAGGTCAGCGAAATCGGCTTCTACCTGGGCGCGGCCCTGGCCCTGCGCTGGATGTGATGGCCGCGGCCACCACAGCGCGGCCCCGCCGCCGCCGCAGGCGGGTGCGCCCAGCAGCGCCGCTGGTGGCCCCCCGCCCCAGCTACGGCGCACAGGACGTTACGGCCGAC
>NZ_JALEGG010000072.1 GCF_022763525.1 Acidovorax sp.
CCGCCGACCAGCGGCTGCCGCAACTGCCCGATGTGCCCACGCTGGCCGAGGTCGGCTACCCGCAGCTCAACCTCACCTCCTGGACCGGCCTGGCCGCGCCTGGCGGCACGCCCGAAGCCATCGTGCAGACGCTCTACAAGGCCGTGCGCCAGGTTGCCACGTCGCCTGCCATGGTGGCCAACCTCAAGGAGCGCGGTGTGATCGCGCCCGAAGAGATGACCCCCGCCCAGTTCGAGAAAATGATGTCCGAGCGGCTGGTGAAGTTTGGCGAGGTGGTGCGCAAGGCGCACATCACGGCCGAGTAGCGCAACGCCCGGGGCTTTCCAGCCCCGTGCTTTCCGGCGATTCAAGCAAAAATGGCCCATGGCGCTTGTCCAGCAAGCGCTGGACGCTATCAAATTTGAAGTAGCACGGCGACTCTAGGGGCAATGGGACAATGGCGCCCATGACCGCCGCATCTTCCTCCCCTGTGAACACCCTCACCATTACCCGCCCCGACGACTGGCACCTGCATGTGCGCGACGGCGAGCCGCTGCAGACCGTCGTGCCGCACACGGCCGCCCAGTTCGGCCGCGCGATCATCATGCCCAACCTGCGCCCGCCCGTGACCACGGCGCAGCAGGCGCTGGACTACAAGGAGCGCATCCTGGCCGCCGTGCCAGCGGGCGTGCAGTTCGAGCCGCTGATGACGCTGTACCTCACCGACAACCTGCCGCCCGAGGAAATCGCGCGGGCCAAGGATGCAGGCGTCGTGGCCTGCAAGCTCTACCCCGCCGGCGCCACCACCAACAGCGACGCGGGGGTGACCGATCTCCGCAAGACCTACAAGACGCTCGAAGCCATGCAGAAGGCAGGCATGCTGCTGCTGGTGCACGGCGAAGTGACGAGTAGCGACATCGACCTGTTCGACCGCGAGGCCGTCTTCATCGAGCAGCAGCTGATCCCGCTGCGCCGCGACTTCCCTGAGCTCAAGATCGTCTTCGAGCACATCACCACCAAGGATGCGGCCGACTACGTGCAGGCGTCTGACCGGTTCACCGCCGCCACCATCACGGCGCACCACCTGCTGTACAACCGCAACGCCATTTTCGTGGGCGGCGTGCGCCCGCATTACTACTGCCTGCCCGTGCTCAAGCGCGAAACGCACCGCGTGGCCCTGGTACAGGCCGCCACCAGTGGCTCGGCCAAGTTCTTCCTGGGCACGGACAGCGCGCCGCACCCCGCGCACCTGAAGGAGCACGCCACCGGCTGCGCCGGCTGCTACACCGCGCACGCCGCGATGGAGATGTACGCCGAGGCGTTCGACAACGCCGGTGCGCTCGACAAGCTCGAGGGCTTTGCCAGCTTCCACGGCCCCGACTTCTACAGCCTGCCGCGCAACACCGGCACCATCACCCTGCGCCGCGAGTCCTGGACGCCGCCCGAGAGCTTTGTCTTCGGCGAGGCCAACCTCAAGCCCTTGCGTGCCGGCGAAGCGCTGCCGTGGCGCCTGGTGTAGGCCTGCCCACATTCGCACCGCTCGACGCCAGCGACTGGAGCGCTCCGTGGCTCGCGCCCTGGCGCGGCCTGGGCCGGCCTGTGGCGCAGCAGGTGCAGGGCGGGTGCCCGGTGGCTCAGGCGCTGCAGGCCGCTGCGCCGGCCGGCGCTGCCCCCGTGGCGTTCGCGCCGCAAGCCGAGTTGCCCTCCGGGGTGGCCTACGAGCAGTACATCCGCAACACCCGCCGCGTACCCACGCGCGACAACCTGCACGACTTCTTCAACGGCCTGGTGTGGCTGCACTTTCCGCAGACCAAACGCCGTTTGAACGAGCTGCAGGCCGGCGCCATCGCTGCCGACGGCGTGCGGGCCGTGCGCGGGCCGCTGCGCGACGCGCTCACGGTGTTCGATGAAAACGGCGCACTGCTGCAGGCGCCTGACGCGCTGTGGAATGCGCTCAGGGCGCGCGACTGGCTGCGCCTGTTCATCGACTTGCGGCCGCTCTGGTCCGAGGCCCGGCTGGTGCTGTTCGGCCATGCGCTGATGGAGAAGCTGGTTACGCCCCGAAAACCCATGGTGGCGCACGTGTACCGGGCGCCTAAAGCTATTGATCTAATAGCAAAAGAAGCGCTGTCCGGGCTCGACACCTGGCTCGCGCAGGCTGTGCATCCCGCCGCCTGGGCCGCCAAACCCTTCTCGCCGCTGCCCGTGCTGGGCGTGCCCGGCTGGTGGCCGGCCAACGAGGTGCCGGCCTTCTACGACGACGCCCTGGTCTTTCGCCCGCCCCGCGCGGTACCGGCGCCGTAATTCCCGTCAACGCTTGTGTGATAAGGCTACGCCATAGGTTTGCACCTACCATAGCGCGATAAATCGCGGCCGGAAGGGGCGCCGGGGCCGTGGCCCAGGGAGCGGCGCTTGAAGCGCGGCCTGCAGTCCCCATCTGAACCAGCGAACACTCGTTGTTGTTGACCCCACGGAGAATTCAATCCATGAAGCGGATCCTTTTGTTTGTGATGACCAACCTGGCCGTCGTTGTCGTGCTGGGGGTGGTGGCCAGCCTGCTGGGCGTCAACCGCTACCTCACGGCCAACGGCCTGAACCTGGGCGCGTTGCTGGGCTTCGCGCTGGTGATGGGCTTTGGCGGCGCGATCATCTCGCTCCTGATCAGCAAGCCCATGGCCAAGTGGACCTCGGGCGTGCGCGTGATCGACGGCTCCGGCTCGCCCGACGAGCGCTGGATTGTGGAGACCGTGCGCAAGTTCGCCACCCAGGCCAACATCGGCATGCCCGAAGTCGGCATTTTTGAAGGCGATCCCAATGCCTTCGCGACGGGCGCCTTCAAGAACTCGGCCTTGGTGGCCGTTTCCACCGGCCTGCTGCAGGGCATGACGCGCGAAGAAGTCGAGGCCGTGATCGGCCACGAGGTGGCCCACATCGCCAACGGCGACATGGTGACCATGACGCTGATCCAGGGGGTAATGAACACCTTCGTGGTGTTCCTCTCGCGTGTGATCGGCTACGCCGTTGACAGTTTTCTGCGCAAGAACGACGAGAACAGCTCGGGTCCCGGCATCGGCTACTACGTGACGACGATCGTGCTGGACATCGTGCTCGGCTTCCTGGCTGCCATCATCGTGGCCTGGTTCAGCCGCCAGCGCGAGTTCCGCGCCGACGCGGGCGCCGCGCAGCTGATGGGCCGCCGCCAGCCCATGATCAATGCACTGGCCCGCCTGGGCGGCATGCACCCGGCCGAGCTGCCCAAGAGCATGGCCGCCATGGGCATTGCCGGCGGTATCGGCAAGCTGTTCAGCACGCACCCGCCCATCGAAGAGCGCATTGCCGCGCTGCAGAACGCGCAGCAGCACTGAAGCACCGGGGCCGTGCGCGGCCCTCGCTCGAAAGGCCCGTGTCCCGACAAGGCCGCCCCAGGTTCATCCTGCGGCGGCCTTGTCGTTGACGCTTTCCGCGATGCAGCCCCAGGAGGCGGTGCGAGCGGGGCTCAAGCCGCGCCACCGGATGCCGATAACAACGGGGCCACCGCTGCAGTGGCAGCGCTGCAGGGCTGCATCGCCGCATTCATTCCCCCTCCCACCTGAGAGCTCCCCATGTCCATTTCCCACGCACGTGTTGCTGTCCGCCTGGCTTTGGCCTTTGGCGTGGTCTGCCTCGTCATGTCACTGTCTGCCGCCGTGGGAATCTGGCGGCTGGCCGGGCTGCAGGACATCGCCGACGACCTGGGGGGCGCGTCCGCCGAGCGGGCGCTCCTGGCGCGCGAGCTGCACGCCATCGTGGTGCTCAGCTCGGCGCGCGCCGAAACGCTGCTGGAGATCGACAACAACCCCGCGTACGCAGCCCGCATCGACGCCGACCGCAAGCGCACCTCGGCCCGGTCCGCCGAGGTGCGCAAGCGCCTCGATGAGCTCGCGGCCGACCCCCCATCGCAAGCGCTGTTCGACGCCATCGACAAGGCCGGCAACGGCTTTCGCACTGTGCGCGACGACCTGGTCAAGCGCCGCAAGGCCGGCGAAGCGCTGCCACCCGACGCGGTAGCCAGCCAGCTGCGCCCCGCGGCCGATGCCTACGCGGCGGCCGTCAACCAATTGGCCGACTTCCAGCGCCAGCGCGTGGCCGAGGCGCGGGAGGCCGCCGCCCGCAGCGAGCGCCAGGGCATCACGCTGCTGGCGGCCGGCTCCGCCGTGGGCCTGCTGCTGAGCCTGGCCTGCGCCTGGCTCCTGTCGCGCTCCATCCTGCAGCCGCTGGCCCAGGCGTCCGAGGTGACCGACCGCATTGCCGAAGGTGACCTCACGTCGGCCATTCCCGCAGCGGGCGTGGGCAACCGCGACGAGTTGCAGGCCCTGTTGGCACGGCTGGGGGGCATGCAGGCGCGCCTGGCGGGGCTGGTGGTAGGCATGCGCCAGGCCAGCACCTCGGTGGCGGGCGCCAGCAGCGAGATCGCCGCGGGCAACGCCGACCTCTCGGCCCGCACCGAGCACACCGCTTCCAACCTGGAAGAGATCGCCGCCAGCATGGAAGAGCTGCTGGCCACCGTGCGCCACAGCGCCGATGCCGCCGCGCAGGCCAGCAGCCTGGCCACGGGTGCGAGCGACGTGGCCCAGCGGGGCCGCGAAGCGGTGGACCGCGTGGTGGGCACCATGGACGGCATCGCGCAGTCCTCGCGCCGCATTGCCGACATCACCAGCGTGATCGACGGCATTGCCTTCCAGACCAACATCCTGGCCCTGAACGCGGCCGTGGAAGCTGCCCGTGCGGGCGAGCAGGGCCGGGGCTTTGCCGTGGTGGCGGGCGAGGTGCGCAGCCTGGCCCAGCGCTCGGCCACGGCGGCCAAGGAGATCGGCAGCCTGATCAGCGACAGCGTGCGCCAGGTGGACGAGGGCGCGAAGCTGGTGCACGCGGCGGGCGGCACCATGGGCGAGATCGTCCAGTCCGTGCAGCAGGTGGCCACCATCATTGGCGAGATCAGCACCGCCGCGCGCGAGCAGACCACGGGTCTGAGCCAGGTGGGCGAAGCCGTCTCGCAGCTGGACCAGATGACGCAGCAGAACGCCGCGCTGGTGGAGGAATCGTCGGCTGCCGCCCAGGGCCTGCGCGTGCAGGCGCAGCAGCTGGCCGAGCTGGTGGAGGCCTTCCGCCTGCCCGCTGGCAACGCGTTGCGCTGACCGGCCCGCGGACTCGCTACTTCACCTCCAACCGCCAGCGCCGCCGGGGCGCGCGCAGGGTGTGGCGCTGGCGGTACTCGGACGGCGCCATGCCCGTGTAGCGCGCAAAGATGCGCCGGAATGCCGCCGGGTCGGCATAGCCGCAGGCCGTGGCGATGCTGGGCACGCTTTCCAGCGTCACTTCCAGCATCACCCTTGCGCGGGCGCAGCGCAGGCCGTGCAGGTAGTCCAGGGGCGACTGCGACAGCTCCTGCTGAAAGTGCCGCAGCAGCGTGCGTGGGCTCACCGATGCGGCCTCGGCCAGGCGGGGGAGGCTGTAGGGTTGGTCCAGGTTGGCTTCCATCCAGGCGATGGCACGCGCCAGTGTGCTGTCGCGCGTGGCAGGGATGTGCTGCTGCGCGTTGGCCTGCAGGGCGGCACGGGCGCGCGGGTGGTCGGGTGCCATGACGCTTTCGCAGGCGGCGCCCAGCTCGTTCCCCAGCGCGTGGCGCACCAGGGCAATGGCCAGCAGGTTCACACTCTGTGGCAGCGCGCAGCTCAGCCAGGGGCCGTCCTCGGACCAATCCTGCCCCAGGCTGTGGCCGATGGCCGGAAAGTCGCGCTCGAACCCCGCGATGTAGAACCAGGGCAGGCTGGCCCGGCGTCCGTTCAGCCGCCCGCTGTAAGCCGCCAGCCAGGCACCGCTGCCCACGGTCAGCAGCGTCTGGCCCATGTCCAGCGCCATGCCCAGCTGGCGCGACAGCGCGCGGTGCCGGCCTGCCACTTCACGAATGGCGGGGATGTCCGTGGCATGGATGGCCGGGATGAACACGGCGTGGGCGGGATCATCGGCGCGGGGCCTGGCGCTGGCGGCAGCAGGCGCAGGCGCTGGGGTATAGGCCGCCAGCGGGCCGGGCAGCGGCGGCAGGGGCCGGCCCTCGGCGTCCAGCAGCCGCCAGGCCAGGCGCGGTGCGTGGGCGCCCAGACGCAGCCCGGCCAGCAGGTTGGCGCCGCGCAGCAGGTCGATGAACTGCAGCGCATTGCCCACGGCTGACTCGGGCAGCAGTGGGATGTCCACCCGAAAAATCGGCGCCGGGGCAGAGCCGGAAGGCAAGGACGAAAGTGACTGCAGCATGGCGGGATTGGCTCTTTGGATGGCCATTTTCGCTTCTCATCCAACGGGGGCGGCTTTTAGCATGAACCTGCTTTCGCTCTACCGGCCTTGCAGCCGCCCACCACTTCACGGACTACGGACTGATTCCATGCACAAACCACTCTCTGCCATGGCGCTCGCCAGCGGCTTGGCCTTCGTCCCTTGCGCACACGCCCAGGCACTCGATGCTGCCGGCCTGCAGACCATCGATGCGGCCGTGAACAAGGTCGCCGCCAAGATGGTCAGCTGGCGCCGCGACATCCACGCGCACCCGGAACTCTCGGGCCAGGAAGTGCGTACCGCCAAGCTCGTGGCCGACCACCTGAAAAAACTCGGCATGGAGGTGCAGACCGGCGTGGGCGGCACCGGCGTGGTGGGCACGCTGCGCGGCGGCCTGCCCGGCAAGGTGGTGGCCCTGCGCGCCGACATGGACGCGCTGCCCGTGCCCGAGAACACCGGGCTGCCCTTTGCCAGCAAGGTGAAGGCCACCTACCTGGGCAAGGAAGTGCCGGTGATGCACGCCTGCGGCCATGACGCCCACACCGCCATGCTCATGGGCGCGGCCGAGGCGCTGGCCGGCATGAAGGCGCAGCTGCCCGGCACCATCAAGTTCATCTTCCAGCCCGCCGAGGAAGGCGCGCCCGTGGAGCCCGACGCCAACGGCAAGGTGCCCAGCTTCGGCGCCAAGGCCATGGTGGAAGAAGGCGCGCTCAAGGATGTGCAAGCCATCTACGGCCTGCACATCACCGCCAACCTGCCTGCGGGCGTGGTGGGCTACCGCAGTGGCCCGCTCATGGCCGGCTCGGACAACATCCGCATCGAGGTGGAAGGGCGCGGCGGCCATGGGTCGTCGCCCTGGAACGCGGTCGACCCCATCGTGGCTGCCAGCCAGGTGGTGCTGGGCCTGCAAACCGTGGTGAGCCGCCAGCTCAACATCAGCCAGGAGCCGGCCGTCATCACCATTGGCCAGATCCAGGGGGGCACGCGCTACAACATCATTCCCGACAACGTGGAGATGCTGGGCACCTTGCGCACTTTCGACGAAGGCATGCGCCAGGAAGCGCTCAAGCGCATCACCACCACGGCCGAATCGATTGCGGCGTCCAGCGGCGCCAAGGCCAAGGTGCGCTTCGGCCCTGTGGCTTACCCGGTCACCACCAACCCGGCCGAGCTCACGGCAGCATCCCTGCCCGCGCTCAAGCTGGCCACGGGCGGCAAGGCGATGATCATCCCCAAGGTGAGCGGCTCGGAAGACTTCTCGGAGTTCCAGAAAGTGGCGCCCGGCTTCTTCTACTTTTTGGGCGCGCCGCCCAAGGGCGCGGACTTCAACAAGGCCCCATCGAACCATTCGCCGCTGTTCGACATCGACGAAGACCAGATGCCGGTGGGCGCGCGCACGCTGGCGGCGCTGGCGGTGGATTTCTTGCAGCGGAAGTAAGCGATACCACTGGCCTGCACCGCCAAGGGCAGGTCAGCCCGCTGCGCTCAACAGGCTCCGGGCGACGGCTTCGCCCACCTTGATGCCATCCACGCCCGCCGACAGAATGCCGCCCGCGTAGCTCGCGCCTTCGCCCGCCGGGTACAGGCCTGGCGTGTTCAGGCTTTGCAGGTTCTCGCCCCGCCCGATCTTGAGCGGCGACGACGTGCGTGTCTCCACGCCCGTCAGCACCGCGTCGTGCATGTCAAAGCCTTTGATCTTGCGGCCGAACACCGGCAGCGCCTCGCGCAGCGCCTCGATGGCGTAGCCGGGCAGGGCGGCATGCAAATCGCCCAGCGCCACGCCGGGCTTGTACGAGGGCTCCACGCTGCCCAGCTGGGTCGAAGGCTTGCCCGCGATGAACTCACCCACCAGCTGGCCTGGCGCACTGTAGTCGCGTCCGCCCAGCACGAAGGCGTTGGATTCGAGCTGGCGCTGCAGCACGCTGCCCGACAGGGGGTGGAACTGCCCGGCGGGCAGCGCCTCCACGCCATAGGTCTGACCCAGGTGGGTTTCAAACGCCTGCGCGTCCTGAGGGTAGTCGCGCGGGTCGATGCCCACCACCATGCCCGCGTTGGCATTGCGCTCGTTGCGCGAATACTGGCTCATGCCGTTGGTCACCACACGGTTGGGCTCGCTGGTGGCGGCCACCACGGTGCCGCCGGGGCACATGCAGAAGCTGTAGACCGCGCGGCCATTGGCGGCGTGGTGCACCAGCTTGTAGTCGGCCGCGCCCAGCAGCGGGTGGCCCGCATGGCGGCCCCAGCGGGCGCGGTCGATCACGCCCTGCGGGTGTTCGATGCGAAAGCCGATGGAAAACGGCTTGGCCTCCATGGCCACGCCGCGCTCGTACAGCATCGCAAAGGTGTCGCGCGAGCTGTGGCCCAGCGCCATCACCACATGGTCGGCGCGCAGCTCGGTGGTCTCGCCCGTGGCCTGGTTCAGCACCTTCAGGCCGCGCAAGTGGCGTTGCTCGCCCTGGCCTTCGATGATCACGTCCGTCACGCGCTGCTCGAAGCGGATCTCGCCGCCCAGGGCGATGATCTGCTCGCGCAGGTTCTCCACCACCTTCACCAGCTTGAAGGTGCCGATGTGCGGGTGGGCGACGTACAGGATTTCTTCCGGAGCGCCCGCCTTGACGAACTCGTTCATCACCTTGCGGCCCAAGTGACGCGGGTCCTTGATTTGGCTATAGAGCTTGCCGTCGCTGAAGGTGCCCGCGCCGCCCTCGCCAAACTGCACGTTGCTTTCGGCATGCAGCTCGCGTTTGCGCCACAGGCCCCAGGTGTCCTTGGTGCGCTCGCGCACGGTCTTGCCGCGCTCCAGCACGATGGGCTTGAAGCCCATCTGGGCCAGCACCAGCGCGGCAAAGATGCCGCAGGGGCCAAAGCCCACCACCACAGGCCGCAGGGGCAGCTCGGCGGGCGCCTGGCCCACGGGGTGCCAGGCCATGTGGGGCGTGGGCTGGATGTGCGGGTTGCCAGAAAACTTGGCGAGCAGCGCGGCTTCGCGTTCGGGCTGGGCCAGTGTGAGGTCCACGATGTACACCGCCAGCAGGTCGGCCTTGCGCGCATCGAAGCTGCGCTTGAAGACGTGCAGGTGGGCGATGTCGGCGTCGGCGATGCCCAGGATCTGGACGGCGGCGGCGCGCAGCGGCGCCTCGGGGGCTTCGGCTGCGGTGAAGGGCAGCCGGATTTCGGAGAGTCGGATCATGGTGTTGCGGGCCCGTGTCGATCGGGCGGGTGCAATGGCGGGGCGCCGATTTTACCGGGGGGTGTGCGATGGGTGATTCAATGCTTCGAAAAGCATAGCTGCCAGCGCTTGGTGGATAAGCGCTGAAGCCCGTTTTGATCAAACTCTTGAGGTGACCGGCGAAGCGGCATCGTCCGCGCGGCGCAGCCGGAGTTCGGCCACGCCAAAGGCCAGGGCGGCCAGCACCAGCGGGCCAAAGTAGTACAGCGCCCGGTAGGCCAGCAGCGCCGCCAGGACCTTGTCCTGCCCCAGGGTGGGGGTGGTCAGCAGCGCCACGCCCATGGCCTCCAGCACGCCCAGGCCAGCGGGGATGCGCAACACCAGGCCCGCGACGGCCCCCAGCAGCACGGTGGCCAGGGCCGCGGGATAGGGCGCCTGCCCCTGCAGCACGGTCCAGAGCGCGGCGCCCATCAGCATCCAGTTGCCGGTGGAAATAACCACCTGCCAAAGCGCCACGGGCCAGCGTGGCAACGGAAAGGCGTGACCCCGCACCGTCAGCGCCCGTCCCCCGCGCACGGCGCACAGCGCCACATAGGCCATGGCAACGCAGCCAAGCGCAGCGCCACCCGCCTGCCACTGCCAGGCCGGGGCCGACCAGCCCGCCAGCGCAGGCGGCTGCCACAGCCAGGGCAAAGCGGCGGCGAGCACCAGATAGCCCACCCAGTTGGTCAGCACGCTGGTACCCACCACCTGGCCGATGGTGCCCGCGTCCACCCCGCGCCGGGCATAGAGCCGGTAGCGAACCCCCACACCGCCGATGAGCGATCCCAGGTTGAGCGTGAAGGCATAGCTGGTCATGGCCATGCCCAGCGTGGTGGGCAACGGCAACCGGTGCCCGGTGCAGTACCGGCCCACCCAGTCAAAGGTGCCGTAAGCCAGGTGGCTGCACAGGGCCAGCGCTCCTGCGATGGCCAGCGCATTGGGAGGCAGCGCGCGCAGTGCCTGCAGCACGGCCGGCCAATCCACCGTGCGCGCCTGCCGGAAGATGAGCCACGCCACCACCGCGAAGAATGCCGCCGCGATACCCCGTGTCACCCAGGGCCACCAGGCCCGCTGGGTCCACCCTCGCCAGCCGGGCCTGCCGTGATCGGCGGGCGGGTCGCGGGCGTTGTCCGGGTCCAGCGTGCTCGCGGGGGCGGTGGTGGTGGCCATGCCGTCAGGCCGCCGCGTTGGCGGGGTGGTCGGGGTTCGCCGGGTCGGGGTTCAGGGGGGCCGGGCTCACGTCGCCCGGTGCCTTGGCCAGCGTGATGGTGGGCTGGTGGCGCGGCAGCCAGCCCGCCCAAGTCGGAAACCAGCGCATCAGGTGGAACACGGCATAGCTGCGCAGCAGGCGCAAACCATCCCACCGGCCGCTGGGCGTGGGCTCCACCTGCTTGCAACTGTTCTTGACGAGTTGCGCCAGCCGCTCATGCAGCGCGGCGTTGAAGGCGCGGTCCTGGATCACGACATTGGCTTCCAGGTTCAGCGACAGGCTCAGCGGGTCGAGGTTGCTGGAGCCCACGGTGGCCCAGTCGTGGTCCACCAGCGCGACCTTGCCGTGCAGGGGGCGGTCGCAGTACTCGTGGATGCGCACGCCTGCGCGCAGCAGATGGTCGTAGAGCATGGTGGCGGCCGTGCGCACAATGGGCATGTCGGGCCGGCCCTGCAGGATGAGCTGCACGTCCACGCCGCGCAGCGCGGCGCGGCGCATCTCCCGGATGAACCGGTAGCCCGGAAAGAAGTAGGCGTTGGCAATCACCACCCGGTGGCGCGCCGCGCGCAGGGCCACGCGGTAGTGGCGCTCGATGTCGTTGGTGTGCTGGTGGTTGTCGCGCGTGACGAAGATCGCATGCGCGGTGCCTGCATGGGGGCGGCCTGGCGCCCCGGCTTGGCGCTGGCGGCGTTTGCGCTCCGCGCGCGTGAGCACCGCATCGTGGGTGAACTGATGCATGTGCGCGACGATGGGTCCACGCACCTGCACGGCATAGTCCTGCTTGGCCTCGGGGCCGTAGTCGGCCACGTGGTCGGCCGAGTAGTTGATGCCGCCGATGAAGCCAAGATGCCCATCCACCACCACGATCTTGCGGTGCATCCGGCGCAGCAGGTTCAGGCGCTGGCCCATGAATTGGCGGCCAGGATCGAAGATGCGGAACTTCACGCCCGCCTCCACCAGGGTGGTGATGAACGGCGGGGGCAGATCGTGCGATCCGAACCCGTCCACCAGCACGTGCACATCCACGCCCCGCTGCGCTGCGCTGAGCAGTGCCGCATGCAGCTGCCGGCCGATCTTGTCGTCCCACAGAATGAAGGTTTCCAGCATCACCTCGCGCTCGGCGCGCGCGATGGCCTCGAACACGCGGGGAAAGAAGTCCTCGCCGTTTTCCAGCAGTTCGAAGTGGTTCCCCGGAACCCAGCGGGACGAGCGCGGCGGCCTGAAGCTGCGCGTCATAGCAGGATCTCCGCCGCCAGCGGCGCGTGGTCTGACAGCTTGTTCCAGGGCTTCTTGGGCATCTGCATGGGCGAGTGCACCGCAGCGTTGCGAACGTAGATGCGGTCGAGCGCCAGCAAGGGCATCGAGGCCGGAAAGGTCCTCACCGCGCGGCCAAACGCCTGGACAAACACTTCCTGCAGGGCTGCGCCGCGCAGCAGCACGCCGTGCGCGCGCTGACGCCAGTCGTTGAAGTCGCCCGCCAGCACCACCGGTTCGTCCGCCGGAAAGGTGTTGATCAGTTCGCAAACCCGGCGCAGCTGCAGCTGGCGGTGCGACTCCTGCAGGCCCAGGTGGACGCACACGGCATGCACCGGGAGGTGGTGGCCCGGTGGCTGCAGGACACAGTGCAGCATGCCCCGACGCTCCGGGCCGCTCACCGAAATGTCGTGGTTCTCGTAGTGCGTGATCGGGAATTTAGACAGCAGCGCATTGCCGTGGTCGCCGTTGTCGTACACCGCATTGCGGCCGTAGGCGTACTGCGACCAGATGGTGTCCGCCAGAAATTCGTAGTGCGGCACCTGCGGAAAGTTCGCCAGCCGGCTCGCGTGCCTGTGGTGCGTGCCCTGGACCTCCTGCAGGAACACCAAGTCGGCCGCGACTTCGCGGACGGCCTCGCGCAGTTCGTGCAGCATGAAGCGCCGGTTGAAGCTGGTAAAGCCCTTGTGCACGTTCACCGTAAGCACCTTGAACGCGATGGGCTGCGCGGCGGTGGAAGATAGCTCGGAAGAGGTCGTGGCCATGGCAAAACAATCGTGTGGATGGCCTTGGCTGCGCGCCGCCACGGGCGGGCCAAGGGTTCAGACGATTGTTGGGGCGCATGGGAGCCCCTTCTGTAGGACGGTGGGCCGAGGATTTGTGCTGTGGCGGCCAAAAAGAAGGGGCCTCCGCGGGCCCCTTGTTACACATGCCCAAAGGCGCACGGGGGGTGTCACACAGGCAGGAATCCTTCCACCGACAGGTAGCGTTCGCCCGTGTCGTAGTTGAAACCCAGCACCTTGGCGCCCGCGGGCAGCTCGGGAAGTTTTTGCGCGATGGCGGCCAGCGTGGCGCCCGACGAGATGCCCACCAGCAGTCCCTCTTCGCGGGCTGCGCGGCGCGCGTATTCGCGGGCAGGTTCCGCCTCCACCTGGATCACGCCGTCGAGAAGGCTGGTGTCCAGGTTCTTGGGGATGAAGCCCGCACCAATGCCCTGGATGGGGTGCGGCGAGGGCTGCCCGCCCGAAATCACCGGCGAGGCCGAGGGCTCCACCGCGAAAACCTTGAGCTGGGGAAACTTCGCCTTCAGCACCTTGGCGACGCCCGTGATGTGGCCGCCCGTGCCCACGCCGGTGATCAGCACATCGATGCCATCGGGGAAGTCCGCCAGAATTTCCTGCGCCGTGGTGCGCACGTGGATGTCGATGTTGGCGGGGTTCTCGAACTGCTGGGGAATCCACGAGCCGGGCGTCTGGGCCTGCAGCTCCTGCGCGCGGGCAATCGCGCCCTTCATGCCCTTTTCGCGCGGGGTCAGGTCGAACTGCGCGCCATAGGCCAGCATCAGGCGGCGGCGCTCGATGCTCATGCTGTCGGGCATCACGAGGATGAGCTTGTAGCCTTTGACGGCTGCCACCAGCGCCAGGCCGATGCCGGTGTTGCCGCTGGTGGGCTCGATGATGGTGCCGCCGGGCTTCAGCGCACCGGACTTCTCGGCGTCTTCCACCATCGACAGCGCGATGCGGTCCTTGATGGAGCCGCCCGGGTTGCTGCGCTCGGACTTCACCCACACATTCGCGCCCGCGCCGAACAGGCGGTTGATGCGCACGTGGGGCGTGTTGCCAATGGTCTGCAGAATGTTTTCAACTTTCATGGCGTCTCCTGTGAAGGCAAGGTGGAAAGGGAAAAGAGGGCATTCTGAACCAGTTGTTCTACAGCCCCGGCCATATGGATATAGCCAGGGTGTGGGCTTGCGAAGCGCCTGATGCAGTCAGCCGGCAGGCCGGATTTCTACCTGCATCGCGCGCTCCACCGGTGTGATCAGCACCTGCACCGGCAGCCCCAGCGCGATCGTCTGCGCGTTGGTGGCCGTGTGCGGCGTCACCTCGGTGCAGGTGTACCGTGCCGCCTGGCCGCTCTGCCACACCGCCAGGGCCAGCGGCAGCATCCACTGGTCCGCCAGGTGCGGGCCCAAAGCGCCGGTGCTGCGCTGGTACGCACGGATCTCGTCCGAGAGCCGCTTGGCCACCTGCTCGGCCGACAGGCTGCGCTCGCCCAGCTGGCAGAACACCTCGGTGAGGTGCGCGTACTCCAGCGTGGTGATCAGCGCGTTGCCCGGCCCTTCGTTCTGGCGCGCGGCAGTCTGGCGCAGCTGGCCCGCTTCAAAGGTCCAGCCCATGCGCTGGCCCAGGGTCTCCAGTTCGCGGTGGGCAATGGTGCGCGCCAGGCCGGGCACCAGGGCCTCGGCCCAGCCGTTCAGCAGCGGCCCACGCTCCATCACATCCACCGGCGCCAGCGGGTGCCTTGCTGGGGTGATGCTTGCCACGATTTCGCCACCCCCGGCAGGAAAGAAGCCACGCCGCTTGAGCTGCAGCTCCAGCCCCGCGCCCAGGCGCCGCACCAGCGGCGCAAACGCCCGCTCCAGAAAATCAAACGGCGGCGCCATCGGGTTGTGCGTGCCGCCCACTAGCTCCACCTTGCTTTCGCCATCCGCCAGCATCAACGCAGGCAGTACGGTCTGCAGCACCAGCAGGCAGCTACCGGCGGTAGCGATCTGGAAACGGTACTCGCCAGCGCACACGGCGCCCGGGGTGAACCGCAGCGTTTGCGAGCCCAGTTCGGCGCCCTCAGCCTGCCCGCCGCACACGGACACGGCCGCCTGCACGCAGGCCAGGTGCTGGCGCATGAGGCCCGGCTTGGGCCGCCCGGCGCGAATGCGCGTGATGTGCAGCGGCCGGCCGGTGACCATGGACAGGGCGAGGCCCGTGCGCAGGATCTGGCCGCCGCCTTCGCCGGTGGCGCCATCGAGGGTGAGGGGGACTGTGGTCGCTTCCGTCATGGCGACACCTCCCGGGTTGCGCGGGCGTCATAGCGCAGCACCGTGTCCTGCAGCAGCGCATCGAGCGCGGCGTGCCCCGGCACCGGCAGCGGTTGCACGGGCTCGGCCGCGTTGCGCGCCAGTTCGGCTTCGATGAACGCATGGATGCCGGGCCAGCGGGGGCTGGTCGCAGCCTCGCCCGCACGCATCTTCACCTCCAGCAGGGCGTTGATTTCAGCGACCAGGGCTGCGTCGTGCACCGGGTGCAGCGTGTGCTGGGCCAGCTCGGCAAAGCGCATGGGCGGCACGCCGGGTTGGGTGCGTATCCAGCGCGCGGCCAGCAGCGGGCGCAGCACGTACAGGTACTTCTTGTAGCGCACTTCATCGGCCTGCAGATGTTCGCGGAAGTTCTTCTTCGCCATCGACGCGTAGTGGTGCCAGCCCTTGGCGTTGGAGAACACCTGCTGCGCCAGCGCACGGAACCGCGCCATGGTGTCCGCCTCTTCGCGGTAGACGATGGGCGAGCCCAGCCATTCGAGCAGCGTGGGGTTGGACTCGCGCAGCAGGCCCAGGGCCTTGCGCAGGTCCCAGCCATTGATGTCCAGGTCGCCACTGATGGGCACCTCGATCACGTCGCGGCCCGGCGCCACGGTCAGGTACCAGGGCAGGCGATTCACGTAGATGAAGCGCACGTCGTAGTCGCTGTCGGGCGAGGCAAAGCCCCAGCCGCGGCTGCCGGATTCACAGGCGAAGAGCACCGTCACGCCGTGCCGGGCTTCGATATCGTGCAGTGCCTCCAGCACCTGCGTGCGCATGTGGGGCTCCACCGGGTGGGCGGAGCGCAGCATTTCTTGTTGTTCTGTTGTATGCATAGAAATAGGCTGTAGCGCTTGATGGATAAGCGTGAAAAGCTATCAAAAATGTAGTAATTCACGCAGTCCTTCGCAACTGGCGCGGCCCAGGCGAGAGACGCCAAGCAAGGGCCGCCCCGCAGCGAGGGCGTCGTCCCCCTTGGGGGGAAGCCGCGCAGCGGCTCAGGGGGGCTACCCTTTCACACAGACCACCTGCTTGAGCGTGTACACCACCTCCACCAGGTCCTGCTGCGCCGCCATCACCGCGTCGATGTCCTTGTAGGCCATTGGGATCTCGTCGATCACATCCGCATCCTTTCGGCATTCCACGCCTTCGGTGGCCTTGATCTGGTCCGCCACGGTGAACAGCTTCTTGGCCTTGGTGCGGCTCATGGTGCGGCCCGCGCCGTGGCTGCAGCTGTTGAAGCTCTCGGGGTTGCCTTTTCCGCGCACGATGAAGCTTTTGGCCCCCATGCTCCCCGGGATGATCCCCAGCTTGCCTTGCTCGGCACTCACCGCGCCCTTGCGGGTCACGAACACGTCTTGCCCGAAGTGCGTCTCGCGCTGCACGTAGTTGTGGTGGCAGTTCACCGCCTCCACGTGGGTCTCGAACGGCTTGGTGATGACCTTGCGCAGCGCGGCAATCACACGGCCCATCATCACTTCGCGGTTGGCGGCAGCAAACTTTTGCGCCCACCCTACGGCCTTCACGTAGTCGCCGAAGTACTGCGCGCCTTCCTCGAAATACGCCAAGTCCTTGTCGGGCAGGTTGCGCTGGTTCATCTCGGCGTCCTTCTTGGCCAGCTCGATGAAGTGGGTGCCGATGGCGTTCCCCACCCCGCGCGAGCCCGAGTGCAGCATCACCCACACGGACTGGTGTTCGTCCAGGCAGATCTCGATGAAGTGGTTGCCCGTTCCCAGCGTCCCCAGGTGCTTGTAGTTGTTCGTGTTCTTGATGCGCGGGTGTGCTTCGCAGATTTCGTCGAACTCATTCACCAGCGCAGCCCAGGCGCGGTCGGTTTCGGCGGGCGGCGTATCCCAGCTTCCCTTGTCGCGGCCGAAGCGCTTGGGGGTCATCCCCACGGGCACGGCGCGCTCGATGGCGGCGCGCACGCCGGACAGGTTGTCCGGCAGGTCGCTGGCCGTGAGCGTGGTCTTGCACGCCATCATTCCGCACCCCAGGTCCACGCCCACCGCAGCGGGAATGATGGCCTTGAGCGTGGGCACCACCGAGCCGATGGTGGCGCCGATTCCCAGGTGCACGTCGGGCATCACCGCCACGTGCTTGAACACGATGGGCAGGCGCGCAATGTTGCGCAGCTGGTTCTTGGCGTCCTCTTCCACGGGCACGCCGTTCGTCCACATCTTCACGGGCACGCCGTTCGGGATTTCCAGTTGTTCGTAGGTTTTGCTCATCTCGTTTTTCTTTCTTCTTGATGTTTGATCATTGGACCATTCCGCGGGCGGCGGCCTGGGCGTAGTCTTTCAGTTCATCGTCGTCTTTCACGTTGCGGATGAAGGCGTCCAGGTGGGCCTGCAGCTCTTCGTATCTCTTCAGCCGCGCCCCCTCGTGCCCGATCCCATGCAAGGCCGAGACCTGCGCTTCGCGCCAGGGCAGGGCCAGCATCTCGCAGAACACCTGCCACATCGCGTCGCGCCACTCCGGGATGTGCTTGGCGTTCCAGAACGACGGCCACACGTCAAACCACATGTAGCTCACGAAGTAGAGGCGGTCGCTTCGGCTTCCGATGGCGCTCTGATGGGTGCTCAAGCGCGGGCCCAGGCAGTCGCGCCACAAGGAGGGCAAGGCCCGCACCATGCGCATTGCGTCGGCCAGGGGCACGGTGGGGTCGTTCACCATGTGCGGGATGTTGCCTGCGTTGTTGCTCATCACATGGTTCAGTCCCATCCCCACCTGCTCGTCGCTGTAGGGCGCTAGGTCGGTGCCCGCGTTGGCGAACAAAACGGTCTGGATGTGCGTCCATTGCAGCGGCGTGGCGTCGAACGCGGGCTCGTCGATGTTCCAGTACCACTCCTGCCCGCTTTTCTCAGGCACGGGGCGGTCGAAAAGGTAGCGTACGGCCGCGCCGTAAACCGCCGGGTCCAGTCCCACGGACTCGCAACTCACTGGGGTGGTTTCCCGGCCCAGGCGCCTTTCACGTGCAGTCAGTTTCTTCACTTTCATCATGCTCGTCTCTTTGTTTGTGGATGCTCAGCGCATCTTCACCAGACCATTCAGCACCTGGTCCAGGCCGCCGAACACCGAGATCTTGTCGATCCGCTCGGCCACACGTTCCAGCGTCTCCAGCTCCTTCATGCGCAGGGCGACGGGGTTGTCCTCCATCACCTTGGCGGTGTTGAGCAGCGAGCGCGTGGCGGCGGTTTCCTCGCGGCGACGGATCACATTGGCCTCGGCCTGCTTCTGGGCTTGCACCACCTGGGTCAGGATGGTTTTCATCTCGCCGGGCAGCACGATGTCCTTCACGCCCACGCTCTCCAGCTGCATTCCGTAGGGCAACAGCTTGGCGGCCATGTGTGCGGTCACCACCTCGTCGATCGCCGCCTTGTTCTCCAGCAGCTCATCGAGCGTGCGGGTGCCTACGGCGGCGCGCAGCGCAAACTGCAGTTCGCGGTACAGGTAGTCCGCAGGCTTTTGCAGCTGGGCAAAGGCGCGCAGCACATCGGTGTAGCGGTAGGTGGCGCACAGGTTCAGGCGCAGGCCCACCTTGTCGCGGGTCATGATGTCCTGGCCCGATACCTCCACGGCTTGCAGGCGCAGGTCCACCAGCTCCACGGCCACAGTGCGGCCATATTTCCAGAAAGCGTAGGTGCCAGCCGTGAGTAGGCGCTCCACCTTGCCGTCCACCGTCAACAGCGCGCACTGGCCCTCGGGCACCGGTACCTGCAGCACGCCGGTCAATCCGGTCACGCTGCGCTGGCGCAGCTGGGTTTGCGTCAATCGCGCCACCAGTGCGGCAGGCAGTTCGGCGCCCGCTTGCAGGTCCACCACCTGCACGCTCACATCGACCAGGCCTTTCCAGTACAGGCGGCGGGTGCCGGGGGGCAGGATCTCTACCAGCACGCCGTTTTCACTGCGCAGGCCCACTTGGGTTTCCGACAGGTTCACCTGCACAAACTCGGCTGCCACCACGGCAGGCTCCTGCGCCATCAGGTATTCGGCCAGACCGTGGGTGAAGGCGGGCTGTTCGAGGGCGAAGGTCTCCACGCGCAGCTGGTCGGTGCCCGCGAACAGCCAGTAGGTGCCGCTGTGCAGCACGCGGTCAAAACTGCCATTGCGCAGCAGCAGGGCGCGTTCGTTCTTCTTGACGGTGGTGCGTTGGAACATCTTCATCAGCATCTCTTTTTCCTCTCTCTTCTTCGTTGTCGTATCGGGTTGCCGTTACAGCGATGGCGGGGTGCCAGGGGGCACAGCCTGGGCCGTGCAGTGCGCCGTGGTGGCTGCCCCCATCCCCAGTGGGAAGGGCGGCAGCGCGGCTGGCTGCGGGCGCGGGCTGTGCCGGGTGCTGGCACAAACCGCCACCGGCTGACGGGGTGAATCCCTTGCGGTTGCTGCGCAACCTCGGGGCCTCTCCCCGCGTTCGGCGGGTGGTCTTTCGACCGGTACTTCCAATCAAGGTCTTGCGACCGTGGGCAGGAATCGAACCTGCGACAACCGCCTTTCGGCGGGGCTCTACCAGACTGAGCTACCAGTGGTGGCACGCCTGGAGTCGAACCAGACACTTCCTTTCGGAGTGATCACCACGACCGTGCCGCTACCCAGCGTTGGCGATGTGCGGCATGCAGGACATCGACAGAACCCGAAGGCCCCGGATGCCCGGCACCGGTGGGGCGAACGGCTGTCCTAACCCCGGCCTGTGAGCGATCACCGCTTGTGCTGGATGCTTCTTCTATTGCCAGATGCGTGCCAGCTTGCAATGCGAGGTTTCGGGTGAGCGCAAGTTGTTGATTTGTATGTGAATACTTCCTGATCAATGAAACTGATTGGATCTGCGAATTTGAGAGTAACTAGAATGAATGCTAGTTAAATAGATAAAAATCCATGCGCAAAATCAAGGTAGTCATCGGGTTCCTGGGCACCCAGCTCGACTCCGGCAAGGGTGCTGGTCGGTGGGAGAAATGGCGCCCCTCCGTATCCCTGGTGCAGCATGAGGACGTAGTGATCGGGCGGCTGGAGCTGCTCTACACCCCGCCCCACCGCGAGCTGGCCCACCAGGTGCGCACTGACATGGCTACTACCTCGCCCGAGACCACGGTGAACCTGGTGCCGCTGCCCATTGCCGACCCGTGGGACTTTGGCGAGGTCTACGCCCAGCTGTACGACTGGACGCAGGCCTACCGCTTTGACACCGAACGCGAGGAGTACTGGACCCACATCACCACTGGTACCCACGTCGCGCAGATCTGCCTTTTTTTGCTGGTGGAATCGCGCCGTATTCCGGGTGTGCTGGTGCAGACCTCACCGCCCAAGCGCCAGCAGATGGGTGACCCGGGCAGCTACACGCTGATCGACCTGGACCTCTCGCGCTACGACGTGATCGCGCAGCGCTTTGGCGCCGAGCAGCAGGATGCGGTGCAGTTCCTGAAAAGCGGCATTGCCACGCGCAATGTGCGCTTCAACGCCCTGATCGACGAGGTGGAGCGGGTGGCGGTGCGCTCGCGCGCGCCCATCCTGTTCTCGGGGCCCACGGGTGCGGGCAAGTCGCATCTGGCGCGGCGCATGTATGAGCTGAAGAAGGCCCGCCACCAAGTGGAGGGCGAATTTGTGGAGGTGAACTGCGCCACGCTGCACGGCGACGGCGCGGCGTCCACGCTGTTCGGCCACAAAAAGGGCTCCTTCACCGGCGCGGCGGCCGACCGCGCAGGCCTGCTGCGCACCGCACACAAAGGTGTGCTGTTTCTGGACGAGATTGGAGAACTGGGTTTGGACGAACAGGCCATGCTGCTCAAGGCCGTGGAAGAAAAGCGCTTCTACCCCCTGGGCAGCGACCGTGAGGTGGACAGCGACTTCCAATTGGTGGCGGGCACCAACCGCGACTTGCGCACCGAGGTGGCCGCCGGGCGCTTTCGCGAAGACCTGTTCGCGCGCATCAACCTCTGGAGCTATGTGCTGCCGGGCCTGGCCCAGCGGCCCGAGGACATCGAGCCCAATGTGGATCACCTTCTGGCCCGCACCGGCACAGAACTGGGCCGCAGCGTGCGCTTCTCCAACGAGGCACGTGCGGCCTACTTGCGCTATGCCCAGTCGCCCGAGGCGCTGTGGACCGGCAACTTCCGCGACCTGTCGGCCAGCGTGACGCGCCTGGCCACGCTGGCCGACAGTGGCCGCATCGGCCTGCCGCTGGTGGAGGCCGAGATCGCGCGCTTGCGCTGGCTGTGGCAGCCCGCGAGCGATGCGCGCCATGGTCTGGCACCGGCAACCGGTGCGGTGGGGCGCGACGATCTCGCGGCCTTGCTGGGTGACGAGGCAGTAGAGTCCATGGACCTCTTCGATCAGCTGCAACTCGCCGCCGTGCTGCAGGTTTGCCGCCAGTCGCGCACCCTGTCAGAGGCGGGGCGCCTGCTTTTCCAGGCATCGCGCACGCAGCGCACCGTGGTCAATGATGCAGACCGGCTGCGCAAGTACCTGGCGCGGTTTGGGCTGGATTGGGAGCGGTTGGCTGCGGCGTCGTTCCGATCATGATGGATCGGCGTCATCAGACGCAGGAGTGTTTCCGCCCGCTGTCCCAAGGTATTCGAAGGTCGTAGAGAGCCACCGGGCCGCATGGGGTATTGCGGGCCAGTCTCACTGCTCTCGCGCGAAATGCTGAGTCCGGCCATCTGTCCAAGTGATGATTCCTGTGCCTAGCAGGTCGAGCTGCCAGTGAAGCTGGCGTTCGCCCCGAGCGTTGACTGCGAACCCTTCCGCGTAGCAGCCCGACCAGTCACGTTGCGCGAACCCTTCTTCAGGAACTCGCTTGGCTTCGTGCAGAAAGTACGTTTTTATTTCTGATTCACTGAAGCGCGGTGCATCGCAGCGGTTACGTGTGCCTTCCTTGACGGCAAAACTCTGTACCCAATGAAGCTTGGATGGCTGTGCCACTGCGGTCGCACAGGCCCAACAAGACAAGAGGGTGATCAGCGCCGCTCTCATTGGAATACCAGGCTCTTGGCCTCATCGGCCTGTTTGTAGGAAATATCGGAGTGACGGTAAACGTCTGTTTGCAGGTCCAGCCCGTAGTGGCGACCGAGTGCCTGCGTCAGCCATTTCAGCGATTCCGTCTGCTCTGCCGTGGGACGTTCGAACAGTTTTGTCTTTGGGTCGAACTTGCCTACGACTTCAATGGCCACGGAGTCACCGTTGGTTGGATATCGATCGGGGTAGGCCTTGGCCTGCTCCCGGGTGTTGAGCGCTTTGACTTTCGCGCCATAACTTGCAGAGGAGTTCATGAGCGTGTCGATCGCCGTTTTCTCTTCTTTGCTGCAGGTTCGGCTGTCATCGCATCGGGAGCGGATTTTTCCGACGCTGTAGACGCTCTGGTCCAGTCGCGCGGTTTGGTAGATGGTGCCGTCTTTCTCGATGTAGAAGTGCGCACCGATTCCGTCGGTCTTGGCG
>NZ_JALEGG010000073.1 GCF_022763525.1 Acidovorax sp.
CCGGGGCCGAACGCCACGGGGCCCACGATGTTGGCGTACCTGTCCGCACTGCCGGCGACGCCGGTGTGCAGCAGGCCAAACGTGGGCGCCATTAGCGCCACAGTGGCGCCCACGCCGGCTCCCACCGTGCCGGCCAGGTTGAGGCTGCCACTGCCGCTGGCAAGGACATTTCCGCTGCTCTCATAGATGTACGCCGTGTATGCCGCATGGGCACTGCCGGTGAGCAGCAGGGCCGCAGCTGCGGCCAGGGAATGCGGAGTCTTCATGCGGGGGCCTCCCGGGGGATGAGAGATGCACCGTGACTGTAGGCCAGCTGGCGTTGCGGGTGGGCGCTCGCCTGCGATCTCGCAGGGTCATCCGATCGGCGATGTAGGGGGTGCGCTACACCCAGATCCGGTACGCCCAGAATGCCTCGTGGCCGTAGATGCCCTCGTACAGCGCCTGCGGCGCGTAACCGGTGATGCGGCGCGTGACGCGGCACAGGTGCGACTGGTCCGAGAACCCGGCGCCCGCTGCCACGTCGGCCCATTTGACCGAGCCCTGCGCAGCGTCGGCCGCGATGGTGTCGAAGAACGCCTGCTCGGCTTTGCCAAAGCCCCGCAACTCCCGCAGGGGCAGCCCGGCCCAGCGCTTGATGCGCCGCTCCAGCTGGCGCAGGCTGCGGCCGGGCGCCGACAGGGCGGCCCGCTGCGCCAGGTGCGCAGCCCAGTCGCCGTAGCGCAGTGTGGGCAAGGGCTGCGGGGGGCGGCAGGCGTGCCAGCGGGGTTCCAGAAAGTCCTCCAGCTGCTGCAGGCGGGCCGCGTTGTCGGGCAGGCTCTGCACCACTTCGCACAGTGCCATCCAGTCGGGCGGCAACACGGATTGCGCGTCCACCATGCGGTCGGTCAGTGCGCCGGGGTCCACGCCGGTGAGCTGGTGCAGCGCGTCCGGCATGAACATCACCATCATCGCGTGTGTGGGCCCGGCGCAGTAGCTGGAGGTGGGGCGGGTCTGCGGGCCAGCCAGCACCCAGCGGCCGGGGTAGGCCTCGCGCGGGCTGTGCTCCGTGGGCATGGTGTCGGGGCGCTCGGCCACCAGGGCTTCGCTGCGGCCTTCAAACCACCAGCTCAGGCTGCACAGCGGTGACGCCGGAAAACGGTTGATGCGCTGTGCGTCGCTGAGCGTGTAGCCCACCGTGTTGCGCGCCATGGCGGCCCGCACGCAGGCCGACAGGCTGGCTCGCGGCAGCCACAGCTGGCCCGATGGGATGAGCGCTGCCGGATGGCGCGGGGACGGAGGGACCAGGGTTGCCATGCGGCAGGAGTGTAGGGCGTGGCGCGCACGCCCGAACCGCCGACGCCCGGCGACGTGCGCCCCTCCGGCTTGCACTGCGCGGCGCAGCTCAAGGCGGCCGCCGCAGACCGTTCACTTCTATTTGCACACAAAGCTGTCCGCGCTTTCCAGGTCCTGCGCGCCGGCAATCAAGGTCGCTTGCTGGGGGTAAGGGCACAGCGGGCGGGTGCGTTTCGCAGGCCAGTTGCGCAGGCGCACGTCGGGGTCCGCGGGGTTCACGCTGGCGATGATCTTGTCGGGCGCCTGGCCTTGCTCCACCCAGCGTTCCAGCGCGGCCAGCATGTTGAAGCGGTCCGTGGCGGGGCCGCCGCTGCAGTGGTTCATGCCCGGCACCAGGAAGAGGCGGGCGTAGGAGCCGGCATTCGCGTCGCTGCTGGCCAGGGCCTGGTACCACTCGACGGAGCGGTGTGCCGAGAAGACGGGATCGGCGGTGCCGTGGTACACGATGAGCTTGCCGGCGCGGCTCTTGAGGGCAGCGAGCTGGGGGTCCGGCGGGTTCATGAACTCCAGCGCGCTTTCTTTGAACACATTGGAGCGGCCGAAGATCTTGGGGGCGTCCGTGTCCATGCTGAACCGCAGCTGGTAGCCCAGGCCGGCGTCCGCGAGAGACGGTGCATCCGGCGGCGAGGTGAAGATGTAGCCCACGGCGCCCGCGCCGATCAGTGTATTGAACGGCAGCGGCGCAATCGGCGCGGCCTCCAGCTTCCAGAAGCGCCAGTTCTCGCCCGCCACGCCCGGGTCCCAGGGGAAGTTGGTGTAAAGGCTCTGGCCCACGCTGTTCTTGACGCCATCGAATACCTTTTGCAGGGCGTTCTTCTGCGCGGTCGGAAGGCAGTTGGAGGTCGCACCTCCCGTGCACGCCGGGACATCCCGCGCAAAGTCAAAGGCTGCCTGGCAGGCGGTCCGGTTCTGCACGATGCCGTCCTCGGCGCCGTCCAGGGCATCGCATTTCGCGAGGATGCGGCTGCCCACGAAATCCATGGTGGCCTGCGGGAATGCGTCCTTGGGCAGTTGGCCTGGCCCGGCCGCCTGCATGAACTGTTGCGTGTCCCAGATCTGCTGCACGGCCGCCTTGGGCAGGTCGTAGCCCGGATTGCCCGCCACCAGCCCGTCGAACTGGTCGGCAAACCGCGACGCCGCCACCATCGCCCCGCGGCCGCCGTTGGAGCAGCCCAGGAAGTACGAGCGCTCCGGCGCGCGGCCGTAGGCCAGTTTCACGATCTGCTTGGCCGCCGGGGTGACGCTGCCCACGGCGTTGTATCCGTAGTCGGACCGCGCCTGCGGGTCGAGCCCGAACGTCGCGTCGGCCTGGCCCGTGGCGTGCCCGCCATCGCTGCTCACCACCGCATAGCCCTGGCGCAGCGCGTTGCTGTCGGTGTTCCAGAGCTTGCCCAGGGCCGGGGCCAGCACGCCGTCCGTCCCTTCGCCGCCTTGGTACAGGAACTTGCCGTTCCAGGTTTTTGGCATGCGCACTTCGTAGCCGATGGCGTACGGTTTGCCGTCCATCCCCGTGCGCTCGTTGAGTGTGCCGGTGACCTTGCAGTGGGCCGGGTAGTTTTCAGTGGCGGAGCCGTCCGATTTCTCCGGAACAGACGTGGAGCTGCTCACCTTGATGCCCGGGAGCTTGAGGGTTTCCGTGGTGATCGATTCGCAGGCCACGGGCACGGCGCCGTCCCCGCTGCCGCCTCCGCAAGCCGCCAACAACGCGGCCACCGCGGCCGCGCCCGATGAACGGCGGGTGAAATGAATGTGGGTGTTCGCCATCAAATTTGTCTCCTCCTCGATCTCTTGCCGAGGCGGAAACGAATTTAGGGCGGCGGGTGGGCGCTGTCTTGGCGCTTCAGGCCACGTTTGCGCAATCAGGACATCGAAGTGCGTCGGCCACGAAACGCTGTGGGGGAGCACCCCGTGAACCGCCGAAACGTCCGCGACAGCTGGCTTTGGTCGGAAAAGCCCACCTGCTGGGCGACCTCTGCCAGGGGCATGCCTTGCGACACGAGAATCCGCGCGCGCTCCACCCGCTGGCGTAGGATGTACTGGTGCGGCGGCATGCCCATGGCTGCGCTGAACGCCCGGCTGAAGTGCCGCACGCTGACCCCTGCGTCCCGGGCCAGCTCGGCCAAGGCCAGCGGCGTGTCCAGGCGAGCCTCGATGCACTCCAGCACGCGCCGCCGGGCCGCCGGAGACAGGCTGCCCGGTGCCATGGCCTTGTTGCCATCCTCCTGTGGGCGAACATGCGCGAGCAATGCCGCGACCAGCAAGTCTCCCGCCATGGCGCCAGTGGGACTGCTCTCCAGAATGTCCATGCGCATCGCATCCATGAGCGATTCCGCGGAGCGGCCCAACGCGAGCGGCGTGCCTTGCAGCATGGCGCCAATGGTGTGCCAGGGCTTTTCCAGCACCGCTTCAACATGCGCAGGATGGACGAAAAGAAACTGCCTCGCTCCGCCGCCCGACCATTCAAACCGCTGTTCTTCGCCGGGTGCCCATACCCGCAGGCCGGGCAGTTCGGTACTCCAGGCGTGGTGGTGGGAGCCGGCCTTGCGGAACCGGAACGGGACCAGGGTCCGCTGAAAACAGAACAGCTGGTGCGCATGGTCCACCACACCTTCGCCTGCCGCGACCAGATCGGTAAAGAACGCGCCTTGCCACGGCGCGGCACTGCTGTCCGCAATGAATCGCGGCATCTGGGAGACGTTGAAGAGCCCGATGGGGCCCTGGATCCGGTCCATACCGAAAGTGGTTGAGCAGAGGGCGGGCCCATTATTGGAGGGGATGTGTCCATGCCCTGCTGGCGCTTTCCCTAGGGCTCCTCTGCACGCATCGCGCGGTAACTGTGCACAGCAGACCGCCCGAGTCTGCAGATGCACGCGGCGCGTTGTTTCGCGCCGAGTTCCCTGACGGCGGCGCGTGGGTTCACCGTGCGGCGCCCCTGAGAGACGATGTCGAATTCGTTCAATACCTGTGCGTTGTTGCATCGCACCATGCAGGCCATGAACCACGCCAGCAACACCGCGACGCCCTCGATCTCCGCTGCATCTGCCGCCCCCGCCCCCATGGCCACGGGCGCACGCCCCGCACCCGGCGGCCCGCCCAGCCGCTGGTGGGGGCTGCCCCTGCTGGCGGCCATGCGGGCCGACTACCTGGGCTTCGTCACGCGCCTGCAGCGCGAGCATGGCGACCTGACCCGCATGCGCCTGGGCAACGAAGACGCGTGGGATCTGCTGTCGCCCGACCTGGTGCGCGAAGCGCTCGTCGCCCATGCGGACCGGTTGATCCGCTGGGAGCGCGGCATCGCCGTGTTCGAGCAGGTATTTGGCCAGAGCGTGCTGGTGACCGAGGGCGACACCTGGCAGCGCCAGCGGCGCATGCTGATGCCTGCGTTCACCCCCAAGCGCGTGGCTGGCTACGCCGAACTGATGACCGACGCCGCCCGCAGCGCGCTCGATGCCGCCGTGCCCGCCGGGCAGGCCGAAGCCCTGGTGCCCATGGAAACGCTCTGGACCGACGTGGCCATGGATGTGATCCTGCGCACGCTGTTCAGCGAATCGGCCCAGGCCGATGCACGCGATGCCGCCTGGGCCACGCAGACGCTATCGGAAACCGCGTTCCGCGAGATGTTCCTGCTGTTCACGCTGCCCGACTGGCTGCCCCTGCCGGGCAAGGCCGCCAAGCGGCGCGCGATGAGGGCGCTCAAGGGGCTGGTGCAGCGCCACATCGACGCGCGCCGCCATGAGGAGCATGGGGCCGCGCCCCGCACCGACCTGCTGCACATGCTGCTGGCATTGCGCGACGAAGCTACCGGCGAGCCCCTGTCGTCCCAGGAAGTGTTCGACCAGTGCATGGTCACCTTCCAGGCGGGGCACGAGACCAGCGCCACCACACTGCTGTGGTGGAGCCGCCTGATGGCCGAACACCCCGAAGCCGCCCAGCGTGCGCAGGCCGAGGTGGACAGCGTGCTGCCTTCCGGCCAGGCGCCCGGCCCCGAGCACCTGACCCGGCTGCCATTTCTCACAGCCACCCTCAAAGAGGCACTGCGCCTGTACCCACCCATTGCCGCACTGATGACCCGCCGCACCACCGCGCCCATCACGCTTGGCGGCGTGGAGGTGCCCCAGGGCGCCATGCTGCGCATCACGCCCTGGGTGCTGCATCGGGACGAACGCTGGTTTGCGCAGCCAGACCGGTTTATGCCCGAACGTTTCCTGGACGACGCCCCGGCCATCCCCAAGGGCGCGTGGATTCCGTTTGGCCTGGGGCCGCGCGTATGCATCGGGCAGCATTTTGCGATGCTGGAGATGACGCTGCTGGCAGCGATGCTGCTGCAGCGGTACCGGTTGGGGTTGCCGGAGGGGGCGGTGGCGTGCGTGCCGAAGCTGCAGGTGACCTTGCGGCCAGGGGCGCCGGTGGCTCTGCGGTTGGTGCGGCGCTGAAGGGGCGGTCAATCGGCTGACGGCGCGCGCGACCGACGATGCAGCCCGTGGCCCGGGTCAGCCTCCGGGCGGTCACGGCAGTTCAGCGCTTCCCATCCGCGCCAGGATGGTGCGCGTGCGCCCCGCCAGATAGGCTGAGCCGGGCGTCTTCTCAAAACGCTTGGGTGCGGGCAGCATCACCGCCAGGCGGGCGGCCTCGGCCGTGCCGAGCTTGCTGGCGCTCTTGCGGAAGTAGTGCTGAGCGGCGGCCTCGGCACCGAACACGCCGTCGCCCCATTCCACACTGTTCAGATAGATCTCCAGAATGCGCTCCTTGCTCAGCAGCTGCTCCAGCAGCAGCGTGAGCACGAACTCCTGGCCCTTGCGCAGCAGCGTGCGTTCGCCCGAGAGCAGCAGGTTCTTGGCCAGCTGCTGCGTGATGGTGGAGCCTCCGCGGATCTTGGGAGCGCGCACGGGGCGTTCGGGCGCACGCGCCTGGGCCTTGCTGGCCAGGGCTTCGGCCTTGGCGTTGCGCTCCCAGGCCTTTTCGATGGCGTTCCAGTCCACGCCGTCGTGGCTCACAAACCCATCGTCTTCCGATGCGATCACGGCGCGCTTGAGGTGGTCGGAGATGCTGGCGTACGGTACCCATTGCTGGCGCCAGCGCACCCGCCCGGTGCTGGACAGCTGGGCCCAGGCCTCCGAGCGCTGGAAGCTGGTGGATTCCGGGTCGATGACCACCATGGCCGCAATGCGGACCGCAAAGAACAGCTGCAGCGCCACGAAGGCGATCACCACCAGTCCCAGCCAGCGCAGCACGGCTCTCATCGCGGTGTGTCCCCCCGTGTTTGGTGTTGTTGCTTGAATTGTCAGAGGGCCTGCTGCATTTCCTGCAGCACCTGGGCCGACGGCGGGCGCACGCCGCGCCACAGCAGGAAGGCTTCGGCCGCCTGCTCCACCAGCATGCCCAGCCCGTCGCGCGGCACCGCGCCGTGCTGGCGTGCCCAATCCAGAAAACCCTGCGCGGCGGGGCCGTACATCATGTCGTAGGCCAGGCAACCCGGGCGCAGCACGCTCGCGGGCACGGGCACCTCGGCACCGGCCAGGCTGCTGGCGGTGGCGTTGATGATCACATCAAAATTGGCCTCCAGCGCTTGCGGGGTAAGCGCAACCAGCTCTGATTTTTGTAGCGATGCCAACGCGGCATGCGACTGCACCAGCGCCTGGGCCTTGGCCAGCGTGCGGTTGGCCACGGTGATGTGGCGCGCCCCAGCCAGCAGCAGCGGGCCCAGCACGCCGGCAGCGGCGCCGCCTGCGCCCACCAGCAGCACGTCGCGACCGGCCAGCGGCACGTCCGCATTGCGCGTGATGTCGGCCACCAGGCCCAGGCCGTCGGTGTTGTCGGCATAGATGCTGCCGTCGGATGCGAAGCTCAGCACGTTGGCGGCGCCGGACAGGCGCACGCGGTCGCTGCAGGTCGTGGCGAGGGCCTGGGCCTCGAACTTGAAGGGCACGGTGATGTTGCACCCGCGCCCCCCCTCGGCCACGAAGTCGCGCACGCCCTGCGCAAAACCATCCAGCGCGATCAGGCGGCGCTCGTAGCGCAGGCGCTCGCCCGTGAGTTCGGCAAAGCGGGCGTGGATGGCGGGCGAGCGGCTGTGGCCTACGGGGTTGCCCATCACGCAGTACAGGTCGGGGGGGAGAGGCGAAGAGGTCATTCGAACAACAAGGGCTGCATGCAGTGGGCGGGTCGGACCGGGGCCGCCGCGGAACTGGCTTTGCCAGGCCGCTGGCGGCGTCCCCTTGGGGGAAGGCGCCGCAGGCGACTCAGGGGGGTTACCTCACACTGGTTTCGAGGGTCTGGTCGCGTGTGAACTTGAAGCGCGCCACCATGGCGATCTGGTCGGCTTTCTTGCGCATGTCGGGGCCGAACGCGCCAAAGGGGCCGGCTGCGCGGGCGATGGCCTCGGCCCGCCGGTCCAGGGTGCTGTTTCCGGAGCCCTGCACGACCTCGGTTTCGAGCACCCGGCCGTCGTGGTTGACGGTCACGATCATCGTCAGCTCGCCATACAGCTTCTTGCCGCCTTGTTCCGGGAAGTTCTCGGTGCCCTTGTCCTCCACCTTGCGGCGCAGGCTGTCGTAGTAGATGGCGTAGGCCTCCTCGCGCGTGGCGGGGCTGATGTAGCGCTTCTTGGGGCGCGAGTTTTCCTCGTTGATGCGTTTTTCGATTTCGGCCAGCAGCTTGACCAGCTGGCGGCGCTTTTCCTGCTCGTTGGCCTGTTCGGCGCTTTGGGCGGCCTGGCGCGGGTCCGGCACTGGCATCGTTGCCAGCTGCTTGCGCAGTTGGGCCAGCAGCTGCGCCTGCTGCTCCTGCATCGCGTCCATCTTGCGCTGCGCTTCCTCGAAGTCGTCACCCACGGTTGTCAGCGCGGTGTAGGGCAGCGGGCTGGTGGCGCGGCCTTTGTCGGCGTCGCCACCGCCGGCCAGACTGGCCTGGGCGATGGCCTGTGCCTTGTCGGGGCGTTCGTTGGACTTGGCGTTGACCAGGATGACTTCGAGCGGCGTGTCCTCGAACACGCGGTTGAAGCCCTCGGGGTCGATGAAGCGCAC
>NZ_JALEGG010000004.1 GCF_022763525.1 Acidovorax sp.
ATGGTGGCAGGCGCCTTCACCGGCTGGCTCACCGTCTATGCAGGCCACGGGCTGTGGACGGGGGTGCTGGTGGCGGCGCTCACCGGCGCTGTCTTCGGGCTGCTGCACGCCTGGCTCACGGTGGGTCTGGCGCTGTCGCAGCACGTGTCGGGCCTCGGCATCACCCTGCTGGCCACGGCGCTCAGCTACTACGGCTACCGCGTGAGCTTCCCCAAGGTGAACACGCCGCCTACCATCGAGCCCTTTGCGCCCATGGAGTGGCTGAGTATTCCCATCCTGTCGGCGCAGACGCCGCTCACGCTCCTGGCGCTGCTGCTAGTGCCGCTGCTCGCCTGGTTGCTGCTGCGCACGCCCCTGGGCCTGGCCGTGCGCATGGTGGGCGAGAACCCGCAGGCGGCCGAGGGCCAGGGCATCTCCGTGGCGGCCACACGCACGGGCGCCATCGTGGCGGGCTCTGCCTTGATGGGTGTGGCAGGGTCGTTCCTCACGCTGTCGGCTTTCAACGCGTTTTTCTTCAACATGATCAACGGGCGCGGCTGGATCTGCGTGGCCCTGGTGGTATTTGCATCATGGCGGCCCGGCAAGGCGCTGGTGGGCGCCCTGCTCTTTGCCTTCTTCGACGCGCTGCAGTTGCGGCTGCAGCAGGCGGGCGATGCGTGGCTGCCGTACCAGGTGTATTTGATGCTGCCTTACCTGCTGTCCATCCTGGCCCTGGTGCTGGTGGCGCGCAAGGCAGCGTACCCCCAGGCGCTGATGAAGCCCTACCGCAAAGGAGAGCGTTGAAAGAGCAGTCCCCCGAGCGGCTGCGCCACCTCCCCCCGCTCTCGTGCTTCGCACGGGAAGGGGGACGCAGTCAGACCAGCGGGGGGCCCTTGCGCGGCGTCCGCTGGTCTGCGCCGTGCCAGTTTCGTGCAACGCGCGCCATACTCCGCGCAATGGAGGATCAACATGCCGACTTACCAAACCCTGCTGATGTTTGCTGTCGCCTCGCTGGCGTTGGCGGTGATTCCCGGCCCCACCATGCTGCTGGCCCTGGCCAACGGCATGGCGGGCGGCATGCGGCGCGCGGCCTGGGGCATGGCCGGCGCGGGCCTGGGCGCTGGCATTCTGATCGCCGTGGTAGCGGTGGGGCTGGGCTCGCTGCTCAACGCATCCGCCACGCTGTTCAACGTGGTGCGCGTTGTGGGGGTGCTGTACCTGCTGTGGCTGGCAGTGCAGCTGTGGCGCAGCCCGCCAGTGAATGTGCAGGCCGCGCTGGCCCATGTGCCCGGCCAGCAGGCCGTGGGGCGCGCTGCCTTTGTGCGCAGCCTGGGCGTGGCATTGTCCAACCCCAAGACGCTGCTGTTCTTTGCCGCCTTCTTGCCGCAGTTCGTGGACCCTGCCCAACCGCAGGCGCCGCAATATGCGGTTCTGGGCACCCTGTTCGTAGGGTTGGATACGCTGGTCATGGTGGCCTATGCCGCGGCGGGCTGGCAGGCTGTGCGCTGGCTGTCTCAGCGGGGGCTGCGTTGGCTCAACCGCAGTTGTGCCGTCGGCATGGGCGTGCTGGCAGCTCTGCTCGCCGGCTACCGGCGCCACGGTGCGTGAGAAGCTGGCGGGCCAGCGAGTGGTGACTCAGCCTGGACACGGCCCCTCGCAACGTGTGGGGGCACTTCACACCGCCTCAGGCGCCCATGGGCGTGCACAGTTCCACCAGCGCGCCATTGATGTCGGCCACATAAGCCACGGTCTGGCCCCAGGGCATCTGCTCGGGTGCCTGCACCAGCCGCGCACCCGCATCCACGGCGCGCTGCAGGGCGGCGGCCACATCGGGGGTAGTGAAGGCGATCTCGAAGCTGGGCGCATCGGCCGACGCGCGCTGGGGGTTCTTGCCCAGTTCCACCATCAGCCGCAGGGAGGCAAAAGCCAGCGAGGTGGCGCCCGTGTCCAGTTCGCCAAAATCACCTGCCTCGTGCACGAAACGCCGTACAAAGCCGAAGGCCTGTTCGTAGAAGGCGATGGTTTTGGGAACGTCTTCAACGTAGAGAATGGTGTAGCCGAATTTCATGAAGGTTGCCTTTCAAAGAATCGTTGGAACGAAATGACGGATGACTGGATGCCCCAGCGAGATTAGGCTCCCGACCCGCCCTTGTCTTGGATAAACCCGACAGCACCGCCCCGCCTCACCATGCTCGACCTGCTCATCACCCATGCCACCCTGCCCGACGGCCGCCTGAACATGTCCATCGCCGTGCAAAGCGGCCGCATCACCGAAGTGACCGAGGGCCTGCAAGCCCCTGCGCACGAGACGGTGAATGCGGGGGGCTTGCTGGTCAGCCCCCCGTTCGTCGATGCGCATTTCCACATGGATTCGGCCCTAAGCTACGGCCAGCCGCGCGTGAACGAAAGCGGCACGCTGCTCGAAGGCATCGCGCTGTGGGGCGAACTCAAGCCCACGCTGACGCACGAGGCCATTGTCGAACGGGCCCTGCGCTATTGCGACGTGGCGGTGGCGCGCGGGCTGCTGGCCATCCGCAGCCATGTGGATACGAGCCATCCAAGCCTGCTGCCCGTGCAAGCCCTTCTGGATGTGAAGCAGCGCGTGGCCCCCTACCTCGACCTGCAGCTGGTAGCCTTTCCGCAAGACGGCGTGCTGCGCGCGCCGGGAGGGCTCGACAACCTGAGGCGCGCGCTGGACCTGGGCGTGGACGTGGTGGGCGGCATCCCCCACTTCGAGCGCACCATGGCCCAGGGGGCCGAGAGCGTGAAGATCCTGTGCGAACTGGCGGCCGAACGCGGCAAGCGCGTGGACATGCACTGCGACGAATCGGACGACCCGCACTCGCGCCATGTGGAAACCCTGGCGTATGAAACCCAGCGCCTGGGCCTGCACGGCCGCGTCACAGGCTCGCACCTCACCTCCATGCACAGCATGGACAACTACTACGTGAGCAAGCTCATCCCCCTGATGGCCGAAGCCGACCTGGGCGTGGTGGCCAACCCGCTCATCAACATCACCCTGCAGGGCCGCCACGACACCTACCCCAAGCGACGGGGCATGACCCGCGTGCCCGAGCTGATGGCCGCAGGCCTGACGGTGGCGTTTGGCCACGACTGCGTGCTGGACCCGTGGTACAGCGGCGGCAGCGCCGACATGCTGGAGGCAGCACACATGGGCCTGCATGTTGGGCAGATGACCAGCCAGGCCGCGATGCGCCAGTGCTTTGACGCCGTGACCGTGAATCCCGCACGGCTGCTGGGGCTGGAAGGCTACGGCATCGCCCCAGGCTGCCATGCCGACTTTGTGCTGCTGCACGCCCGCAGCCCGGTGGACGCCATCCGCCTGCGTGCGCAGCGCCTGGGCGTGTGGCGGCGCGGCCGGCGGGTAGCCGGCCAGCCCGCTCCCATTGCGGAGCTGTGCCTGGCCGGGCGGCCGGGGAGCGTGGACTTCCTGTGACCTGACGTCTTCCCCTTCTCCCGGCCCACTTCGTCGCGCTTGCGCATGATCCACCCCTTGCAGGCAACTGAGCCCATTCGGCTGGGGGCAAGAGCGGCTTCGCACCCCGCGCCCCAAAGCTGCGGCAGTCATCCATCGACCTGCGCCTTTCTCCCTAACCCAGCATCCCGCCTGCGCGCTGAAACAGGAGCCCCATGACTGCCGACACCATCCCACTTCTTTCAAACACCCTGACTTGGCTGCTGGGTCGCCCGTTGCGCCCGGAAGACGGCGTGCCAGAGGCCGAACTGGCAGCCGCCTGCCACAGTCTCGGGTGCCCGGTACCCCCTGCCCTGCATGACTTCTATGCGGCCGTGGGCCGCCATGCAGGTTTGATGGATGGTTTTCAGCGGTTTGCGCCGTTGCAAGACTGGGAGTGCCTGGACGGCAAGCTGCTGTTTCTGGAAGAGAACCAGGCCGTGTGCTGGTGGGCCGCCGATGCCCAGCAACGCGTCTGGCAGACCGCCGATCTGGACGCACCCGACTGGCACGAGGAGCCCGCGGCACTGGACGGCTTCTTGCACGCCACCGCCTACTACCAGATGGCCCAGGGTGGCTACCCATTCTGCGGCATGCGCGCGAGCGGGCTCTCGGCCCCTGGAGAGCTGGCCTCGCTGCTTGAGGCCATGCACGCGCAGCCCGTGGTAGATCTGGCGGGGCTGCGCATCTTTACCGTGGGGCCGCAGGCGCTGGTGTGGTACCTGCACACCGACGACAAGCTTGCAGAACCGGGCCTGTTCCTGAGCGTCCTGGACGCTGATCGCTTTGATGCACTTTGCGCCCAGTGGAGCTTTGACGATCTGGGCTGAAGCGCCGCGAATCCGGCATGGCAACAAACAGGGTGCTGGCGCTGTATCGACAAGCGTTTGAAGCTATATTATTGATAGCAATCAACCGCTTTTCGCCCTGAATCGCTCATCCGCCGCGCACCTCAAACGCCGAGAGATGGTTGGCCAGATGCATGGCGTGCGCCTGCTCGTATTGCACCTTGCTCAGTGGCCCGTAGGCAAAGTGCGGGTGCAGTGGGCCGGCGTGGATCGCAAAGCCCTGCACGGCTTGGCGCAGCCGGACCAGGGCGGCTGAAGCGTCGGGCACGGCCGCGTCCAGCGCCGGCGCGCCGGGGATCGGCTCGGCCAGGTTGTGGTTCATCCGCCCCCGCAGGGCAAACACGTGAAATGCCGCGGCACCCAGTGTGTTCTGGAACAGCACCGACCTAGGGGCCGGGAAGCCCGACAGCGAATACTCAATGCTCTGCGCGCAATGCACCAGCGTCTGCGACCAGTTCCAGGCCGTGACCGGCTCCAGCGCACGCACTCCGGCAGCCGAGAGGCGCTCTACCTCTCGCATGGCCTCGCCCAATACCGCAAAGACCAGTTGACGCCCCTCGCCAGCGCGGTAGGCCAGATACCCGCCACCCGCAGCCACGCCAGCCCCGGCGACGAGCACTCCACGCCGCAGGAACGAACGGCGAGAGGCTGAAGGGACCAGAGAAGCGAACCGGTGATGGCCCGGAGTGCCAGAAACGCCAGAAGCGTCATCGCGAGGAGAGGTGTTCATGCGAATGGGCGGCGTGGGGTTGGCAGGGATGCGCTGGCACTGTTCGGACGCAGCCCGCCATTTTGCGGGAGGACCAAGCCGGGCCCGCCAACTGCGCGTCGTGCAGCCGACACAGAAGCCACACCGCCAACATCAGCTGCAGATGCAGATGCAGCGACAACAGCGGCGATAGCCCGAAGCCGCGTGGTCTGGCTACGCCCCCACGCAGGCGCCCTGTACCTGCAACTGGGAAATCTCGACGCGGTTGCGCCCGCGCTCCTTCGCGGCATACATCGCGGCATCCGCCCGCTGCAGCGCCGTCTGCGCGGTGTCGCCCGTGCTGGCCAGCGCCACGCCGATGCTCACCGTCATCGAGAGACTGCGGCCCTCGACCTCCAGCGGATGGGCCTCTACCAAGGCTCTGAGCCGCTCGGCCACCGTGAGTCCCCCTGCACTGTCGACATCCGGCAGAAAGATGGCAAATTCCTCGCCGCCCAGCCGGCCGATGATGTCTTCCTTGCGCAGGCAGCGGTGCGCCAGCTCAACGAAGTGCCGCAGCGCTTCGTCGCCCCGTTGGTGCCCCCAGGTGTCATTGATCCTCTTGAAGTGGTCCAGATCGATCAGCAGTACCGGCAACGTCGTCTGCATGCGCTGCGCCCGGCTCAGCGCCTTGTCCAGCAGGGTGAGGAAGGCCCGCCGATTGAAGACGCCCGTGAGCGCGTCGACCTCCGCCAGGCGCCGTAGCTCGGTGGTGGCGAACTCGTTGGTCAGCACCAGCACGCAAAAGGCAATGAGCACCAGCGCCACCGTGGCCTCCAGCGTCACAAACTGCGAAAGCTGCGCCAGCAGGCCGGTTTGCGTCTCCGTTGATGATTGGGCCGCCAGCCTGAAAAGCAAAGGCCGAATGAGCACCCAGACACCATGGACCACCATCACACCGGCCAGCAGATACCGGGCGGGTACTTGGCGAAGGCCCCCATGCGCCAGAGTGCGCGCCGTGAGCAGGAAGCAGGTGCCCGAAAACAGGCCCATCAACGCAAACCGCGCACCCGGGTTCGGCTGGGCCGCGGTGAAGTACACCGACAGCACCAGCAACACCGCCACGGCCCCCACGGCATGGCGGGTGCGGACGGCGGGCTGGCCCATGTAGGCCCGGCTGCCTTGCCAGCACAGCAG
>NZ_JALEGG010000074.1 GCF_022763525.1 Acidovorax sp.
CAGCACCACGCAGGTGGGCGAGGCGATTGCGGCGCGGGTGGCAGGAGACTGAGCGCGTCTTCTGCAATTACTCCTGATTTGATAGCTGCTTGCGCTTTTCCAATAAGCGCTAGGGGCCGATTTGTTCAAAAATTACTGGAAAGAACCGCCATGTCCCTCACCCTTGCCCGCATCGACCTGATCCGCAACGCCAACTTCATCAACGGCGCCTGGGCCGCCGACACGGCCGCCCGGCTGGATGTGACCAACCCTGCCACCGGCGCCGTCATCGCCTCGGTGCCTGACTCCGGCGCTGACGAAGCCCGCGCTGCACTGGACGCCGCGCACGCTGCCTTCCCCACCTGGCGCAAGGTGCCCGCCAAACAGCGCGCGGCCATCATCAAGCGCTGGAACGATCTGGTCGTGGCGCACAGTGATGACCTGGGCGCGCTGATCTCCATGGAGCAAGGCAAGCCCTTGGCAGAGGGTAAGGGCGAGGTCGCCTACGCCGCCAGCTATATCGAATGGTTTGGCGAAGAGGCCACGCGCATGAACGGCGAGGTCATTCCCGCGCCCGTGCCCGGCCGCCGCATGTTCGCCCTGAAAGAGCCCGTGGGCGTGGTGGCCGCCATCACGCCGTGGAACTTTCCGGCCGCGATGATCGCGCGCAAGATTGCCCCGGCGCTGGCCACGGGCTGCACCGTGGTGTGCAAGCCCGCCGAAGACACGCCGCTGACCTCGCTGGCCCTGGTGCTGCTGGCGCATGAGGCCGGGGTGCCGCCCGGGGTGCTCAACATCGTCACCGCCTCGCGCGAGAAGACCCCCGAAGTCGTGGACGTGTGGCTGGATGACAGCCGCGTGCGCAAGATCACGTTCACCGGCTCCACGCCCGTGGGCAAGCACCTGGCGCGCCGCAGTGCGGACACGCTCAAGAAGCTGTCGCTGGAGCTGGGCGGCAACGCGCCTTTCATTGTGTTTGAAGACGCCGATATCGACGCCGCCGTGCAAGGCTTCATGGCCGCCAAGTTCCGCAATGGCGGCCAGACCTGCGTGAGCCCCAACCGGGTGTTCGTGCACCGCCAGGTGTTCGATGCCTTCGCGGACCAACTGGCCGCCAAGGTCTCGTCGCTGAAGGTTGGCCCTGCCAGCGATCCGGCCTCGCAGATCGGTCCCATGATCAACGACCGCGCGGTGGAGAAGATCGAGCGGCACGTCAACGACGCCGTGGCCAAGGGTGCCCGTGTGCTCACGGGCGGCAAGCGATTGCGGGAGCTCGGCGCCACCTACTACGCACCCACCGTGCTGGCGGGGGCGGACGCCACCATGGCCTGCGCCTGCGAGGAGACCTTCGGGCCCGTGGCGCCGCTCACCGTGTTCGACGACGAGGCCGAAGTGATTGCCGCCGCCAACGGCACGCCGTTCGGTCTGGCCGCTTACTTCTACAGCCAGAACGTGCGCCGCATCTGGCGCGTGGCCGAGCTGCTGGAGACAGGCATCGTCGGCATCAACGAAGGCGCGCTGGCGGCCGAGGCCGCACCGTTTGGCGGTGTTAAGGAGTCGGGCTACGGGCGCGAGGGATCGACACACGGGCTGGACGACTACCTGCACACCAAGTACGTGTGCCAGGGGCAGCTGGACTGAGCGGCACTTCCTCGCTGCGGCTGCGGGGCGGTGGCCAAGGGCGCTGTCCCGCTTTCCAATCTCATTTGGGCATCCCGGTCTGGGCGGGAGGCACGCCTGTGCACGCGCTGCGCCCCACACCCCTCAAGGTGTACTGCCATGCTGAAATCGCTCAAGACGCAGATCGTCCTCACGTCGCTGCTGTGCCTGGCCCTGGGGGTGCTTGCCATCACGCTCACCAACTATTTCACCGCCCGGGAGCGGGCCTACCAGGGCTTGGCCGAGCAAAATCTGGCGCTCGCCAGGAGCCATGCCAAGGGCATCTCCGAATGGGTTCAATCCAAGCTCAGCCTGGTACAGGCTGCGACCAACGACCCGGAGCCCTCCAAGTCCTTGCTCATGCTGCGCGATGCAGGGCAGTTTGTGGGCGCGTATTTCGACTATGTGACGGCAGGGGCGTCGTCTGGCTCCGCCCTGGCCAAGCCGGGTTACGCGCAGGCGCTGCAACTGGGCCAGCCCGTGGTGACTTCTCCTTACCGCGCGGCGGGTTCTGAAGGGCCATTGGTGATCACATTCGCGGCGCCGGTGGGGCCGAAGTCCGCCGTGACCAGCGTGGGTACGGCCGATGCCTCCATGGACGCGGTGCTGGCCAACGTGGCCTCCATCCGCCCTACGTTCGACAGCGAAGCTTTTTTGGTCAATGCCGACGGCGTGGTCATTGCCCACCCTGAAGATCGCATGCTCCTTGCTCCGTCGACCGATGTGTTGGCCGAACTCACGCCGCAAGCCTTGCAACAGGCCGCCGCCAGCGGCACGTTGGTCCCGGTGCGACGGGGTGGAACCAAGTTCTTGCTGATGGTGGTACCCGTGGAGGGCACGGACTGGCGGCTGGCCGTGCTATTGCACGAAGCCCAGGCGCTGGAGCCGATCACCGCAATGCTGACGGTCTCGGTGGCCGTGAGCCTGCTGGTGCTGATGGCCACCGCTGCCTTGCTGGGGGGCTTTATTGCGCACCGCCTGGTCCGCCTGGGGCAACTGCGCGACGCCATGCGCGAAGTAACTTCGGGTGAAGACGCAGCCTATCGCCCACGCCACATGGACGCGCGCGGCACGGACGAGTTGGCGGACATCGCGGCCAGCTTCAATGCGTTCGCCGACCAGCAGGCCGCGGTGCTTTCCCGCATTCGCGATGCGAGTGCCTCGGTGCGCCTTGCCGCAGAGGAGATCGCCCTAGGCAACCAGGACCTGAGCCACCGCACCGGCCTGACGGTGTCGCGCCTCAAGGAGATTTCCGCTGCAATGCTCCAGTTGACGGAGGCGGTTGGCGCCAATACCGACGCCACGCACAAGGCCAAGTTGCTGGTCGTGCGGGCGTCCGAAGTGGCCAGCCATGGCGGCGCGGTGGTGGGGCAGGCAGTGCAGACCATGGACGCGATCAGCGCTGCGTCAGGGAAGATCTCCGAGATCATCGGCGTGATTGATGGGATTGCGTTCCAGACCAATATCCTGGCGCTCAATGCCGCCGTGGAGGCCGCGCGTGCTGGCGAACAGGGGCGCGGCTTTGCCGTCGTAGCGGCGGAGGTGCGCAAGCTGGCACAGCGCAGCGCCCAGGCCGCCCGCGAGATCAAGGGGCTGATTTCATCCTCTGTGGACCTGGTGCAGGAGGGGGCTCAACTGGTCCACGGTGCAGGTAGCACGATTACCGAGATTGTGTCGGCCGTGCAGCAGGTGGTGGGCGTGATCGGCGAGATTCACGCATCCACTGCCGGGCAGGGCGCCAGCATCGCCGAAATGGGACATGCCGTCCTGCAATTGGAAGAGCTTGCCCAGCGGAATGCCGCCTTGGTGGAGCACAGCGGCGCCTCCGCCGCCAGCTTGAAAGAACAGTCGGAAGCCTTGGGCACGGTGATGGGCCACGTGGCGCTCGAGTTAGCAAGGCCCTGAGGGCGGTTGGGGTTGTCCTTGCAAGGTGCGCGGTGGCGTCCCGTGGCGTCCATCCGGGCCGCTGGCGGCTGCCAAGCGGCTCAGGCACACTCTGAGCACCATGAACCTGATAGACCCGCGAACCGCCATCGTCCTGATCAGCGCCATGAGCGCGCTGATGGCGCTGGTGTTGTACGCGCTCAAGCGCAGCTACCCGCCCGGCATTCAGGGCCTGGGTCATTGGTCTCAGGCGCTCCTGATCATCGTGGGCGGCGGCATCCTGGCGGCTTCGCGGGGTAAGCTGCCAGAGATACTCACCACCGTCGTGCCCAATTTTTTGCTCAGCTGGGGCGTCTACCGGCTCTACGCCGGGACGCAGCGCTTCCACGACGTTCAGCCTCACACCCTGCGGTGGCTGGGCATGATCGGCGCGGTGGTGCTCGCCACTGCGTGGTTCACCTGGGGGGATCCCAACTATTCCGCCCGCCTGCGCCTCATGGCTGCGCTGATGGCCGCGATCTTCGCGCGGCATGCGTGGTTCATCGTGCAACGGGGCATGGGGAGCTTTTCGCGCTGGCTGACAGTGGCGGTGCTCACGTACATCGCGGCCGTGCAGGTGGTCCGCCTCGCCACCACGTTCATTTGGCCGGCGGGCGACACCATTCTTGACGCCACGCCCCAGCAGGCGCTTTTCATCGCCAGTTTTTCGGTGTCCGTCCTGCTGTTTTCGGTGGGGGCGGTGCTCATGGCCGGCGACCGCCTGCGGGCTGAACTGGAGCACTTGGCGACGCGCGATTCGCTGACCAACACCTTGACCCGGCGCTACATGGATGAGGCCTGCGCCATCGAACTCGAACGTTGCCAGCGCACCGGCCAATCCCTGGCATTTCTCATCATGGACCTGGACCGCTTCAAGGTCATCAACGACACCCATGGGCACCAGATGGGCGACCGGGTGCTGGTGGATTTTGCCGCCAAGGTTCAAGGCCAGTTGCGCCGCAAGGAGCTGCTGGGCCGCTTTGGTGGCGAGGAGTTCGTGCTGGTGCTGCCGCAAACTACCCTGGACGAAGCCTTGAAGGTGGCCGAACGCATCCGCAAGGCGTGCATGCCGGGGGATCACGAGATCGGATGCACGGTGAGCATTGGTGTGACGGCCAGCCTGCCCGAGGGCGACTCCCTTGACAAACTGCTGGCCCGTGCGGACGCTGCGCTCTACGAGGCGAAAAACGCCGGGCGCAACCGCGTGGTGGCGGGCTGAGGGGCGCTGCGGTTCGCGCAGCTACCACGGCACCCACATCGCCACTAGAACCAGGGCTGCCACGATGGCGGCGAGAACCACGGTTCGGTGGGTCGCACGGCGGTTTCTGCTGGACGACGTCGGAATGCCGCGGGAGGGCTGCTTGGGTTGATTCATGGAAATTTGGTGCGAGGAAGGAAGAACGGGGTTCAACGCGGGCGCGCGCTGCCGCGGCGCGTGGTGAGCAATGCCCCCAGCGCCAGTCCCACGGCGAAGACGGCATAGGTGGCTGCCAGCGCCTTGCGCGACAGCCGATGTTCGTAGCCAGGCATCAACCGGTCCGGGGTGAACCGGAAGTCGACCAGACACGCGATGGCGCTGGTCGCCACGCTGGCCAGGGCAAGCTGGGCAGGGGAGTTCCGCTGGGGATGGCGGTGCAGATACCACGCGAGCAGGGCCGCCCAGAAGATCGACGCGCTGTGGTGGGTGGCGTACCCCAGGGCCGTGTGCAGGACATCGGGCCCCTGCTGGCGAAACGCCCTGTCTCCCCAGTACCAATGGCTGACGGCGTTGATGGGGGCCGCGGCGCTGCCGGCCTCCCGCTGCCCCGCAAGGGCCAGGACAGCGGCGGAGAGCACGCTGGCGCAGCTGCCGGCCACCAGAGCTCGCTGTGCAATCGTCGGTGATGGATGATCCATGCAGCCAGTGTGGCCGCGGCAAGGCGCTTGTCTGTAGGATCGCAGCGTTCCTGGCTCCGCGTGGTGTCTGTCACAAGCCAGTGGCGTGCTCGCTTAGTGTCAGGCGCATGGATTACCTCTTGGTGAAGTGGCTGCACGTTCTTTCGTCGACGCTTCTTTTCGGCACGGGCGTTGGCTCTGCGTTCTACTTGCTGACAGCAGTGGGGGGCCGTGACGCGACCGTGGTGGCGCACGTCTGCCGCTGGGTGGTGCGCGCCGACTGGATTTTCACCGCGACGACTGCGGTGCTCCAGCCCGTGAGCGGATGGTGGCTGATGCGGCTGGCCGGCCTGTCGATGGAAACGGGTTGGGTGGCCTGGTCTGTGGGCCTTTATGCGGTGGCGATCGCTTGCTGGCTCCCCGTGGTCTGGCTGCAAACCCGGATGCGCGATGAAGCCCTTGCTTCGGCACGGGCCGGGCGGCCGCTCACACCGGCGTTCTGGCGGTACTTCGGCTGGTGGTTTGCCCTGGGGGTGCCTGCATTGCTCGCCTTTCTGGCCGTCTTCTGGTTGATGGTGGCCAAGCCGGGCTTTTGAGACCCGCAAAGAGTCTGTTCGTTACTTGAACGATGGATCCGGCTTCAATTCCTTTCCTCCGCCGAAGCTCAGCTTGTCGAAGCGCCGCGCAAGGCTTGGAAAGCGCAGCCCCAGCGGTTCCGCATCAGGATGCCGATTCAAAAGTCCGCGTTCTCAGCGACCAAGACGGCAAACGGAAGCTGGGCGCCCTGGGCGCCGACATTCCCTAGCACTTCCGCCAGCGGTGCGGCGGGCGCGTTCGCCAGTCGGGCGCCTGTGAACAGGTTGGTCCACGCTGGCGGCTTGGCCAAGACGGGATGGGCACTGCCCAGCGCCACTTGCGTGGCTCCCCAGTCGAACTGGTGCTGTGTTTCCCACTTGGCCAGGAGGCGGCTGCACACCAGGACCACGGCGCGGCCTTCATGGATGCGGGCGAATGCGAGGGCATGGTCTGCCGCCGGGCCATCCACCGCCAGCGGCAGGTAGATGGCGTCTCGCAACAAAGCGGGGTGGCGCGCGCGCAGCTGCAGTAGTCGCCAGGTCACCAGTTGCTTGGTCGCTGCCGGCAGGGATGCCCCACCCGGCCTCAAAAGGATCTTCCACTGCTCGGCAGACGGAAAGGCGCCGTCGGCATACAGCGCCTGCAGCGGCGCCAGCGAAGACTGCAGCGCTGTAAAGTCCACGGGGCGTCGGTTGTCGGGGTCGACCAGTGAAAAGTTCCATTGCTCGCAGCCTTGGTAGATATCCGGCACACCAGGAACCAGCAGCTTGATGGCCAGTTGGCTCAAGCTGTTGCGAAAGCCGTAGGGCGCGATGCGACCCACCCAATCCTGCAGGGTGCTGCGAAACGGCTCGCAAAAGAGCGCCTTTTCGATGTACCTCGCCACCGCCTCTTCATAGGCCTGGTGGGGGAAAAGCCAGTTGGTTTCCTGCTTGGCCTCGCGCATGGCCTTGACCATGTAGTTCTGGATGCGTTCGCGCAGCAGCGGGCGCTCGTTCGCGTCTGCGCCCTCGGCGGGCCAGATCCCCACCAGGGCCTGGAAGAGTGCCCAGCGGTCATGGGCGCTGGGTGCGGGGAGGTCGTCTACCGTGGTCTGGAATGGTTCCGCGGCCTCCTGCAGCGCGTGTACCGTCTCCTGCCATTCGCTCACGAGCTCCGACAGGACATTGAGCCGGGACCGAACATCCTCCGATCGCTTGCTGTCGTGGGTCGATGTCGCCAGCATGCCGTAGGGCTCGTGGCGGCTGCGCTGCAGGGTTGCATGGTGAAAGCCGGCGATGGGCATGCCAAAGCGCTGGGGTTCGGCGCCGACGTCGTTGAGCGAAACCAGGCGCACGTAGCGGTAGAAAAGGGTGTCCTCCACGGCCTTGGCCATCACGGGCGCAGTGAACTGCTGCCAGCGGCGCACGAAGTCTGCCTGGAGCGCGGCGGACGCACCTTCTCCTTCGGCCAGCAGCACACAGCGCAGGAACACGAGCACACCCCCTTCGGCAGTGCCCAGGCGCCGGCGGGCGGCGGCCAGGGCGCGATCGATGTGCTGCACATCCGACGCGCTGGGGGCGGCGCCGGGGACCACATAGGTGCGGTACACCGGAAACTGCGTTGCGACCTCTATCAACACCACGCGCAGCTGATTGCGCGTGAAGTCGCACACCCGGCGGTCTGCACGCGTAATCCGCTTCAGGGTGTTCACGAGCCATTCCAGGTCGCTGAACAGTGCGGTTTCGATGATCAGGCGTTTGCATTCGCGCGTCGCGTCTTCCAGCGAGAGAGTTTCCTGCGTGAAGTCCGTGTAGATCTTGTCGAAGCGCTCTTGTGCATCGGCATCGACGAAGAGGCCGTTGACCAGCGTGGCAAAACGGTAGCCTGTGCCGCCATGAACTCGCCAGTCCGCCGGCAGCGGCTCATGTTCGGCCACGATCTTCTCGACGACAAGGTACAGCGCGCGTGGCGGTAGCCCCCTCGCCTGGCGCAGTTGCTGGTAGCGTTGCTGCAGGCGTTCGAAGTACTCGGCGGGGTGTGCCAAGCCGTCCGGGTGGTCGATGCGCAAACCGTGGACCTTGCCCTCGGCCAGCCACCGCAAGGTTTGGGCGTGCACGGCTTCGAACACGGACGGGTCTTCCATGCGGATGGCGGCCAGCGTGTTGATGTTGAAGAAGCGCCGGTAATTGATGTCATCGCCCGCCACCCGCCAGTCGGCCAGGCGGTAGGCCTGGCTCCCGAGCAACTGGTCCAGCAAATCGAAACTGCTCGCCACCCCGGCCGTGCCGTTGACGTGGCGCAGGTTGGCATCAATCCAGTCGCGAACCCAAGGGAAACGCGCGGCGGATTCCGCCAGACGCTGCTGATGCAGGACGGTGTCGCGAAGTCGAGCGAGGCGGGCAGCGGCATCGGGGGTGTCTTGCGCTGGCAGCATGGCGAACGCATCGATCAGGGAGTGGACGGCAGAAACGTCGTCTTGGCTCGCGCCTTCGGCGGCAACCGGCAGGGGAGCGGCCCCCAGCAGCGCGGCGTAACTGCGGGGGTCGAGCGGGAAAGTCCGCTCCCAATAAGCCACGAAGAAACGGCCTTTCTCGCTGTCAAAGCGCACCTGGAGCTCGCCTGCCTCCAGGACCTTGCCGTAGTGGTCACCCAGCACTGGCAGCAGCACACGGTGGCCTGTCTGCGGCTCAGCGGGATTCCATTCGATGTCGAAGGTGCTCGCATAGGGAGACGACAGGCCATGCTCCAGCACGTCGTTCCACCAGCGGTTGCCGGGGTCGTCCACACCCATGTGGTTTGGCACGGTGTCCAGCAGGTGAGCCATCCCGTGCTCCGCCAGCGTGGTGCACAGTGCTTCCTGCTGGGCGGGCGTTCCGATTTCGGGGTTGATCTCCGAAGGATCCACCATGTCGTAGCCATGGGTGCTGCCTGCGCTGGCTTTGAGGTAAGGCGACGTGTAGAGGTGGCTCACACCCAGTGCGTGCAGGTAAGGGACGACAGCACGGGCCTGCTCAAAGTTGAACTGGGCGTGCAGCTGCACGCGGTAGGTTGCGCGGGGAATTTCTGCGGTGTCCAGCGCGGGCACGGCAGCCGTGCGCGGGAAGGAGGTTGCGCGTTCGCTCCGGACCGCGGATGTGATGGCCGCAAAAAAGGGTGCGGTGGCCAGATCCTGCAGTGGGACCGCCATGCGCCGGCGCCAGTTGGGGTGCACGTTGTCGGTGGTGCCCGGAACATTCGGCTGTTCCCGCTGCCCCAGAAGATCCTCCAGCTGCACGCCGACCAGCTGGCATGGGGTCCGCGCCAGAAAGCGGTGCACGGCTGCGGCAAGCTCGGGCGTCATTTCCGGGGCTGACTGTGGGTCGAGCGTGACACCCTCCGGCAGCAGCCCCTCCGCCTCCAGGGCGGCCAGCAGGTGGGTCCGGTCCTGTCCACGCGCCAGCAGCGCCTGCAGGTAGGTGTCGTCGCGAAGCCACCCGAGTTGCTGTTGCACGGCCAGGTCGGCGCCTGCCCAGAAGCCCGCCAAGGTGGGCAGGTCGTGCGTGCTCACCACGGCCAGGGCCGCTACAGGCCATTGCGTGGGAGGGCGGAAGGCACCGCCTTCCATCCGTTCGAAAATGAGGGGCCGGTACGAGAGCAAGGCATGCTCGGCCATGGCTTGCCGCATCTGTGGTGAGACGTTGCCCAGGTCTTCGCCGATGACCATGCAGCGATGGTGATGGCTTTCAATGGCCAGCACCGCCAGCAAGGCCTGCAACGGGTAGGTCACGTAGGTGCCACCGGCCGGGCAGGTCCAGAACAGCCGCATCAGGGCCATGGCATGGTCCATGCGCAGCGCGCCGGCATATTGCATGACCGCAGCCAGCAGGCGGCGAAACGGTTGGAAGTGTGCCGCCGTCAGCGCTACGGGATTGACAGGCGGCAGACCCCAGTCCTGGCCCTGTGTACTGAGCGGGTCGGGCGGCGCTCCGACGTTCATGCCGCGCGCATACAGTGCCTGTTCGGCCCAGGTGTCAGTGCCGCCGTCCGCCGCACCGACAGCCAGATCGCAGTACAGCCCGATGGGCATGAGCGCACGAGCGGTCGCAGCCGCTTGCGCCAGCTGTTCGTGGGCCAGCCATTGCAGCCAGAAGCGGTAGTTCACCAGGTCTGCGTGCCCTTGCAGGAATTCATGTACCGCAGCGCTCTCTGGATCGCGCAAAGGTTGTGGCCAGGCGGGCCACCCCCAAACCGACGCATCCGCCGCCTGCAGCGCGGATTGAATGGCCTCGAAACGCGCATGCGGGCCCAGCGTTGTTTCGTGGGTTCGGCAAAACAGGTCGAAGGCATCGCCCCGGGCCGCATCGCCCGTCCAGGCCGTCTGCTGAAACGTTTTCCAAAGAAGGGTCAAGGCCGCCTCCTTGAGGGCGGCCACTGCCGTGTAGTCGACAGTCGTGCTTTGCTGGACGGCTTGCAGTTGCGCCTGGAATGCGGGGCCGGCGACGAGTGACTGGGTTGCCTGGCAGTGCAGATACTCCGGCACACCTGTGACGTCGATGTGCAGTACGTTCAGCGCCACCCGGCTGCTGGGGCTGTAGGGGCTGGCGGCCTCGGGCTGGCCGGGGCGCAGGGCGTGCAGCGGGCTCACGCCCACAAACGCCGCGCCCTGGGCGGCGGCGATGGTGGCGCACCGCGCGAGGTCGCTGAAATCGCCAATCCCCCAGCTGCGCTCCGAGCGCAGGGCGTACATCTGGGTGGTGAGGCCCCACCAGCGCTCGCCCTGGGTCAGCCCCTCGGGCAACCAGCACTGGGCCGGCGCCACCAGTACCGTGCGCACGCTGTCCGGGGCGCACAGGCGGTAGTAGCCAGGCTCCAGCGTGGCAGGCAGTTCGGCGGCGGCCCCGTCGCCGCTGGCGCAAGGGGCGCTATCCGGCACGTCGATGTTGTGCAATTGCCAAGGGCCCGCGACCGGCAGCTGCAGCTGCTGCGCCTGGCCTGCGCACGCCACCACGGCTTCGGGCACGGCGCTGGTGTCGGTATGCCGGCCCATGGCGTGGAGGGCCTGGGTCAGCACGTCGGCGCCGACGCGCACGGAATCCCCCCAGAAGCCTGTGTAGGCGGTGGCAATGCCCGCGCGTTCGGCGCGCTGCCGCAGTTCGGTGTCGGGCTCGGAGAAAGGAGGAAAAGCAGGTGTATTCATGGGTGCGCAGGGGTGCAGGTCCAGCGGGCGGACCAGGGCGCCCAGGCCGGCTGTGCGCCAGGTGCTTGCGCGTCCCAGCGGTGCTCCAGCACGGGCACGCCAGAAGGGGGCGGCAAGGTGATGATCAACGGCTTCGGCCCGAGGTTGGCTTCCAGGCACCAGCGCATCCCGTGGCGGTACGTCCACACCACGCGCAAGCCATGGGCGCCCACCCGCTCGGCGGTGTGGCCGCCGGTGGCCAGGTGGCGGGCCTGTGGGGTCAGCCATTCGCGGCGCACCTCCAGTGCGCGTTGCAGCAGGGCGCAGCGCGCCCGCCCGTCCGGCAACTCCGACTCTTCCCAGTGGAGGCGGCTTGCGGTCCAGGTGGCGGCATCGCAGGGATCCGGAAGGGCCCCTTTCTCTGGCTGAGCATGGCTGAACTCGTTCTGGCGTCCCGCGCGCACGGCATCGCGCAACTCGCCCTCCCAGTGGGCGAAATACAGAAACGGCGTGGATGCGCCAAACTCGTCGCCCATGAAGACCATGGGGATGGCGGGCGTGAGCAGCACCAACAACAGCGCCAGTTCTGCAGCGGGCTCAGGCACCAAGTGCGCCAGGCGCTCGCCAAAGGCGCGGTTGCCCACCTGGTCGTGGTTGCCCAGGAAGTTCACCATGGCCGTCAATGCGAGCGGCGGGTCGGAGTCGGTCGCCAAGCGCCCGTGAGGGAAGGCGAAGCCGTGGGTCATCACCCGTGCCAGCAGAGTCATCGGGTCGCGGGCGAACTTGGCATAGTAGGTGTGCGACTCGCCCGTCAGCGCCACATGCAGCGCATGGTGGAAATCGTCGTTCCATTGACCGTCGTAAATCGGACTGGCACCCTCGGGCGCGCGCAGCCACGCAGTCTGGTTCTTTTCGTTTTCAAGCACCAGATGCACGTGCCTGCCCGCTGACTGTGCCGAGACGCGCACCGCGTCGCTGATGGCTTGCAGGATGTGAGGACGCCCGTCGTCCACGATGGCATGCACGGCATCCAGCCGCAGGCCGTCCATGCGGAACTCCTCGATCCAGTACAGGGCGTTGTGCACGAAGAATTCGCGCACCGTGGCGCTGCCTTCGCCGTCAAAATTGATCGCGGGCCCCCACGGGCTGTCGTTGGTCGCCGAGAAAAATGTCGGCGCGTATGCGTGCAGGTAATTGCCGTCGGGGCCAAAGTGGTTGTAGACCACGTCCAGGAAAACGCACAGCCCAAGCGCATGGGCGGCGTCGACAAAGCGTTTGAGGTCGTCGGGGGTGCCGTAGGCCGGATGCGGCGCGAACGGCAGGACGCCGTCATACCCCCAGCCCCATTGGCCGCCGAACGTGGCCAGCGGCATCAGCTCGATGGCGGTGAAGCCCAGATCGGCAAGCCGGGGCAGCTCGGCGGCTGCCGCCTCATAGGTGCCCGCGGGTGTGAAGGTGCCGATGTGCAGCTCATAAAACACCAGTTCCTCCCAGGCGAGGCCCCGCCAATCGGGCCGGTGCCAAGAGTACCTGCTGGGTTCGGTGACCCGGCAAAGACCGTGCGGCCCGTGGGGAGCCTCGCGGGCGGCAGGGTCTGGCACGCGCAAGGAATCGTTGATCTGCCACTGGTAGCGGGTGTGTGCGGTGGCATCCTCAATGTGCGCGTGCCACCAGCCGCCCGGCTCGGATGTGGCCTGCAGGCAGTCCAGTTGGCCTTCCTCTGCGCCGTGCCGGTACAGCACAGCCGCACTGCGTGCTTGGGGTGCCCACAGGTTGAAATCCACGCCGCCATCTGCGCGCAGGCGTGCGCCAAAACGCATGGAATGACCCGCCGCAGTGCTGGGTTTGGAGCTGCCTGGTGTGCTCATGGAACGGGCCGATCTGTGGGGTCCGGGTCCGGGGCAGGTTGCGGGTGCGATGCACGCGCGGGGGCGGCCAGTGGGTCCGGTGCAGCCATTGGGGAAGACGGCGATGACGGAGTGGTGAATGCCGCCATGGAATGGGGCAGCAGTGTGTAGTGCTCCCCCGATTGCACACAGGTGATGGGCTCAGGGCCTGGCTGGCTGTCCGACGGCGATACCACCACTTGCGCGCCGCGTGTGTCCAGCCGCAGCGTCCATGTGCGGGGCACTTCGTCCACCGGCAGCGTGAAAACAGCCTCCTCGGCAGATGCGTTGAAGAGCACCAGCAATGCGTCTTCGCCGCCATGGCGGCTTTCCATGACGGCCGCCACGCAGCGCACGGCAGGGTCATCCCACTCTTCGGCTGTCATGCTCTGCCCCCACACGCTGTGCCAGTCCACCGTCACGCAGGCGGAAGCGCCCGCCGAGTGGTGGGGCCAGCTCTCCAGCCGCACGACCGGCAGGCTGCGGCGCAACGCCAGCAGGCCGCGCGTGAAGGCCGTTAGTTCGGAAAACGTCCCGGCACGCTCCCAGTCGAACCATGAAAGCGCGTTGTCCTGGCAATATCCATTGTTGTTGCCGCGCTGCGTGCGGCCCAGCTCGTCGCCACCGAGCAGGAGCGGCGTACCGTGCGACAGAAACAGCGTGGCGAGGAAGTTGCGGGTCTGCCGGGCGCGCAGTTCCAGGATGGCGGGGTCGTCCGTGTCGCCCTCGGCGCCGCAGTTCCAGCTCCGGTTGTGGCTTTCACCATCGCGATTGTCCTCTCCATTGGCCTCGTTGTGCTTCATGTCGTAGCTCACGAGGTCGGCCAGGGTGAAGCCATCGTGCACGGTCACCAGGTTCACGCTCGCGGTGGGACGGCGCCGGCGAGGTTCCAGCAGGTCGGCCGAGCCGCACAGGCTGGCGGCAAACGCGGGAAGGCTGCTGTCGGCGTTGACCCAGTAGTCGCGCACGGCATCGCGGTAGCGGCCATTCCATTCCATCCACCCAGTGGGGAATCCGCCGAGCTGGTAGCCGTTGGGGCCCAGGTCCCACGGTTCGGCAATCAGCTTGACTTGCGCGAGCACGGGGTCTTGGGCGATGGCGGTGAAAAACGGCGCGCGCCAGGTGTAGTCACCCGCGCCATCGCGCCCCAGGGCCGTGGCGAGGTCGAAACGAAAACCGTCCACATGCATTTCCTGCACCCAGTACCGCAGGCTGTCGAGCACCAGCCGCAGCGCCGGCGCGCTGCTGGTGTCCAGCGTGTTGCCAGTGCCGGTGACGTCCATGCAGAAGCGCGGATCCTCGCTCAGGCGGTAGTAGGCGCTGTGGTCCAGCCCTTTCAGACTGAGTGTGGGGCCGAGGTGGTTTCCTTCACCTGTGTGGTTGTAGACCACGTCCAGAATGACTTCCAGTCCTGCAGCGTGCAGCGCCTTGACCATGCCCTTGAACTCGTCCACGCCACCATCCAGGGCCCGGGCCTGCGGGGTGGCGTAGCGGGGTTCCGGCGCAAAAAACGCGATCGTGTTGTAGCCCCAGTAGTTGGCAAGTCCTTGGTCTACCAGACGCTGGTCGTCCATGAAGGCCTGCACAGGTAGCAATTCCACGCTGGTGACCCCCAGGCTCTTCAAGTGCGCGATGGCCGCGTCGGTGGCCAGCCCTGCATAGGTGCCACGCAGGTGCGGCGCCACGCCGTTCAGGGTCTGGGTGAAGCCCTTCACGTGCACTTCATAGAACACGGTGTCCCGCGGCGGGACACGCGGTGGGCAGTCTTCGCCCCAATCGAAGCGCGAGCGCACCACGAGGCTCTTGGGAGCTGTGCGGCCATTGTCATGCGGGTTGGGTTCTGCGTCTTCATCGGGATGTCCGAGCACGTAGCCAAACTGATCGGCTGCGCCCACCACGCGGTCGGGAATGCCTCGTGCGTAAGGATCCAGGAGCAAAAGTGCGGGGTTGCAGCGCAGGCCTTGCGCGGGATCGTACGGCCCATGCACGCGAAATCCATAGAGCTGGCCTGCACGCAGGCCTGGGACGAATCCGTGCCAGATGTCATCCGTCAGCATGGGGAGGGGAATGCGCTGCGTTTCCCGTCCGTCAGGGGCAAACAGGCAGACTTCCACACGGTCCGCGACGCGGGAGTAGACCGCGAAATTGACGCCATGGCGCGTGGCTGTGGCCCCGAGGGGCCAGTGCGACCCCGGCTCCACGCGATGGCGCGTGGCACGCGGACGTTTGGCAGGGCTGGATGCCAGCGCGGGAGGAGGCGGCTCCGCGCTCATGCTGCGCTCGTGTAGGGGTGGGAAGGAAAGTCCGGCCGTGAGGACGCGGTAATCGCGACAGGCGCGTTGCGGGCGTGGGTGTTTATCAGGGGGAGGGGGGTAGGCTGCAGCATGACGGGCGTTCGCTCAGAAAAGCCCATGCTGCGACGCCCCGCAACACCTGGTTGCAGGAATTGCATGGGATGCTGCGTAGGCGCTGGACTACCCGACCTTTGAGTCTGCCGCGAAGCATTGCCCCAAGAGCCTGTGCGCGTTCTCCCACGGGCCGCGCAGCGCTCTTTTCGGGTGGTGCCCAAACCGCAGTGCGCTGCCAATGGCTCGGCATGGTCAAGCGCCGCAACGCTGCAGACCACCCGCAAAGTCCGCTACCGCACACCCGAATCCACCAACCTCACGATGGCGCTCCAACGCGCGACCCCTGTGAGACAGTGAACAGGCTCTAACGCCTGATGGCCTTGCGGATGGAACACTTGAGCACCCTCGACATCTGCCGCAGGGCCAAAACCTTGGAGTTATCGCTTTCTGCGGCCGTGCAGTCGCTGGGCACCCAAACCTTGTAGCCGTGCATGTAAGCATCCATGGCAGTGAGGTGCACACACATGTCCGTGGACAGACCCGCGATAACCAGCGTGTCCGCCTTGAGTTCATGCAGCAGATGGTCCAGGGGGGTGGAGTGGAATGCAGAGTGGCGCGGTTTCAGAACCGTGAGATCGCATTCCTCCGGCGCCAGCATGGACGCCATTTCGCCCCGTGCGCCCGGCAGGGCCTGGCATGCCTTCACAAGCTCCTTGAAGTCCGAATGCCAGACGCCGTAGTTGTCGTTCGCATAGATGGTGGCGACACCCCGGGCCGACAGCGTGCGCTTCAGTCGGGCCGCTGCGGCGGCCGCGGAAAGCGCGCCTCTGAGCAAATTTTCCGCCCCGGGAAAATCCAGAGGATTGATGAAATCCACCAGCACCAGGACCGTCGGACTGGCCTTCAAGTGGCGCATGCGGTCTCGGGAGAAAACTTTGTGTTTGACTGTCATCGCCTGTCCGGATGTGAAAGCAACGCTTGCCGCTCTGCATTGCTGAAGGAGGGGCCCCGCAGGTGTGTCGCGCAGGCTTCCTGGGTCAGTCCGCGGGCTTCTTGAGAATGCTGATGCGGCCATCCGCTTCCAGGAATGCGCAATGCATGCGGTCGATGTCGCAGTCGGCTTCACGCAAAGCCTGCTGCACGTCCGCTTCGGGAACGTGGAGCTTCTTGAGTGTCTGGGGAAAGATCCGGCCGTCTTTGCCAATCAGCACTGGTTCCCCCTGGAGCATTGTTTGGACCTTGGCGATGCGTGCGCTTGCAGCCGCCACCAGTAGATTCAGGCTGATCAGCGTTGCGGCGCTGATGAGGCCGGCGGTGATGGATTCATCCCCTCCATTGAGGGCATTGGATACCGACTCGCTGAGCAGCATGACCACCAGCAGATCAAAGGGGGTGAACTGCCCCACGGTGCGCCGGCCGGAAAGTCGAATCAGCAACAGCAGGAGCGCGTAGACGATCACACCACGTGCTACCAACTCCCACCATGGCAGGGTCGGTTGCCACATCATTGGCCCCTGCGGCTGCTCAGTGGGATCAGAAAATTTGGTTGGTATGGCATGAGACAGACACTCCTAGACGCTCCTCAAAACGACTCGAGGCCATCTTCAGTTCTGCATGCGAGCGGATTTGTAGGTAAAAAGAGTCGAGCTGCGTCGGTACTCCCAGTTTCTGCGCGAGAGCAGACGTGCGGGCCGGGCCTATGCAGCCGTGACAACCCGGGCGATGAGCCCGATACGCCTACCTCGCCTATTGCTTGAGCGGGCAGGTATTGATCCCCAGTAACGTGTACGCCGGGCAGAAGCGGAACAGGCCGGTGGCCAGCGGCACCACACCCAGCCAGCCCCACCACCCCACGGTTCCGGTGGCGGCGAGCGCGATCAGTACCAGCCCGGCCGCGATGCGCAGGATGCGGTCCAGGGTTCCAACGTTGGCTTTCATGATGAGCTCCTTAGGGTTAGTCGAACGAAGGGGACGCGGGCGAGGCCACGGGCTTGCCGGCCGCACACCACGCATCAAACCCACCCGCGATGGATCGCACGTCGAGGTAGCCCATGTCCTGCAGCGCGCACGCAGCCAGGGCCGCCCGGCCGCTGGTCTTGCAGTACACCAGCACTTTCAGGTCGCGGGGGGTGAGCGCTGGCGCGCTGCTCATCTTGAACTCCAGCAGCCCGCGCGACATGTGGATGGCGCCCGGGATATGGCCGGCCTGGTATTCGTCGGACTCGCGCACATCGATCAGCACGTCTGCCGTGCGGATGGCCTCTTCGGCTTGTTCAAGAGCGACTTCATGCACCCGGGCCTTGGCCTCGGTCACCAGATCGTGTGCTGTTTTCATGGGATTCCTGAAGTGGGGGTAGGCTTTCACGCCAGCGTGTCACAGGACGTTGATGGGGATCTTGAGATAAGTCACGCCGTTCTCTTCGGGAGGCGGCATCGCCCCTGCCCGGATGTTGACCTGGACAGCCGGGAGGATGAGCACCGGCATGTCCAGGGTGGCATCCCGGCGCGTCCGCAAATCGACGAACGCGTCTTCCGTGACTCCGTCGTGCAAGTGGATGTTGCGGGCGCGTTGATGTGCGACGGTGGTCTCCCAGGCGGGCAGGCGTCCCGGCGGGGGGTAGTCGTGGCACATGAAAAGCCGGGTTGACGGGGGCAGGCTGAGCAGCCGGTGCACCGAGTGGTAGAGCGTGCGAGCGTCTCCGCCCGGAAAATCGCATCGAGCGCTGCCCACATCGGGCATGAACAGGGTGTCGCCCACGAACACCGCGTCTCCCACCTGGTAGGCCATGCAGGCTGGCGTGTGGCCCGGCACGGCGATCGCGCGCGCCTGGAAGCTGCCGATGGACAGCGTTTCGCCGTCCTCCAACAAGCGGTCGAACTGGCGGCCGTCCGTCTTGAACTCGGGCTCGAGATGAAAAATGGACTTGAACACACCCTGCACTTGTGTGATGGCTGCACCGATGGCGATCTTGCCGCCGAGCTTGTCACGCAGGTATTGCGCGGCCGACAGGTGGTCGGCGTGGGCGTGGGTCTCCAGGATCCACTGCGACGTCAGGTGCTGGCGCTGTACGAAGTCCACAATGCGGTCAGCCGAGCGCGTGGCGGTTCGGCCCGATTTCGGGTCGAAATCGAGCACGGAATCCACCACGGCGCAGACGCCGCCTGGTTCGTCGTAGACCACGTAGCTCACGGTGCCGGTGACCTCGTCGAAAAATGCTTCGATCAAGGGATTCATGGGTTTACCTCACTTCCATCTCAAGATAGGTCCTGGCAGAGGCACGTATCACCTCTGCTGGATGGGGCGGCCGAGCTGCAACGCCACGCTGCCGATGCTGCCGCCGCTGGTCACCTGTCGGTAGCCCTGGGCCTTCAGCCATTGAACCGCGCACCAGATCTTGCGCCGGAAAGGCAGCACACCACCAGGGGCGTGTCACGCTCGGGCAGCGCGGCGGCAGCGCACTGGGGCAGGCTGTCGAGCGGCAGGTTGATGGACCCGGCAACGTGGCCCAAGGCGTATTCCCCGGGTGATCGCACATCGACGACGAGTGGAGTCGTGGCCTTGGAGGTTGTGCCGGAAATCATGGTTCGCTGGGTTCTGGTCAAGGGTGCTTCGGGGATGGAAGCGTGCGGTCCGCATCGGTGGCGGACTGCAACGCGGCTTCGTTCAGGCGGCCTGCCAGGGCCAGGAGATGCAGGCGGTCTTGTGCCCTGCGAACGCGGTGCTGAAGCAGGTTGGACGCGGCCAGGGTGGCGTCGTTCTGGGCCTGCAGCAACTCCAGCGTGGTGCGGTCTCCGACCTCGCGGCCCAGCTGGGTGGCTTCCAGCCGCGACTGGGCCGCTCGGTGGGCGGATTCCAGCGCCACGGTTCGCGCTGCGCCTGCCTGCAGCTGGAGCCAAGTGGCGTGCACCTGTTGCGCGATGGCCAGATGGGTGCTGTCGAGTTCGGCCTGCGCCTTGTCCCGCAGGCGCAGCAACTCCTGCTGCCGTGCATCTTGTTGGCCGCCCGTGAACAGCGGCACCTGTATCTGCACGCCCACCACGAACTGGCGGGCGGCGTTGGAAGCAGCCCCCCATCGCCCTGAGCCGGAGAGATGATCCCCTGCGGCCTGGCTCACCATATCCACCTTCGTGCTGGCCGCACGGGCGGCCTTGGCGGCCTCTTGTTCGGCCAGCGCCAGGGCCTGGGTCTGCGTGCGCACCAGAAGGTTGTCGCGTGCAGCCGTTGCAAGCCATTCGGGCAATGGTGCGATCGCCACCTCCTGGCTTGCAGCTGCGGCGGCGCCATCGACCTGGGCCGGGAGATGAAGTGGGGGTAACTGCGTGGGGTTCCAGCCCGTGGTCTGCGCGAGCGCCTGGCGCGCGATCTGCATTTCGATGTCCGCGGCCTGCACCTGGGCCGAAACGGCCAGCGCGCGCGCCTCGGCTTCGCGCACGTCGGTGGTGGGCGCGTCACCGAGCGCGAACCGGTCGCGTGATTCCGCCAGCGCTCGTTCGCTTGCCACCTGCTGCTGCAGCAGCAAGACGTGTTGCTGTTGCGACCACACCGCAGCAAAGTACCTCTGGGCCGTCTGCAGCATCAGCTGTTGCTGGATGGACGCGGCCTGCAAGTCGGCGAGTTCGGCTGATAGCCGCAACTGCCGCTCCTGTGCGCTGCGCTCGGGGCTGTAAAGCGGCCAGCGTGCCTCAATGCCCCACCGCGCTCCCGGACCGCTGCGCACCGATGTCTCAAAATCCACCCCCGCAGTGGGCGCGGCCCCGGGCATGGAAAACGCGGCACCGTGGGCCGACGTACTGGAGCCCATCACCCCGGCCGTGGCTTGTGCGGCCACCGTCGGGTTCCACAGGCGGCTTGCTTGCAGGCGGCGCGCTTCGCCTGCCGCCTGGCTGGCTACGGCCGCCGCCATGTCCGGGTGCTGTTGCCTCGCTGCCAGCCAGGCCTCCAGCAGATCTGCCGCCTGGGCAGCGCCCATGCCCCAGGCGAGCAAGACAGCACCGAGGATCGGTGTGCGCATGGCGGGCCTCCTCAGCAGCCGGAGCGCACGCCCAGCTTGCGCAGGATGGTCTCCATGAGGCACCAGCGGGTGATTCCGCTTTGCAGCAGGTTCAGGCCCACGAAAGCCGTGAACGCCAGCCACCAGGGGCTCACGAACAGGGGGCTGCCAGGCACGCCGAGCGCCAGCGATAGAAGGATGAAGATGCCCGCCATCAAGCGGACGATTTGCCATGTGGTCATTTGCGACTCCTTGTTGAAAACCTGAAAACTAGGAAGGGCTGCGGTCGTGCAGCCGGGCAATGCCCAGGAGCTTGAGCACGTATTTCTCGTAGATGGGCTCGGACGTGCCGGACTTCATCTTGTTGAGGAAGTACTTCTCGAAAGCGATTTTTCCGAGGTGCACCCATTTGCCTTTCTTGAACCAGTTGACGTTGCGCGGCGGCATCTGGGGCAGGGCGACGAACGCGGCCCCCGTGTCGCCCATGTCGGCCAGGCAGATGGCGTTCCAGGTGGCGGTCGCGTCGGCAGGCTGGCCCGCGATGTCCGCGGCGATGTTGTGGACCACGGCCGACACCATGGTTTCGATCATGTAGCCGGTCTTGGGCGCCCCTGTGGGCACGGGCGTGACTTCCACAGGCGGAATGGCGACGCACACCCCGGCAGAAAAGATGCGGGGGTAGGCCTTGCTGCGCTGGTGCTCGTCGATGAGCACGAAGCCGCGCGGGTTGCACAGCCCGGGCACCGCGGCCACGGCATCGATGCCCTTGAATGCGGGCAGCATCATCGACAGTCTGAAGTCCAGTTCATGTTGCGAGTCCACCTGGCCCTTGCTGTCCAGCTGGTCAAGCCACATCCGGCCCGCCTCGACCCGCGTGGTGCGGGCGTTGGTGATCCACTTGATGTCCTGGCTGCGCAGCTCGCTCTCGAGCATGCTCTTGCTGTCCCCGACGCCGCCGAGACCCAGGTGGCCGATATAGGGTTCGCTTGTCACGAAGGTGATCGGAACCTTGTGGCGCAGCTTGCGCTTGCGCAGGTCTGCCGCAACGATGAACGCAAACTCATAGGCCGGACCAAAGCAGCTGGCACCCGGCATGGCGCCGATGACGATGGGGCCGGGAGACGCCAGGAACGCCTGGTAGTCCTGCCAGAATCGCTCGGCGTGGTCCACCGTACATATCGAGTGGGTGTGCCCATTCACCGGCCCCGATCCCGGCACTTCCTCGAACGCGAGCCGCGGTCCCGTGGCGATCACGAGGTAGTCGTAGGCCACGGTGGTGCCGTCTTCCAGCGTCAGCGCATTGCCTTCTGCATCGATGGATCTGACCGGCTGGGCGATGAAGCCGATTCCCTTGCGCTCCAGCAGCGGGCGGATCTGCAGGACGATGTCGTCTCGCTGCCGCCAGCCCACGGCAATCCAGGGGTTGGAGGGCACGAACTGGAAATAGTCGACGGCGCTGATGACCGTCACCCCGTCTTCGCGCGGCAGCTTGGCCCGCATTTCGTACGCAGCCGGCATGCCCCCGATGCCGGCCCCGATGATCACTACATGTGCCATGTTGTCTCCTGTGGTTGACTGACGGATGGTGGGTGCCTGGTCCCCGTTTTCAGGGCGGGGAGACGGCCTCTGGCGGGCCGTTGTCAGGTGGGGTCGAGGCGCCGGGGTTGGGGGCGCGCGCGTCGGCACTGCGTCCGCGGTATGCGGCGTAGTACAGCGTCGGAATCACCACCAGCGTCAGCACGGTGGAGACAAAAATGCCGAAGATCAGCGAAATGGCCAGGCCATTGAAAATGGGATCGTCCAGGATGAAGAACGCACCGATCATGGCCGCCAGCCCAGTGAGAACGATGGGCTGGGCGCGCGTGATCGCCGAGTGGACGATGGCCGTCTTGAGAGGAACTCCCTCGCGCACCTGCAGGTTGATGAAGTCCACCAGCAGGATGGAGTTGCGCACGATGATGCCTGCCAGGGCAATCATCCCGATCATGCTGGTGGCGGTGTACTGCGCGCCCAGCAGGGCATGGCCGGGCATGACCCCGATGATGGTGAGCGGAATGGGCGCCATGATGATGAGCGGCGTGAGGTAGGAGCCAAACTGCGCCACCACCAGCAGATAGATGAGCACCAGGCCCACCGCATAGGCAGCACCCATGTCGCGGAAGGTCTCGAAGGTGATCTGCCATTCGCCGTCCCACTTGATGGCGTAGCCCCGCAATACGTCGTCGGGCTGGCGCACGAAGAATTCCTGGACCGCGCCCCCATCGGGTGCCACGATCCGGGCAACGGCGCTGCGTGCCTGGAACATGCCGTACAGCGGGCTGTCCACGCGGCCCGCCATGTCGGCCACGACGAAATTCACCGGCAGCAGATCCTTGTGATAAACGGGCTGCTCGCGCACGGTGTCGGTCACCGTGACCAGCTCGCGGATCGTGACCAGCTGCCCCTGTGAGCCGCGCACCGTGAGGCGCAGCAATCCTTCCAGATCGCCATGGCTTTCGGCTGGCAACTGCAACAGTACCGGCGCGGGGTACTTGGTGGCATCGCGCAGCCAGGTGGCGGCTTCACCGCTGAGCCCCGCATGCAGCGTGCTCACGATGGCCTGCTGGGGAATGCCCAGCAGGGCCGCCTTGCGCCGGTCCACGATGAGCAGCTTGCGGGGAGCGTCGGCGATGCTGCTGTCGTCCGCGTCCACAATGCCATCGGTGGCGGCCAGCGCGGCACGCACGGCGTGCGCCACTTCACGGCGGCCCTCCGCGTCCGGGCCATACACCTCGGCCACGATGGGCGACAGTACCGGTGGGCCGGGCGGCACTTCCACCACTTTGACATTCGCACCGTGGCGCTTGCCGATCTCCTGCAAGGCGGGGCGCACGCGCATGGCAATGGCGTGGCTCTGGTCCTTGCGATGTTGCTTGTCCACCAGGTTGACCTGGATGTCGCCGACATCGCCCCCGGTGCGCAGGTAGTACTGGCGTACCAGTCCATTGAAGTTGATCGGGCCCGAGAGACCTGCGTAGGCCTGGTAGTCGGTCACCTCCGGCACGGTGGCAAGGTGTGCGCCCAGCTCATGCAGTACGGCAGCCGTGCGCTCTACCGGGGTGCCAGCAGGCATGTCCACCACCACCTGGAACTCGGACTTGTTGTCGAACGGCAGCATCTTGAGTTGCACCCAGCCGAGGACCGGCAAAGCGACCGACAAGGCAATGAGTGCCGCCACGCCCAGGCCCAGCCAGCGGCGGTTGCGGTGGCCGTGCGCGTCGTCCAGCAAAGGATGGAAGACCTTCTCGAAGGTGGGCGCGATGCGGGCACTGAGCCCGCTGTGCGCCGGGCTGGATTGCCCGGGAGGATGAGCGGGGTGCTCCCTCATCCACAGCCGGGCGAGCCAGGGCGTGATGACGAACGCCACGGCCAGCGACAGCAGCATGCCCATGCTGGCGTTGATGGGGATGGGGCTCATGTACGGGCCCATCAGGCCGCTCACGAACGCCATGGGCAGCAGGGCGGCGATCACCGTGAACGTGGCCAGGATGGTGGGGCCGCCCACCTCGTCCACAGCGTGCGGGATGATGTCCTTGAGGCTGCGCCCGGGGTGCAACAGCTGGTGGCGGTGGATGTTCTCCACCACCACGATGGCGTCGTCCACCAGGATGCCGATGGAGAAAATCAGCGCAAACAGCGATACCCGGTTGAGAGTGAAGCCCCAAGCCCAGGACGCGAACAGCGTCACCGTGAGCGTCAGCACCACAGCCACGCCCACGATGGCGGCTTCGCGGCGACCCAGGGCCAGGAAAACGAGTGCCACTACCGAAGCCGTGGCGAACAGCAGCTTCTGGATGAGCTTCTGGGCCTTGTCGTTGGCGGTGGCGCCGTAGTTGCGGGTTTCCGTCACCTCCACGCCTTCGGGGATCACGGTGTTTTGCAGTTGTCCCACCCGCTGCATCACGGCGTTGGCGACGTCGATGGCGTTCTCTCCCGCCTTCTTGGTCACCGTGATCGTCACCGCGGGGTACTCGTCCACCGCCACCTGTGCCGCGCTCTCGCTGCTGCCGTGTGCGCCGCGCCGCGGAATCCCATGCCAGACATAACGGCTTGCGGGCAGAGGGCCATCGTGCACCTCGGCCACATCTTTCAGGAAGACCGGCTTGCCCGAACGCACGCCTACCATGAGGTCAGCCGCTTCGTCGGCGCGGGCTAGGAACGGGCCGCTGTCCAGCTGGAGGGTCCGGTCACCGCCCAGCAATTCGCCCACCGGCAGGCCCATGTTGGCCGACTGCAGGGCGCGGCGCAGGTCGTCCACCGTGGTGCCCGTGGCCGCCATGCGGTTCGTGTCGATGCGCACCAGCACGGCGCGGCCCGGTCCGCCCAGGGTCTGCACCTCGCGGGTGCCGGGCACGCGCTTGATTTCGGCCTCCAGGCTGTGGGCCACGCGCTCCAGTGCAAAGGCGCCGGAGGTGTCGTCACGGCTGTGCAGGGTGAGCGTCACCACGGGAACGTCGTCGATGCCCTTGGGCCGGAC
>NZ_JALEGG010000075.1 GCF_022763525.1 Acidovorax sp.
AGCCGCGGTCCCGTCGCCGACCGAGCAAGCGGGCCTCACGCGCGAGCGGGCCGCGCGGTCGCCCATCCAGTCTCTCAAGGCCTCGGTGAAGAAGGCGGCTGCCAGCAAGTCCAGCAAGGGCAAGGCCCGAAAGCCGCGCCGGGGCTGACTTTCCGGACCGACGGGTGGGCGAGTGGACGGACGGGGCCTGCCCCCAGTCGGCTTGGGCGCACCGTCGGCGCCTTGGTGTGCTCTGAGGTTGCTATTTTATTGATAGCTGCTGGCGCTCGTGCAATAAGCGCTGGAAGCGATTTCTCAGCGAATCATTCCTCAGCGGCTCATTCGCCGCGCCAACGCACTGGCCGTCAGTGCGCGGCCTGCGTGCCACTCGTCTGCCACTTGGCCGTGGACGTACACCGCTTCGCTCGCAGCGCGATAAGCGCTGGCGCCGGCGGCCATGCGTGCGCCCACCATGCCCGCCAGCACGTCGCCCGTGCCGGCTGTGGCCAGTCGTGCGTTGCCGGTGGGGTTGATGGCGGGAACGCGGTCGGGTGCGGCCACCACTGTGCCCGAGCCCTTGAGAACGGCCACGCAGTTGAACTGTTCCGCCAGCTGCCGTGCTGCGCCAAGTCTGTCCGCCTGGATCTCGGCCGTGGTCAGGCCCAGTAGACGGGCCGCTTCCAGCGGGTGGGGGGTCAGCACAGTGGGCTGACCGTGCTGGCCGCGTGCCACTACCAGGGCGTGCAGCGCGGCCTGGTTCGCGATGGTGTTGAGCGCATCGGCATCCAGGACCAGGCGTGCCGCGCTGGTGATGACCTGAGGCAGCACGCGCGCGATGGCCTGTCCGCCGCCGCAGCCGCAGACCACGGTCAGTTGCTCCAGCGCCAGGGCATCGAAGCGGCGGAACATCAACTCGGGTTGGTGCAGATCCAGCTCCAGGCGATTGCTGTCGAGCAAGGCCACCAGGACCCGTCCCGCGCCACCATGCAGTGCGGCCGATGCGGCGAGCAGGGCTGCGCCAGACATGCCCATGCCACGTTCGTTCAGCCCTTCGCCGCCCACGACGGCCACGTCGCCATAGCTGCCCTTATGGCTGGCGTGTTGGCGGGGCTCGCTCCGCGCGGGGCCCGAGAGCCAGGCGGTCGGTGGTTCGTGCCCAGGGGGGATCCCCAGATCGTCCAGCCACACCTGGCCGGCGGCATCTCGCCCTGCGGCGGTGAACAGGCCTGGTTTGAGAGTGAGAAGGCTCAGCGTATGGCGCGGGGCCTGCGGGTAGGGCGTGTGAAGGTGCTGCGCGGGGGCGGGCGAAAAGCCTGGAGCGAATTGGCCCGTGTCCGCGTCCAGCCCGCTGGGCAGGTCGACCGCCAGTACGGGTGCCGGGCTGTGCTGGAGTGTTTGAACGCACGCTTGCAGCCGTGCATCGGCCGGGCGCACCGGGGTGGCGGGCCGCGAAGACACGCCGATGCCCAGCAGGGCATCGATGCAGAGGTCGTTGGCGCCGAGATCATCGGGTGCAGCGTCGGCCCAGACCACTCCTGCGCCCTGCGCGCGCTGCCATGAAGCCCTGGCATCCGCGGGGGCGGTGTCCGGGTGGCCCAGCCAGGTCACCACGACCGTGCGGCCGCTGTTTTGCAGATGCATTGCGGCTTCCAGGCCATCGCCGCCGTTGTTGCCCGGGCCGCAGGCAATCCACACCCGCCGGGTGTGGGGCGCCAGGGCCTGCGCCAGTTGTGCCACGGCCAGGCCGGCGCGCTGCATCAAGGTGTGCGGGGGCAGAGTTGCTGCTGCCGCGTGCTCAATGCGACGCGTGGCGGCGGTGTTGAACAGAGGGCGGGGCTGGTCGGCGGCGATGCGGATCATGGGGCGGCGCGGACGTGGTGGAGCGGCTCGCTCGCCATTGTGCGCGCTGGTGGGCTCTTGTGCGCTCTTGTGCGCGGCCCGCCGCCTGGGTGCGGCCTAGGGGTCAGAACCGGCTCCAGCCCAGGCCATCCAGCGACACTTCGGGCTCGCGCCCTGCGATCTGGTCGGCCACCGCACGGGCGCAGCCGCAGGCCAGCGCCCATCCGCCCGCGCCGTGCCCGATGTTGAGCCACAGGCCGGGGATGCCGCTGTCGCCCACCACCGGCGCGCCGTCGGGCAACAGGGGGCGGGCGCCACGCCAGATCTGCAGGCCCGACGAGAGCTGCGCGCCACCGGGAAACCAGTCGTTGAGCGTGCGGTATAGGCGTTGCAGCGTGGGCGCGTGGTGCTCGGCCACGGCCCCGCCCAGTTCGGCCCCACCGGCAATCCGTACGCGCTGGCCCAGGCGGGTGATGGCGACTTGTTGCGCGGCATCGACGACGCTGGCGCGCGGCGCGTGGGTGGCTTCGCGCAGCGGCGCGCTGACCGAGTAGCCGTGCACCGCCACCATCGGCAGCCGCAGGCCCAGCCCGGCCAGGAGCGCGGCCGACGCCGTTCCCGCGCACAGGACCACGGCATCAAAGCGGCGCACGTCCGGCTCTCCCTGCAGCGCCACGCCCGTGGGGGTGGCAAGGATGCGTTCCACGCGCGTGTTGAAAGCGAACTGCACCCCGGAGTCCTGTTGCCCCGGGGCGGCCTGGATGCCGTGGCGCAGAAGCTGCGCAAAGAGCCGGGAATTGCCCGCGCCCGCATCGGGCAGATGGATGACGCCGGCCAACGGCGCTTCGGGGGAAAGCCCCGGCTCGATCTGCCGAGCGACCTCGGCGCTGATCTCGCGCAGCCCCACACCGCAGTCACGCAGCACCTGCAAAGTGGGCTCCAGGCGTGCGCGGTCTTCCTCCGTTCGCAGCAGCACCAGGCGGCCGTCGGTCGCCTCGAAATCAAGTTCGTGCTGGCTGGCGATGGCTTTCAGGCGCGCCTGGCTGTACTGGGCCAGCCGTTCCACGGTTGCGGCCGGTGCGGAGCCAGCGCGGGCCGCGCGGCGCCAGCGCAACAGCCAGCCCACATTGGCACGGCTGATGCCGCCCGCGAGCCGCATCGTGGCGTGGGCACCCATCAGTCGCAGGCGGGGGCCGAAGCCGGGTAGCGCCCAGGGGCTGGGCAGGTGCGGTGCGAGCAGGCCGGCGGTGGCAAAGCTGGCTTCTTCCGCTACCGCGCTGCGTTGTTCAAAGACCGTGACTTCATGGCCGTCGCTGGCCAACTCGTACGCAGTGGTCACGCCGACGATTCCGGCGCCCACGATGGCAATCTTCATGGATCTGGAGTGTTTTGGGCCTCAGGCGCTTGTCCATCAAGCGCAAGCAGCTATTGTTTTTGTAGTGTTTGCTCGATCTGCAGGGCCACGTTGAGCACGGTGTCATCCCGCAGGGCCCCGTGCCAGACCATCAGGCCGACCGGGAGTTCCCCCGGCGCATGGCAGGGCAGCGACAGCGCGCAGCCGTCGAGCAGGTTGACCACGCTGGTGTTGCGCAGCAACAGGCTGTTGACGCGGAAAAACTCTGTGTCCCGCGCGGCATCTTGCGCAGGGTCGGCGCCATCGGCTGGCGCTACGTCAGCCAGGGGAGGGGCGACGATGGGCACCGTGGGGGAGAGCAGGGCGTCGTAGCCTTCCGTGTCGGCCGCCATGCGTGCAATCCACTGCTGGCGGGCCTGGAGCAGGTCGATGTACTCCCAGGCCATCATCGTGGCGCCCTTCTCGATGCGTGCCCGGACACGGGGGTCGTACTGCTCGCCAGCGCGCTGCAGCAGCTCACGGTGCCACGCGTAGCTCTCGGGCGCCGAGAAGCCGTAAGCCGGCTGGTCCAGCACGGCGGGAAGGGCGATGGTGTCGATGTGCGCTCCAGCGCGGCGCAGTGCTTCCACGCTGCGCTCGAAGGCGTGCGCCACGGTGGCGTCGGCGCCATCCAGAAACAGGGTAGAAGGCACGGCCAGCCGGTACTGCGATAGCGGCGCCAGACTCCGCGTGACCCGCCGGGCTGCCAGGATTTCATGGGCCACGATGGCGTCGCGAACCGTGCGTGTCAGCGCGCAGGCGGTGTCCAGCGTCGTCGACAGGGGGATGGCGCCCGCAGTGGGAACCAGCCGGGCGGTGCTCTTGAACCCAACGATGCCATTGAGCGCCGCCGGAATCCGGATGGAGCCGCCCGTGTCCGAGCCCAGCCCGATGAACGCAGCCCCCGTGGCCACGGACACCGCGGCCCCCGAAGAAGATCCACCGGGAACGCGCACCGGCCCGGGCAGCGCGCCAGAGCGCGCGTCCCAGGCGGCCGGGGTGCCGTAGTGCGGATTGACTCCCACGCCTGAAAACGCGAACTCCACCATGTTGGTCCGGCCTATCAGCGTCGCGCCCGCGGCACGAAGACGGGCTACCGCGGGGCTGTCCTGCTGGGCGCAAGGGGCCTTCGCCAGCACGGTAGAACCGGCGGGGGTGGGCTGGCCTTGCACGTCGAAAAGGTCCTTGACCGACACCGCCAGGCCCGCCAGCGGAAGTTGTTGCACATCAGGTTGCACCACCGTGGTGCGCGCGGAATCAAAGAGCGTGCGCACAAAACTATGGTTGTTGGACGGTGCCAGGGCTGCTTCGATGCAGCGCTCGAGTTCGGCGGGCGCGGTGGTGGCGCCGTCCCGCAGCTGGGTGCGGGTGGCGATCAGGTCGTCAAGCATGGGTGTGCTAGAATCTTTGGGTTTTGCTGGGTGCAGTTGCGCCAGGTGCATTGATTGCACGTTGCGCGTGGCGGCTCTCGCAAAACCAATCGCAAAGCAGCCCTGTCAAGGTGTTGCAGTGTTCGTGAAATCACGGTGCTGCAAATATTGGGGCTGATTTTAGACCTAACCTTTGGAGTATTTTTATGTCCGTTACCATGCGCGAAATGCTGGAAGCCGGTGTCCACTTCGGTCACCAAACCCGCTTCTGGAACCCCAAGATGGCCCCCTACATCTTCGGCCATCGCAACAAGATCCACATCATCAACCTGGAAAAGTCGCTCCCGCTGTTCCAGGAAGCCCAAAAGTTTGCCAAGCAACTGACCGCCAACCGCGGCACCATCCTGATGGTGGGCACCAAGCGCCAAGCCCGTGAAATCCTGGCCGCCGAAGCGCAGCGCGCTGGCGTGCCCTTTGTCGATCAGCGCTGGCTGGGCGGCATGCTGACGAACTTCAAGACCGTGAAGACCTCGATCAAGCGCCTGAAGGACATGAAGGCTCAGCAGGAAGCCGGCCTCGAGAACCTGAGCAAGAAGGAGCAACTGACGTTCTCCCGCGAAATCGAAAAGCTCGAAAAGGACATCGGCGGCATCCAGGACATGGCTGCGCTGCCCGACGCCATCTTCATCATCGACGTGGGCTTCCACAAGATCGCTGTGGCCGAAGCCAAGAAGCTGGGCATTCCGCTGATCGGTGTGGTGGATACCAACCACTCGCCTGAAGGCATCGACTACGTGATCCCCGGCAACGACGACTCGGCCAAGGCTGTGACTCTGTATGCCCGTGGCATCGCCGACGCCATCATCGAAGGCCGCGCCAATGCCGTGAACGAAGTGGCCAAGGCCGCTTCTGCTGAAAGCACCGACGAATTCGTGGAAGTGCAAGAAGCCGCCGCCTGAGTGCCCGGCTGCGCGATCCGTCGCGAACAAAAGCGGGGCCCCTGGTGAGCCCCCTTTTTTTTAGCCCGAATCTGAACCCATTGAACTGAACACTGAAGGAATAAAGATGGCTGCAATTACCGCAAGCATGGTGGCTGAACTGCGTGGCAAGACCGACGCCCCGATGATGGAATGCAAGAAGGCCCTGACGGAAGCCGATGGCGACATGGCCAAGGCAGAAGAGCTGCTGCGCGTCAAGCTCGGCACCAAGGCCGGCAAGGCTGCCTCGCGCGTCACGGCCGAAGGCGTGGTTGCCAGCTACATCGATGGCACCACGGGCGCCCTGGTGGAAGTCAATAGCGAAACCGACTTCGTTTCCAAGAACGACAGCTTCATCGCCATGGCCAACGCGGCTGCCAAGCTCGTGGCCCTGAACAATCCCGCCGACATCGAAGCTCTGGGTGCTCTGGCCTACGAGCAGGACGGCTTCGGCCCCACGCTGGAAGATGTGCGCAAGGGTCTGATCGGCAAGATTGGCGAAAACATGTCGTTCCGCCGCTTCAAGCGCTTCAGCGGCTCCAACCTGGCTGCTTACCTGCACGGTTCGCGCATCGGTGTGGTCGTCGAGTTCGACGGCGACGCCACCGCCGCCAAGGACGTCGCCATGCACGTGGCCGCCATGAAGCCCGTGGCCCTGACCAGCGCTGATGTGCCTGCCGACCTGATCGCCAAGGAGCGTTCGGTGGCCGAAGGCAAGGCCGACGAAGCCAACAAGGAACTCGTGGCCGCTGGCAAGCCCGCACAAAGCGCTGAAATCACCGCCAAGCGCATCGACGGCGCTGTGCAGAAGTACCTGAAGGAAGTCTCGCTGGCCGACCAGGTCTTCGTGAAGGCCGCCGACGGCAAGCAGACCGTGGCTCAGATGCTCAAGGCTGCCAACACCAACGTGAAGGGCTTCACCCTGTACGTGGTGGGCGAAGGCATTGAGAAGAAGGTGGACGACTTCGCTGCTGAAGTGGCCGCGCAAGTGGCCGCCGCCAAGGCCGCTGCCTGATCACGTCCTGCAACCCACCAGCCCCCGTCACACTTTGGAGACCTTGCCCATGACCACTGCCGCACCAGCTCACAAGCGCATTTTGCTCAAGCTGTCTGGTGAGGCGCTGATGGGCGACGACTCCTTTGGCATCAACCGCGCCACCATCGTTCGCATGGTGGAAGAGATCGCGGAAGTCACGCGCCTGGGCGTCCAGGTGGCGGTGGTGATCGGCGGGGGCAATATTTTCCGCGGCGTGGCGGGCGGCTCGGTGGGCATGGACCGCGCCACGGCCGACTACATGGGCATGCTGGCCACCGTCATGAATGCACTGGCCCTGGCGGATGCCATGGACAAGCAAGGCCTGGTGGCACGGGTGATGTCCGCCATTGCCATCGAGCAGGTCGTTGAGCCCTACGTGCGGCCCAAGGCGTTGCAATACCTCGAAGAAGGCAAGGTGGTGGTGTTTGCCGCCGGCACCGGCAATCCCTTCTTCACGACCGACACCGCTGCTGCCCTGCGGGGGGCCGAGATCGGCGCCGAGTTGGTGCTCAAGGCTACCAAGGTGGACGGCGTATATACTGCCGACCCCCAGAAGGACCCCTCGGCCACGCGCTACAGCAAGCTGAGCTTTGACGAGGCCATGTCCCGCAATTTGGGCATCATGGATGCGACCGCCTTCGCACTGTGCCGCGACCAGAAGCTGCCGGTGAAGGTGTTCTCGATCATCAAGCATGGCGCCCTGAAGCGCGTGGTGATGGGCGAGGACGAAGGTACGCTGGTTTACGCTTGATCACGATGGATGGGCCTGCACCGGATGCGGGTCGGCTCCAGGAGAAAACATGACGATTGCCGACATCAAGAAAACTGCCGAAACCAAGATGGACCAGTCCATCACGGCGTTCAAGAACAACCTGCAGAAGATTCGCACCGGCCGTGCCAATCCAGCGCTGCTTGACACGGTGCAGGTCGAGTACTACGGCTCCATGGTTCCCCTGAGCCAGGTGGCCAACGTGGCACTGATCGATTCGCGCACCATCAGTGTCCAGCCCTGGGAAAAGGGGATGGGTGCCAAGATTGAAAAGGCCATCCGCGAGAGCGATCTGGGCCTGAACCCCGCATCGATGGGGGATCTGATCCGCGTGCCCATGCCGCCCATGAGCGAAGAGCGCCGCAAGGAAATGACCAAGCTGGCCCGCAATGAAGGCGAGAATGCCAAGATTGCCGTGCGCAACCTCCGCCGCGATGCCAATGAATCCGTCAAGAAACTGGTGAAGGACAAGCTGGCGTCCGAAGACGACCAGAAGCGCGCAGAGACCGACGTGCAGAAGTTCACGGACAAACACATTGCCGAGATAGATGCGCTGGTGGCCGCGAAGGAACAGGAAATCATGGCGGTCTGAGCCCGCGCAGGTATTCTGATCGTTTTGCATGCCATTACCTCAGGTGGTGCCACACCACATTGCTATCGTCATGGATGGCAACGGCCGCTGGGCCACGCGCCGCTTTCTGCCGCGCCTGGCGGGCCACAAGCAAGGGGTTGATTCGCTGCGCCGCTGCGCTCGCGCCTGCGTGGAGCGGGGCGTCGGCGTCTTGACCGTTTTTGCGTTTTCTTCCGAAAACTGGAACCGCCCAGCCGACGAGGTCTCCGGGCTCATGGAATTGCTGGCCATGGCGCTGGCACGGGAAGTACCCCAGCTCAAGAAGGACGGGGTCCGCCTTTACTTTGTCGGCGAACGGGCGAACCTCTCGCCCAAGGTGCGCGACGGACTGGCCGAGGCCGAGGCCGCCACGGCGCAGAACACGCGACTGGTGCTGAATGTCTGCTTCAACTACGGTGGCCGCTGGGATATCGCTCAGGCGGCGGCCACGCTTGCGAGCCGAGGCGAGCCAATCACCGAGGCGAGCCTGCACACTGCAATGGGGCTGGCGCACGTCCCTGACCCGGACTTGGTGATCCGAACGGGCGGAGAAATGCGCATCAGCAATTTCCTTCTTTGGCAGGCTGCATACTCCGAGTTCTTTTTTAGCGACCGTCTCTGGCCGGATTTCGACGAATCGGCACTGGACGAGGCGCTCGCGGCCTACAGCGGCCGAGAACGCCGCTTTGGCAAAACCTCCGAACAGATCCTGTCCGCGCATCCTCCGGTGGTGCCGGGCTGAGAGAACCTGCGAAGGTTCTGAAAGGCCCCATGCTCAAACAGCGCATCATCACAGCTCTTGTCCTGCTGGCCATTCTGCTGCCGGCACTCTTCTACTCCTCCACCGAGCCTTTCACGGTCGTGGTGCTGGTGCTCATGGCCGCCGGGGCGTGGGAATGGGGGCGGCTGAGCGGGTTTGGCCAAGCCGGGTCTGTGGCGGTGGGAGCCGTGTGCGTGGCCCTGTGCGCTGGCTCGTGGGCATTGGGGTGGCTCGACCGTCCGTTGACGGGGCTCTGGGTGGCTGGGGGCGGGCTGTGGGTGCTGGCTGCGGCATGGCTGCTCAGGGCCGGCGTGCCGGGCTGGCCGCGCATTCCTTCCGCGGTCAGGCTGGTGGCCGGTGTGCTGGCTTTGTGGCTGGCGTGGCTGGCGGTGGTACAGGCGCGCAAGGTCGGTATCAATTTCCTGTTGTCCGTGTTGCTGCTGGTGTGGGTGGCCGACATCTTTGCCTACTTTGCGGGTCGCGCTTTCGGACTGCGTTTCACCAAGGGCAAGCTGGCGCCCTCCATCAGCCCCGGCAAGAGCTGGGAAGGTGTCTGGGGGGGCTTGGCGGGGGTGGTGGTGATGGCGTTTGCCTGGGTGGCCGCGGATGCCCACTGGCAGGCCGCCGTGCCCAGCTTTTACAGCCGCATGGCACAGCCGGGCTGGTGGCTGCTGATCATTGCGGCGCTGTTCATGGTTGCCATGAGCGTTTCGGGCGATCTGGTGGAGTCGCTGATCAAGCGCAGCGCGGGCGTCAAGGACAGCAGCGGGCTGCTGCCGGGCCATGGCGGTGTTCTTGACCGCGTGGATGCCCTGCTGCCCACGCTGCCCCTGGCGATGATGCTGACCAGCCTCACGATGCAATGATGAAGAAACAACGAATCACAGTTCTGGGCTCCACCGGGTCCATCGGCACCAGCACGCTGGATGTCGTCTCTCGGCACCCGGATCGGTTTGAGGTGTTTGCCCTGAGCGCGGCCACGCAGGTGGACCTGATGCTGGCACAGTGCGCTCAGTTCAAGCCCCGCTATGCCGTGATGGCCAGCGCCGACCACGGCCACGCATTGGCGGAAAAAATCAAGGCAAATGGGCTTCCAACGCAAGTACTTCAAGCGCAAGAAGCTATCGAAACAATAGCATCTCACCCGGATGTGGATGCCGTGATGGCGGCCATCGTCGGAGCTGCCGGCTTGGCGCCCTGCCTGGCTGCGGCGCGGGCGGGCAAGCGGCTTCTGCTGGCCAACAAGGAAGCCCTGGTGGTCGGTGGCGGGCTGTTCATGCACACGGTGCGCGAGGGCGGCGCGACCTTGCTGCCCATCGACAGCGAACACTCCGCGATTTTCCAGTGCCTGCCCGAAGACCCGGCAACCTGGGCAGACCGGGTGGATAGCATTCTGCTCACGGCGTCCGGTGGCCCATTTCGGCAACGGGACCCCTCCACGCTGTCGCAGATCACGCCCGCGCAGGCCTGCGCGCATCCCAATTTTTCGATGGGTCGCAAGATCTCGGTGGACTCGGCCACGATGATGAACAAGGCCCTCGAGGTGATCGAGGCGCGCTGGCTGTTTGATCTGCATCCGGACCAGATCAAGGTGGTGATCCATCCGCAGCAAATCATCCATTCGATGGTGCAATTCAAGGACGCATCCATCCTCGCCCAACTGGGGACGCCTGACATGCGCGTGCCCATTGCCTGTGGACTGGCGTGGCCCGAGCGCATCGAGAGTGGCGCAAGCAGGCTTGATTTTTCGGCGCTGTCCGCGCTGGCATTCGAGGACGCCGACGCGCGGCGTTTTCCGGGGTTGCACCTGTCGTGGCAAGCGCTCAAATCCGCCGAAGGGACGACAGCCGTGCTCAACGCCGCCAACGAGGTGGCCGTGGGTGCGTTTTTGTCGGGCCGGCTGCGGTTTGACCACATCCACGCCGTGAACCTTGCAACTTTGGAGAAGGTTCTGCCCTCCAAGCCTGATTCGCTCGCAGCGCTACTGGATCTGGACGCCCAGGCCCGCCACGCCGCCGAGCATGCCGCCGGGCGTCTGGCGGCATGAGAGGCTGAGAACCTTTTGTCCCAACCCGCCATGCACGCCAAAACACGCCGCCTCGTCGTTGCAAATGCTCGCCATAGCTCGACTTGTGGCTGTGCTTTGCGCCTAGAACCGAAGCGTTTTCGCGCGCCTTTCGGGCTTGGCCAAGAAACTCTCAGCCCCTGAGTTTTCCACCACGGATCCGAACATGCTCCTGACTGCCGTTGCCTTCGTCGTGGCCCTCGGCCTCCTGATTGCGGTGCACGAATACGGCCACTACCGCGTGGCCGTGGCCTGTGGTGTGAAGGTGCTGCGGTTTTCCGTGGGGTTTGGCCAGCCGCTGCTGCGCTGGCAACCCAAGGGGTCGCCCACTGAGTTTGTGCTGGGCGCATTCCCTCTGGGAGGGTATGTTCGCATGCTGGATGAGCGCGAGGCTCCCGTTGCGCCGCATGAGCGGCACCTGGCCTTCAACACCCAGCCGCTGCGTTCGCGGGCGGCCATCGTGGCTGCCGGGCCGTTGGCAAACCTTCTGTTGGCAGTGTTGCTGTACGCCATCGTGAACTGGAACGGCGTGCAGGAGCCCAAGGCGATCCTCGCCAGCCCGGTGTCGGGCTCTGTTGCGCAGAACGCGGGCTTGCGTGGCGGGGAGTTGGTGATGAACGCGGCGCTGGGCTCTGACGACATGGAGCCTGTGCGTTCGTTTGAGGACCTGCGCTGGCTGCTGACGCGGGGGGCGCTGGAAGGGGTGAACGTCCGCCTGGACGTGCAACCTGCGTCGCGCACGGCGCATCGCGAGATCCTGCTCGACATGTCGAGCATCGACAGCCGGGAAGCGGACGCGCAACTGTTTCGAAAAATCGGAATTCTGGGGCCGTGGACGAGGCCGGTGCTGGGCGAAGTGATGCCCGATGGCGCTGCGGCGCGTGCCGGATTGCGCGAGGGCGACGTGGTGCTCCAAGTGGGCGCGACGGAGGTTGTGGACGGACAACAGCTGCGCGAGTTGATCCGCCAATCGGTGCGAGGCCGCGAGCCGCTGGCCCAACCCTGGCGCATTGACCGCGCTGGCCAATTGCTCACACTCGACGTGGTGCCCGAGGCCAGGGCCGAGCCTGGCATGACGGTGGGCCGCATCGGCGCCTATGTGGGGGCAGCCCCCGAGTTTGTGACCGTCGAGTACGGCGTCGTGGAAGGGGCCTGGGCGGGCGTGGTCAAGACATGGGACGTCTCGCTGCTGACGCTGAAGATGATGGGCCGCATGGTGATCGGGGAGGCATCCCTCAAGAACCTGAGCGGACCCTTGACGATTGCCGACTACGCGGGGCGTTCCGCCAGCCTTGGTTTGACGCAGTACCTCGTGTTCCTGGCCCTCATCAGCGTGAGCCTGGGGGTGCTGAACTTGCTTCCGCTGCCCGTCTTGGACGGAGGGCACCTGATGTATTATCTTTGGGAGGGTGTGACGGGCAAGGCAGTGTCTGACGCATGGATGGAGCGCTTTCAGCGTGGGGGCGTTGCGGTCCTGCTGCTCATGATGTCCATTGCCCTGTTCAACGATATCACCCGGCTCTTTGGCTAACACTTCTGCCGCGCTTGCACTGCAACTGCGGCGCTAGCTTCATTCATGAAAAAACACATCAATCGACTGGGCGTGCGCACCGCATCGGCCGTTGCAGCCATGGTTTTTGCCGCCAACGCGGCATGGGCTCTGGAGCCATTCAAGGTGCAGGACATCCGCGTCGAGGGTCTGCAGCGCGTGGAACCCGGTACGGTGTTCGCTTCGATGCCCCTGCGGGTGGGCGACGACTACAACGACGAAAAGGGCGCGGCAGCGATCCGCGCGCTTTTTGGTCTGGGGCTTTTCAAGGATGTCCGCCTGGAAGCCGCGGGCAACGTGCTCGTCGTGGTGGTGGAGGAGCGCCCCACCGTGGCGGATGTGGACTTTGCCGGTACCCGCGAGTTCGACAAGGATGTGCTCAAGAAAGCCATGCGCGAAGTCGGGCTGACGGAAGGCCGTCCCTATGACAAGGCGCTCACCGACCGGGCTGAGCAGGAACTCAAGCGCCAGTACATCAACAAGAGCCTGTACGGCGCCGAGGTCGTTACCACCGTCACGCCGATTGAGCGCAACCGGGTCAACCTGACCTTTACCGTGACGGAGGGCGAGCCCGCCCGCATTAAGGAAGTCCGCATTGTCGGCAACAAGGCCTTCAGCGAGTCGACCCTGAAGGGACTCTTCGACCAGGACACCGGCGGATGGCTCAGCTGGTACACCAAATCCGATCGCTACTCGCGCGCCAAGCTCAATGCCGACCTGGAAACCCTGCGCTCTTACTATCTGCAACGCGGGTACCTGGAGTTCCGGGTGGACTCTACGCAGGTGGCCATCTCCCCCGACAAGCAGGACATTTCCATCACCGTGAATGTCACCGAGGGCGAGCGCTATGTGGTGTCTGGCGTCAAGCTCGAAGGCAACTACCTCGATCGCGAAGATGAGTTCAAGTCCCTTGTGACCATCCGTGTGGGCGAGCCCTACAACGCCGACCAGGTCACCGAAACGACCAAGGCGTTTTCGGAATACTTCGCGCGATTCGGCTTTGCGTTTGCCCGCATTGAGGCCGTGCCCGAGATTGACCGCGAAAACAACCGAGTGACCTTCGTGCTGCAGGCTGAGCCATCGCGCCGTGCGTATGTGCGACGGATCAACGTGAGCGGCAACAACCGCACGCGGGATGAAGTGATCCGGCGGGAGTTCCGGCAGTACGAAGCGTCGTGGTACGACGGCGAAAAGATCCGCCTGTCTCGCGACCGTGTAGACCGCCTGGGATTCTTCACGGAAGTGAGCGTGGAAACCCAGGAAGTGCCTGGTTCTCCCGATCAGGTGGATCTGGTGATCAACGTGGCTGAAAAGCCCACGGGTTCGCTGCAGATGGGCGTAGGGTTCTCCAGTGCCGAGAAGATGTCGCTGTCGTTCGGAATCAAGCAGGAAAACATTTTCGGTTCCGGCAACTACCTGGGCATCGACGTCAACACCAGCAAGTACCGCCGCACGCTGGTGTTCAGCACCACCAACCCCTATTTCACGCCCGAAGGCATTTCGCGCACGCTGGACGTTTACTACCGCACGGACAAGCCCTACGAGGACCAAGGCGGTAACTACCAGCTCGTCACCACGGGCACGTCTGTGCGGTTTGGCGTGCCTTTCAGCGAGAACGACACAGTGTTCTTTGGTGGTGGGCTGGAGCAGACCAAGATCAAGCCAGGCACGAACATTCCCGCCACGTACCTTGCCTACGCCGACCAGTTCGGGTACAGCAGCACGTCGATTCCCCTCACCATCGGCTGGTCGCGTGACGACCGGGACAGTGCGCTGGCACCCAATTCGGGGCGGTATCAGCGCCTCAACTCGGAGTGGTCGGTGGCTGGCGATGCGCGCTACGTTCGCGCCAACTACCAATACCAGCAATACGTGCCGCTCAACAAGCGCTTCACCATCGCCTTCAATGGGGAACTGGGCATTGGCAAGGGGATGAATGGCCGGCCCTTCCCGGTGTTCAAGAATTTCTACTCGGGTGGCCTGGGCTCCGTGCGTGGTTTCGACCAGGGCACTCTGGGGCCGCGCGACGTGACCGGTGCGTCACTGGGCGGACCGAAGAAGGTCACGCTGAACGCGGAGTTGATCGCTCCGTTCCCTGGCGCCGGGAACGACCGGACCTTGCGCGTGTTCACGTTCTTCGACGTGGGCAATGTGTACGGAGAAAACGAGAAGGTCACCTTCAGCGACATGCGTGCATCCGCTGGCGTGGGGCTGAGCTGGATTTCTCCGCTGGGTCCGCTGCGCCTGGCCTTTGCGCAACCAGTGCGCAAGTTTGCCGGCGATAGAATCCAGAAACTGCAATTCCAGATTGGAACGTCTTTCTAATGAAACCTATTTCTCGCCATATTTCTTTGGCCCTGCTGCTGGGCTCGATGGCCCTGGCGGCCCCTGCGCAAGCACAAGAGTTCAAGGCTGGGTTTGTCAACACAGACCGCATCTTCCGGGAAGCCAGCACGGCCAAGGCCGCGCAGGCCAAGCTGGAGCAGGAGTTCTCCCGCCGCGAGAAAGAACTGGTGGACATGGGCAACACCCTGAAGACCGCCACGGAAAAATTCGAGCGGGAAGCCCCGACGATGGCTGAAAGCCAGCGCACGACCCGCCAGCGGCAGCTGGTGGACCAGGACCGGGAGTTCCAGCGCAAGCGCCGTGAATTCCAGGAAGACCTGAGCGCCCGCAAGAACGAAGAACTGTCCCAGGTGCTCGAGCGTGCCAACAAGGTGGTGAAGCAAGTTGCAGAGGCTGAAAAGTACGACGTGATCCTCCAGGAAGCCGTCTACATCAACCCCAAGCATGACATCACCGACAAGGTGATCAAGGCGCTGAATGCCTCTACCGGCAAGTAAGCCGCTGCGTGGGATGGGTGGCGCGTGAGCTTGCTTCTTGGGCACATCGTCGATGCACTCGGTGGCTCGCTGGAAGGAGGTGCGGCACGGGATGCCGTCATCTCCCGCATCGCGCCCCTGGAGGTAGCCGGGCCGGGCGACCTCAGTTTCCTGAGCAACCCGCGCTATCAGCAGCAACTGGCCGCCTCCCGGGCGGCCTGTGTCATTGTGGCGCCTGCCATGCGCGAAGCCGCCTTGGCGCGGGGCGCCTGCATCGTCGCGGACAACCCCTACGTCTATTTTGCGCGGGCCACCCAGCTTTGGCGGCAGCACAATGCGCCCGCCGTGCAGGGGGGGGTTCACCCCAGCGCGGTGGTGGATCCTTCGGCCCATGTGGACGCCACTGCCACCGTCGGTCCGCTGTGCGTGGTGGAGCGCGGTGCGCACATCGGCGCGGGCACCGTGCTCAAGTCTCGCGTGACGGTGGGTGAGGGCTGCCGCATCGGTGCTCGCTGCATCCTGCATTCAGGCGTGGTGATTGGCGCCGATGGCTTTGGCTTTGCGCCCGACCGTGGTCAATGGGTGAAGATCGAACAATTGGGTGCTGTGCACATTGGCGATGACGTCGAAATCGGCGCAAACACCTGCGTGGACCGTGGTGCTCTGCTGGACACCGTCATCGAAGACGGCGTGAAACTCGACAACCTGATCCAGGTCGGGCACAACGTGCGCATTGGCAAGCACTCTGCCATGGCGGGGTGCGTGGGCATTGCCGGCAGTGCCACCATCGGCGCCCACTGCACGGTGGGTGGCGGTGCCATTGTGCTGGGGCATCTTGAGCTGGCAGACAACGTGCACATCTCGGCGGCGACCGTGGTCACGCGCTCGCTCACCCAGCCTGGGCAGTACACCGGCATGTTTCCCATCGACGACAATGCGCGCTGGGAAAAAAACGCTGCAACACTCAAACAACTGCATAGCTTGCGCGAGCGCATCAAGGCGCTGGAGCAGGCCCTCAAGGCAGCATGAACGGAAGAACAACTCGATGATGGATATCCACGCAATTCTCAAGCAACTGCCGCACCGCTACCCGTTCCTGCTGGTGGACAAGGTGATCGAGCTTGAGAGCAACGCACGCATCAAGGCCATCAAGAACGTGACGTTCAACGAGCCCTACTTCATGGGGCACTTTCCCGGCCGGCCGGTGATGCCTGGCGTGTTGATCCTCGAGGCGCTGGCCCAGGCGGCCGGATTGCTGGCTTTCGATGCCATGGGCAAGGTGCCGGATGAGAACAACATCTACTATTTCGTGGGCATCGATGGCGCGCGCTTCAAGCGTCCCGTGGAGCCGGGTGACCAGTTGATTCTGTCCATCACGATCGACCGCGTGCGCGGTGGCATCTGGAAGTTCAAGGGCGTGGCCAGCGTGGGCGACGAGGTGGCCTGCGAGGCCGAGCTGATGTGCACCATGCGCAGCGTGGGTTGATCACACCCTGGCAAGCCGTGAGCAACATCCACCCCACAGCCATCGTTGATCCGCGCGCACAAATCGACGCGACGGCCAGCATCGGGCCCTACAGCGTCATCGGCGCCCACGTCGTCATCGGCGCGGGCACCACGGTGGGTGCGCACTGCGTGATCGATGGGCGTACCACGCTGGGCCGCGACAACCGCATCTTTCAGTTCAATTCGATTGGCGCCGTTCCGCAGGACAAGAAGTACGCGGGCGAGCCCACCGAGTTGGTCATCGGCGACCGCAACACCATCCGCGAGTTCTGCACGCTCAATCTGGGCGTGCCGCAGGCGGGCGGCATCACGACGGTGGGGAACGACAACTGGATCATGGCGTACACCCACATCGCCCATGATTGCCATGTCGGGAACCACACCACGCTGGCCAACAACACGACGCTGGCCGGCCATGTCATTCTGGGCGATTGGGTGACCGTGGGCGGGCTGACGGGCATCCACCAATTCGTCAAGGTCGGCGCGCATGCCATGGTGGGCTTTGCGAGCGCAGTGTCCCAGGACGTGCCCCCGTTCATGCTGGTGGATGGCAATCCGCTGGCTGTGCGGGGCTACAACGTGGTGGGGCTGCGCCGGCGCGGGTTCTCGCCCGAGCGCATCGATGCCGTCAAGCAGATGCACAAGCTGATCTATCGCCAGGGACTCACGCTGGCGGCCGCGCGTGCTGCCATCGGGGAACTCGCGCAGTCCGCGCCAGAGGCGGGCGCTGACGTGGCCCTGATGGAGCAGTTCCTGGCCGATGCCACCCGTGGCATCGTGCGTTGAGGCGCAAACCGTGAACCCCTCTCCCCGCATCGCCATGGTGGCGGGTGAAACCTCGGGCGACCTGCTGGCGGGCCTGCTGCTGGACGGCATGCAGGCCCATTGGCCGGGCCTGCAGTCCAGTGGAATCGGCGGCCCCCAGATGCAACGCCGCGGGTTTGCCGCCTGGTGGCCCAGCGACAAGCTCGCCGTGCACGGCTACAGCATGGAAGTGCTGCGCCGGCTGCGGGAGCTGCTGCGTATCCGCAAGCAACTGCGCGAACGGCTGCTCCGGGACCGGCCAGACGTCTTCATCGGCGTGGACGCGCCCGATTTCAATCTGGGGCTGGAGGCCGACCTGCGTGCGGCGGGCATCAAGACCGTGCACTTCGTTTGCCCGTCGATCTGGGCGTGGCGCGCAGATCGCGTGGAAAAAATCCGCCGCAGCGCAGACCACGTGCTGTGCATTTTTCCGTTCGAACCCGAGTTGCTGGCGCGCCATGGCATTGCAGCCACTTATGTAGGGCACCCGCTGGCAGGCGTGATTCCCATGGTGGCGGACCGCACCGCGGCGCGTGCGGGGCTGGGGCTTGCAGACAGCGACGAAGTGCTCGCCATCCTGCCGGGCAGCCGATCTTCGGAGATCCAGTACATCGCCCCACCGTTTTTTGAGGCTGCAGCGCTTATCCGACAAGCGCGGCCGGCTATCAAATTGATAGTACCTGCCGTGCCCGCACTGCGTGAGCGCATCGAGCAGGCGGCCGTGGCTGCGGGCTTGGGCGGAGTGGTGCAGATCGTGGCGGGGCAGTCCCATGCGGTGCTCGCTGCGTGCGATGCGACGCTGATCGCCAGCGGCACTGCAACGCTGGAGGCCGCCTTGTTCAAGCGTCCGATGGTCATCGGCTACCACATGCACCCCTTGAGCTGGTGGCTGATGCGCCGCAAGCAACTGCAGCCCTGGGTGGGCTTGCCCAACATCCTGTGCGGCGATTTCGTGGTGCCCGAGCTCATCCAGGATGCGGCCACCCCGCAGGCATTGTGCGCCGCCACGCTGCAGTGGCTGGATGCGCGCCAGAACGAGCCTGCCAAAATCACCGCCCTGGAGCAGCGCTTTACGGCGTTGCATGAAAGCCTGCTGCGCAACACTCCTCAACTGGCTGCCGATGCGATCCAGAAAATCCTCCAACCGAGTGCCTGAGCAAGCTTGCCTGCCCTGGCATCCGCCGGGCCTGGTGGCGGGCGTGGATGAAGCGGGCCGTGGCCCCCTGGCGGGCCCCGTAGTGGCCGCCGCCGTCATCCTGGACGACCTGCACCCGATTGCCGGGCTGGCAGATTCCAAGAAGCTCACGCCAGCTCGCCGCGAAAAGCTCTATGACGAGATCCGTGCCAAGGCGCTGTGCTGCAGCATTGCCGAAGCCAGCGTGCAGGAGATCGACGAGCTGAACATCCTGCAGGCCACCTTGTTGGCCATGCGGCGCGCCGTCCTGGGGCTGCGGCTCAAACCGGTCATGGTGCTGGTCGATGGAAATCGGCTGCCCACGCTCGGCATTCAGTCCGAGGCCATCGTCAAGGGCGATGCGCTGGTGCCGTCCATTTCTGCGGCGTCCATTCTGGCCAAGGTGCACCGCGACCGCTGGTGCGCACAGGTGCACGAAGAATTTCCGCAGTACGGATTTGCCGGCCACAAAGGCTACGGCACTGCGGTGCACATGGCTGCCTTGCGCGAGCACGGTGCCTGCGTGTACCACCGGCGCTCGTTTGCGCCGGTGGCCGAAAGCCTCCAAGCCGCGGCCTGATCCTCCATGACCTCTCCTTCCCTCATCGCCATCCACTCCCGGGACAACCCGTTCGTGAAGGACCTGCGCCGCCTGGCGCAGGACACCACGGCGTACCGCAAGCAGGGGCGCGTCTGGCTGGAGGGCGACCACCTCTGCCGCGCGGCACTGGAGCGCGGCCAACGTCCTGCCGTGGCGGTGTTTGCAGAGTCTTTTTGGCCTCAAGCGCAGACAGAATGGGCGCAAGCAGCTACTAAAACCATAGTGCTCGCCGATGCCTTGTTTGCCGACATCAGCGGGCTGGAATCCCCGGCCCGCATGGGCTTCATCCTCGATCTGCCCGCATCCAGCGCTTTGCAACCCAGTGCAGCCACCGTGGTGCTCGATCGTGTGCAGGACGCCGGCAATGTCGGCTCCATCCTGCGCAGCGCGTCGGCGTTCGGCTTCCGGCAGGTGGTGGCGGTCAAGGGAAGCGCGGCCCTGTGGTCATCCAAGGTGCTGCGGGCGGGCATGGGCGCGCACTTTGCACTGGATCTGATCGAGGGCGTCGAACATGCGGCGGTGGGGTCGCTGGCGGTCCCGTTGCTGGTGACCAGCTCGCACGCCGGCGACTGGCTGCATCGTGCCACCTTGCCCTGGCCCTGCGCCTGGGTACTGGGGCATGAGGGGCAGGGGGTGTCACCCGCGCTGGAAGCGCGCGCTGCCCTGCGCATCCGCATCGCGCAGCCGGGCGGGGAGGAGTCCCTGAACGTCGCTGCGGCCGCGGCCATCTGCCTGCATGCCAGCGGTGCGGCGCGCTAGCTTTGACGGCGGACTGCGATGAGTGCGGTCCGCCTGGATGAGGCGCTTGTTACTGGTTGCGCAAGAACTGGCGCACGAAATCGTCCTGATTGGGCGCATCCTTTTCCGTGGCGAAGACCACTTGCTGGCCTTCCACGCGGATCTTCAACTGCGGCGCGAACTTGCATTGCACCTGGCCCAAACCAGCCGCAGTGGGCTTGAAAGCGGGTGTGTTGCGGCACATGGATTCCAGTTGCGAGGCGACCACGCCGCAAAAGCTGCCAATGCTCAAGGTCTGGAGCTTTTCGTCGTCAATCGTGGCCCAGTCCACCGTGGTTTTCACGGGAGTGCCGCAGGCTGTGGTGGCGTCCTGGTCGGCTTTGGCCAGGTCTGCCTGGATGCCGGCCAGGCGCTTGTTGCGGTCAAAGCGGGCCAGCTTTTCCTGGACACCCTGCTTCTGCTGGCGTTCGTAGCTTGCCTGCAGATCTGCCACCTTGAACGCCTTGCTTTTGTCTTCGTGAAAGGCCAGTGCCACGCCGTCACGCTTGCCCGGCAGGTAGACGACATACTGTTCATCCGATCGGTACGGGCTTCTCTGCTTGTGCAGCAGCCCGTAGCTGCGGCCATCAATGCGGGTGGAGTAGACCTCGCGCGCTGACCCCGACGTTTCCAGGTTGGCCAGGAAGACGACCTGGTCGATGGGGTCGTTGATGCCACTCACGCGCACCAGAGCCTGCTTGCCATCCGCACTGGGGGCCACAACCACCTCCATGCCTTGGGGTGCCACAAAGACCTGAGGGTACTTGGCGAGTTCCAGGGCGTGGGCAGCGAGGGTGGCAGCCAAGCCAGCCACGGCCAGGGCGAAGGGGCGAATGATTGCGCGCATTGGAAGCAGTCTCTTGAATATGGTTGAAATGAACCGGGTGGTGAAGGTAAATTGCCGGGCAGTCTAGGTGCGCGGTGATGCCTGGAGACGGTTGGAACACTTGCTTACGTAACAAGGTTATGCAAGCTCTGCATTTGGTGCAGTAAGACTGGCGAAGGGTATAATCGGGAGCTTTTCTCGCAACAGCGTCGCCCGACCGCACCCAAAGCAACAACCCATCTGAGAGCAGCCACCCCCACTTGTGTACGTCACGCGTACGAGTGGACTGCAGGCGCCGGGCGACCGTAACCATCCGGAGAACCCAGTGCTTTTGTCTCTACAGGGAACCTTCCCGCCCGCCATCCTGGCGCTCGCAGACGGCACGGTCTTTATCGGCAATTCGATCGGTGCCACCGGCACCACCGTCGGCGAAGTGGTGTTCAACACCGCCATCACCGGCTACCAGGAAATCCTCACCGACCCCAGCTACTGCCAGCAGATCGTCACGTTGACGTATCCGCACATCGGCAACTACGGCGTCAATGGCGAAGATATCGAAGCCGAGAAGGTCCATGCCGCAGGCCTCATCGTCAAAGACCTGCCCCTCTTGGCCAGCAACTTCCGCTCCACGGAGACGCTCTCGCAGTACCTTGTGCGCGAGAACACGGTGGCGATTGCCAACATCGATACGCGCAAGCTGACCCGCCTGCTGCGCAGCAAGGGCGCACAAAACGGCGCGATCATCGGCCTTGCCGCAGGGCAGGCTGTCACGCAGGCGCTCATTGACGAAGCCATCGCCAAAGCCAAAGCCGCCCCCAAGATGGCCGGGCTGGACCTGGCCCAGGTGGTGACCACGGCAGTGCGGTACGAGTGGACCCAGACCGAGTGGAAGCTGGGCTCCGGCTACGGTGAACTCGCGAAGCCGCAGTTCCATGTGGTCGCTTACGACTTCGGCGTGAAGAAGAACATCTTGCGTATGCTGGCCGAGCGCGGCTGCAAGGTCACTGTGGTGCCCGCCAAGACGCCCGCCGCCGACGTGCTCGCCCTGAACCCTGATGGCGTGTTCCTCTCCAACGGCCCTGGTGATCCAGAGCCCTGCGACTACGCCATTGCGGCCACCCGCACGATTGTGGACAGTGGCGTGCCGACCTTCGGCATCTGCCTGGGCCACCAGATCATGGCCCTGGCCGCAGGCGCCAAGACCTTCAAGATGACCCACAGCCACCACGGTGCCAACCACCCTGTGAAGGACCTGGACACTGGCCGTGTGAGCATCACCAGCCAGAACCACGGCTTTGCGGTGGATATGGAGTCGCTGCCTGCCAACCTGCGCGCCACGCACGTCAGTTTGTTCGACGGCACGCTGCAAGGGCTGGTTCACAAGGACAAGCCTGCGTTCTGCTTCCAGGGGCACCCTGAGGCGTCTCCTGGGCCGCACGACATCGCCTATCTCTTTGACCGCTTCACCGATGCCATGCGCGCGGCGAAAGCCGGCTGAGCCCCTGCAAGGAAAAGCACCATGAAACTGTTCAGCTTTCCCCTTGCATCGCTCGAAAAGGCGATTCACAAGCGTGTCCTGACCCTGCCTTCGCCCCACAAGGAGTGGTTTGCGGAGCGTTGGGCCCAAAAGCCCTACAAAAAGGCATTTGTGGAGAACAAGGCCATGCCCTTGGTCACGCTGGTTGCCAAGGGCAAGACCATGGACGACGCTGCGTTTGCAGAGCTGCTGCAAGAGTGGGAAGTGACGTTTTATGACGCGGAAGAAGAGGTCCTGCGCCCGCTGATCCAGGGCGATGGCCTGCTGCAGCTGATGCAGAAAAACCTTCCCGCCGAACGGGCTGAGGCGCTGCTCGCCAAGCTGGCAACGCGGCGCTCCACCGCTGCGGACGCAGCCGCCTCCGTACCGCCCCTCCCATCACCGGCAGCCGAACCCACGATCGACTGATCGACGCACCATGCCAAAACGTACAGACATCCAAAGCATTCTCATCATCGGCGCTGGCCCGATCATCATCGGCCAGGCCTGTGAGTTCGATTACTCCGGCGTGCAGGCCTGCAAGGCCCTGCGCGAAGAGGGCTACAAAGTCATCCTGATCAACAGCAACCCCGCGACGATCATGACCGACCCGGACACGGCCGACGTCACCTACATCGAGCCCATTACCTGGCAGACGGTCGAAAAGATCATTGCCAAGGAGCGCCCAGACGCCATCCTGCCCACCATGGGGGGGCAGACCGCACTGAACTGCGCACTCGACCTGTGGCGCAACGGCGTGCTCGACAAGTACAAGGTCGAGCTGATCGGCGCCACGCCCGAGGCCATCGACAAGGCCGAAGACCGCCTCAAGTTCAAGGACGCCATGACCAAGATCGGTCTGGGTTCCGCGCGCTCGGGCATTGCCCACAGCATGGAAGAAGCCTGGGCGGTGCAAAAGCATGTGGGCTTCCCCACCGTGATCCGTCCCAGCTTCACGTTGGGCGGCACGGGCGGCGGCATTGCCTACAACCCCGAAGAGTTCGAGACCATCTGCAAGCGCGGCCTGGAAGCCTCGCCCACCAACGAGCTGCTGATCGAAGAATCGCTGCTCGGCTGGAAGGAGTACGAGATGGAAGTGGTCCGCGACAAGGCGGACAACTGCATCATCATCTGCTCCATCGAGAACCTGGACCCCATGGGCGTGCACACCGGTGACTCCATCACCGTGGCCCCGGCGCAGACGCTGACCGACAAGGAATACCAGATCATGCGCAACGCGTCGCTCGCGGTGCTGCGCGAGATCGGCGTGGACACGGGCGGCTCCAACGTGCAGTTCTCGGTCAACCCGAAGGACGGCCGCATGATCGTGATCGAGATGAACCCGCGCGTGTCGCGGTCGTCGGCGCTCGCCTCCAAGGCCACGGGCTTCCCCATTGCCAAGGTCGCGGCCAAGCTGGCCGTGGGCTACACGCTCGACGAGCTCAAGAACGAGATCACGGGCGGCGCCACGCCTGCGTCGTTCGAGCCCTCGATCGACTACGTGGTCACCAAGATCCCGCGCTTCGCGTTCGAGAAATTCCCCACCGCCGACAGCCGCCTGACCACGCAGATGAAGTCGGTGGGCGAGGTCATGGCCATGGGCCGCACCTTCCAGGAATCCTTCCAAAAGGCCCTGCGCGGCCTGGAAGTGGGCGTGGATGGCATGAACGAGAAGACCCAGGACCGCGAGGTGCTCGAAAAGGAACTGGGCGAGCCCGGCCCCGAGCGCATCTGGTATGTGGGCGACGCTTTCGCCATGGGTTTGTCGGTGGACGAGGTCCATGACCTCACCAAGATCGACAAGTGGTTCCTGGTGCAGATCGAAGAGATCGTGAAGATCGAGCTCGAACTTGACCAGCTTGCCGCAGACAAGGGCGGCGCCGCTCTGGCCGCGCTCGATGCGGACACGCTGCGCACGCTCAAGAAAAAGGGCTTCTCCGACCGCCGCCTGGCCAAGCTGCTCAAGACCACCGAGAAGGCCGTGCGCGAAGCGCGCCGTGCCCTCAAGGTGCGCCCCGTCTACAAGCGTGTGGACACCTGTGCGGCCGAGTTCGCCACCAACACGGCTTATCTGTACTCCACCTACGAGGAAGAGTGCGAGGCCGAGCCCACGAACAACAAGAAGATCATGGTGCTGGGCGGTGGCCCGAACCGCATCGGCCAGGGTATCGAGTTCGACTACTGCTGCGTGCACGCCGCCCTCGCCATGCGCGAGGACGGCTACGAGACCATCATGGTCAACTGCAATCCTGAAACGGTGTCCACCGACTACGACACCTCCGACCGCCTGTACTTCGAGCCGCTGACGCTCGAAGACGTGCTCGAGATCGTCGACAAGGAAAAGCCGGCCGGCGTGATCGTGCAGTACGGCGGCCAGACGCCGCTCAAGCTCGCCCTCGGCCTGGAGGCCGAAGGCGTGCCAATCATTGGCACCAGCCCCGACATGATCGACGCCGCCGAAGACCGCGAGCGCTTCCAGAAGCTGCTGCATGACCTGGGTCTGAAGCAGCCGCCAAACGCCACGGCCCGCACCGAAGTCGAGGCGCTGGAAAAGGCGGCTGCCCTGGGCTACCCCCTCGTGGTGCGTCCCAGCTATGTGCTGGGTGGCCGCGCGATGGAGATCGTGCACGAGCAGCGTGATCTGGAGCGCTACATGCGCGAAGCCGTCAAGGTGAGCAACGACTCGCCCGTGCTGCTCGACCGCTTCCTGAACGACGCCATCGAGTGCGATGTGGACTGCCTGCGCGACCCCGAAGGCAAGACCTTCATCGGCGGCGTGATGGAGCACATCGAGCAAGCCGGCGTGCACTCGGGCGACTCCGCCTGCTCGCTGCCTCCGTACTACCTCAAGCAGGCCACGGTGGATGAGCTCAAGCGCCAGTCCGCCGCCATGGCCGAAGGCCTGAACGTGGTGGGCTTGATGAACGTGCAGTTCGCCATTCAGGAAGTGGACGGCAAGGACGTGATCTACGTGCTGGAAGTGAATCCCCGCGCCTCGCGCACGGTGCCGTTTGTTTCCAAGGCCACCGGCATCCAACTGGCCAAGGTCGCGGCACGCTGCATGGCGGGCCAGACGCTGGCCTCGCAAGGCATCACCAAGGAAGTCACACCGCCGTACTTCAGCGTGAAGGAAGCCGTGTTCCCGTTCGTCAAGTTCCCTGGCGTGGACACCATCCTCGGCCCCGAGATGAAGTCCACCGGTGAAGTGATGGGCGTGGGCAAGACCTTTGGCGAGGCCTTCGTGAAGAGCCAGCTGGGCGCCGGCACCAAGCTGCCGACCTCGGGCAAGGTGTTCCTCACGGTGAAGAACAGCGACAAGCCGCGTGCGGTGGACATCGCACGCCAGCTGGTGGCGCTGGGCTTTGAATTGGTGGCCACCAAGGGCACGGCAGCCGCCATCGCCGAGGCGGGCGTGCCCGTGGCGGTGGTCAACAAAGTGACCGAAGGCCGCCCTCACATCGTGGACATGATCAAGAACAACGAGATTGTCATGGTCATCAACACGGTGGAAGAGCGCCGCAATGCCATTGCGGATTCGCGCGCAATCCGTACTTCGTCGCTGCTGGCCCGCGTCACCACCTTCACCACCATCTTCGGTGCCGAGGCGGCCGTGGAGGGCATGAAGTACCTGGACAAGCTCGACGTGTATTCGGTGCAGGAACTGCACGCCCAGCTGGTGGCATGAACCGTGTCAAAGGCGGCATAATCTGCCCTTGACCAGACACCGCCGCGCGGCAACGTGCGGCGGTTTCGTTTTGTAGACTCACTGTTTTGCGCCGTGCCCGCATGGGCGCAACAGGGTGACTGATCGGTGGAAGTGCTTTTCGGCGCTTTCACCGTTTTGACTTATGGAGACGCAACAAGATGGCCACCATTCCCATTACCAAGCGCGGCGCTGAAATGCTCAAGGATGAGCTGCATCGCCTCAAGACCGTGGAACGCCCCGCGGTGATCGCCGCCATTGCCGAAGCTCGGGCCCAAGGCGACCTGAGCGAAAACGCCGACTACGACGCCGCGAAGGATCGGCAAGGGTTCATCGAGGGCCGCATCCAGGAAATCGAGGGCAAGCTCTCGGTGGCCCAGGTGATTGACCCGAGCGCGGTCGATGGCGGTGGCAAGGTGGTGTTTGGCGCGACTGTAGAGCTCGAAGACGAGGAGTCGGGCGATGCTGTGAAGTACCAGATCGTGGGTGAGGACGAAGCAGACCTCAAGCAAGGCCTCATCAATATCTCAAGTCCGATTGCGCGTGCGCTGATCGGCAAGGAAGAGGGCGACACGGCCGAGGTGCAGGCGCCCGGCGGGATTCGCCGCTACGAAATCGTGGCAGTCAGCTATCAGTGAGCGTGGGGCAGGACATGCGCGATCGATTTCCCGTTCTGGTGGCAGCCCTCTGGTGGGGGAGCCTGACCACCATCGGGTTTCTGGTTGTGCCGCTGTTGTTTGCCCATCTTCCGTCCCCCATGGTGGCCGGCAACATGGCAGCGAAGCTGTTTGCCGCGCAGACATGGGTGTCCGTGGCATGTTGCCTGGCCTTGTTGCTTGTTTCAAGGCCAAAACAGGCTGTAGCGCAGTATCCATGGGCGCAAGCAGCTATGGTTTTCATACTGGGAGGCATGCTTCTGGCTTTGGCAACCCAGTTCGGAGTGGCGCCGCGGATCGTGGCGCGCCAGGATCTGCGCCTGTGGCACAGCGTGGGAACGCTGATGTATGCGCTGCAGTGGTGTTGTGCGCTGGCGGTGTTTTGGCACACGCTGCGCCACGATTCGGATCCAGAGCCATCCGAGAGCCAACCCACAGCCGGTTGAGGCTGGGCTGCACGGAGGGGGCGCTTACTCGTGCCAGTGTTCTGCCACCCAGGTGGCAGGTCGGATATAGCGGAACCTGCGGTTGCGCCGCCCCGCCAGTGCGTCGGGCGGGTTGCATTCCCCATGAAAGATCACGATGCGGGCGCCAGGCGGCACGAACGGTGCCCGCCAGTAGTTCGTGGGCCAGGGAGGGATTCCGTGGTATTTGAAGCTCGGGCACCACTCGGTCGGCCAATACTGCAGCTTGCCCTGCCGGTGCAGAAAGTCTGAAAGATAGGCCTGTTCGTTGCGAAACCGGGCACGGATTTCAGCGAAGTGGGAGCGGAAATACGCAAGGACATCCGGGTGCGCGCCGAGTTCGAAGCGGTACACCGACGAATTGCCTGTGATGCGCCAGGGCCGCTTGTAGTCGTGGATGATCAGGAATTCGCCGGGGCGAGTGAAGAAATCGTCCAGGCTGCCCGTGATGACCACATCCACGTCCAGGAACAGGGCAGTGCCCTTCAGGCCATGCAGATCCTGGGTGAACGTGGCGAGTTTGGTCCAGCCGCGTTCAGGGATGCCGGGCGGCAGATCCAGCGGCGGAATCGGCAGGCACCGCACTTCGCTGCGGATGCCCGTGCTGTCGTCCGTCAGGCAGATGAACGAAAAGTCGCCGCTCAGGTGCCTGCGCACCATCGCGTATAGCCGATTGACATACTCGGGACCATACTTGGTACCCCACTTCATGCAAAGGATGTGGCGGGCAGGGGCCGCTTGGGCGGACGCTGCAGGCGCTGCGGAATCCGACTCCGGGCGCATCAGTCGGCCTGGCGCTTCTTGATGGATTTTTGCTTGGGCTTGGCGCGCTTGATCTGGCCGCCCGAGGTAAGGCGCTGGTTACCCAGCACGCGCAGTTGTTTGATCTCTGGCCGTTGGCCGCCCCGCTTGCTGAACTTGAGCACCTTGACGTCGCGTGGGCCGGGCATGCGGTCCTCGTCCACGGCGCGTTGCTTGGCCGGCTGGGGCCTCCATAGCACGAGCAGTTTGCCAATGTGCTGGATGGGGGCGGCATTGAGATCGGCGGCGATCTGCTGGTACATCAGTTCCCGGGCTGAGCGGTCGTCGTTGAATACACGCACCTTGATCAAGCCATGGGCGTTGAGCGCGGCGTCAATTTCCTTCTTGACGGCGGGCGTGAGGCCATCGCCACCAATCAGGACAACCGGGTCCAGGTGGTGGGCGTTGGCGCGGTGTTCCCGGCGCTCGGCGGGAGTCAGTTGAATTTGGGGCATGGGCCGTATTATCCGCGGCCCATCGCATCGCGCCCTCATCGCGGGGGCGAAATCGCGGACATGCCCGGGGCCATGGCTGTCCTCAAGCGACAATGGAGGCGTATGAAAGTCAAAACCCAGAGCAAGAAGGTCAACAAGGCGTGGCTGAACGACCACGTCAATGACCCCTACGTGAAACTCGCCCAGAAAGAGGGCTATCGGGCGCGCGCGGCGTACAAGCTCAAGGAGATCGATGAACAGTTGGGCCTCATCAAGCCGGGGTACACCGTGGTGGACCTGGGGTCGACCCCAGGCGCTTGGAGCCAGTACGTGCGCCGCCGGCTTTCCCCCACCGGCGCGGCGGTAGGTCAGCTCAATGGCACCATTGTTGCGCTAGACATCCTGCCCATGGAGCCGATTGAAGGGGTTGTCTATATCAACGGGGATTTCCGGGAGGCATCTGTCTTGGAGACCCTGGAGAAAACCCTGGACGGGCGCCAAGTGGATGTGGTGGTTTCCGACATGGCGCCCAATCTTTCGGGCATCGAGTCGGCGGACGCCGCACGGATTGCTCATCTGGTGGAGCTGGCGGTGGATTTTGCGACACACCATCTCAAGCCTGACGGTGCCCTGGTCGTCAAACTCTTCCATGGCAGTGGCTACAGTGATTTGGTGACACTTTTCAAACAAACTTTCAAGGTCGTCAAGCCCTTCAAGCCGAAAGCCTCCCGGGATAAATCTTCCGAGACGTTCCTGGTCGGCCTGGGGCTCAAAAAGTCGGGCTGAGCGGCCTCCTGCAGGGTTAGCCAGCTGATAAACGCTCCTAAGTCCGCGCTGTTTCCATGGCCGCTAGGGGGAATAACCATGGCTTGCCTGCTTGAAAGACCTAAAATGGGCCGCACATGCGTCCCATGACGGGCGTATGTCCGTTTTCTGTTCCCTGCAACTGGAGCCCCGCTTGAATAATCAGTGGTTTTCAAAAATTGCCGTGTGGCTGGTGATCGCCATGGTGCTGTTCACGGTGTTCAAACAGTTTGACACCCGTGCTGGCGCCAGCGCAGGCCACATCGGCTACTCGGAATTCCTGGAGGAAGTCCGCAGCAACCGCATCAAGAGCGCGACCATCCAGGAAGGGCAGGGCGGCACTGAGATCGTGGCGGTCACCAACGATGACCGCAAGATCCGCACGACGGCCACCTACCTTGACCGCGGCCTCGTGGGCGACCTGATCAACAACAACGTCAAGTTCGACGTCAAGCCCCGCGAAGAAGGCTCCCTTCTCATGACCCTGCTGGTCAGTTGGGGGCCGATGCTGCTGCTGATCGGCGTGTGGGTGTATTTCATGCGCCAGATGCAGGGCGGCGGCAAGGGCGGCGCCTTCAGCTTCGGCAAGAGCAAGGCGCGCATGCTCGACGAGAACAACAACCAGGTCACGTTCGCGGATGTGGCCGGATGCGACGAAGCCAAGGAAGAAGTCAAGGAAGTCGTGGACTTCCTGAAGGACCCGCAGAAGTTCCAGAAGCTCGGCGGCCGCATTCCGCGCGGCCTGCTGCTGGTGGGGCCTCCCGGTACCGGCAAGACGCTGCTGGCCAAGTCCATCGCGGGTGAAGCCAAGGTGCCGTTTTTCAGCATCTCGGGCTCCGACTTTGTGGAAATGTTCGTCGGCGTGGGCGCTGCCCGCGTGCGCGACATGTTCGACAACGCCAAGAAGAACGCCCCCTGCATCATCTTCATCGATGAAATCGACGCCGTGGGCCGCCAGCGTGGTGCGGGCTTGGGTGGTGGCAACGATGAGCGCGAGCAGACCCTGAACCAGATGCTCGTCGAGATGGACGGCTTCGAAACCAACCTGGGCGTCATCGTGGTGGCTGCCACCAACCGCCCGGATATCCTGGATGCGGCTCTGCTGCGCCCCGGCCGCTTCGACCGCCAGGTGTACGTGACGCTGCCCGACATCCGGGGCCGTGAGCAGATCCTGAACGTGCACATGCGCAAGATCCCGATCGGCCAGGACGTGAACCCCGGCATCATCGCCCGCGGCACGCCCGGCATGAGCGGTGCCGATCTGGCCAACCTGTGCAACGAAGCCGCACTGATGGCCGCACGCCGAAACGCGCGCACCGTCGAGATGCAGGACTTCGAAAAGGCCAAGGACAAGATCCTGATGGGCCCCGAGCGCAAGAGCATGGTCATGCCGGAGGAAGAGCGTCGCAACACGGCGTACCACGAGGCTGGTCATGCGCTCATCGGCAAGTTGTTGCCCAAGTGCGATCCGGTCCACAAGGTCACCATCATTCCCCGTGGCCGTGCCCTGGGCGTGACCATGAGCCTGCCAGCGCAAGACCGCTACAGCTACGACCGCGAGTACATGCTCAACCAGATCAGCATGCTGTTTGGCGGCCGGATTGCCGAAGAAGTGTTCATGAACCAGATGACCACGGGCGCCAGCAACGACTTCGAGCGTGCCACGCACATTGCCCGCGACATGGTGATGCGCTACGGCATGACCGAAGCCCTGGGGCCGATGGTGTATTCCGAGAACGAGGGCGAAGTGTTCCTCGGCCGTTCGGTGACCAAGACCACCAACATGAGCGAGCAGACCATGCAGAAGGTGGACAGCGAAGTCCGCCGCATCATCGACGAGCAGTACAACCTGGCTCGCCGTCTGATCGAAGAGAACAGCGACAAGATGCACGCCATGGCCAAGGCCCTGCTCGAATGGGAGACCATCGATACCGAGCAACTGGACGACATCATGGCTGGCAAGGAACCTCGTCCTCCCAAGGACTGGACACCACGCACGCCCCCCTCCGGCGGCGACAATTCCAGCGGTGGAACGCCTGCGGTGGCGGCTGATACCGCACCATCGGCGGCCTGAGAGGGCTCGCCGCACCACGATCCGACTCAGCGGGGCCTTGCGCCCCGTTTTTTTGCGACGGCAGTTTCCGTCTGCGATCGGTGGCTAATTCCGTTTTCACGCTGGCCCGCGCACTTGTGGTTTTTTCGATGGCTCCATGATCTGGCAGACCTCCCGCTTTTCCATAGACCTCCGCCAGCCGCGCGTGATGGGCATCGTCAACGTGACGCCGGATTCGTTCTCTGACGGGGGGCATCATGCCTCCACCATGGAAGCGCTTCGCCACTGCGAGCAATTGCTCAAGGATGGTGCGCATATTCTGGACATCGGCGGCGAATCGACGCGCCCGGGTAGCCCGGCGGTACCTCTGGAAGAGGAACTGGCGCGTGTGCTGCCGTTGGCGAGGGAGGCGGTGTCGCTGGGTGTACCGATTTCGGTGGACACCTACAAGGCCGAGGTCATGCGGGCCGTGCTGGACGTCGGGGTGGACATCATCAACGACATCTGGGCGCTGCGGCAGCCGGGCGCCGCTGCAGCGGTTGCCGCGCACCCGGGGTGCGGTGTGTGCCTGATGCACATGCACCGCGACCCGCAGACCATGCAGGCGTCGCCAATGATGGGCGATGTGCTGCCATCGGTGCTATCTTTTTTGGAGCGGTGTGCGCTTGATCTACAAGCGCTCGGGGTCGAAAAGGCTCGCATTGTGGTGGATCCGGGCATCGGTTTCGGTAAAACGGTGGAGCAGAACTTTTCCCTGCTGGCCCACCAGCCGGTACTGCGCGCTGTGGGCTATCCGCTGTTGGCCGGCTGGTCGCGCAAGTCGTCCCTGGGTGCTGTGACGGGGCTGGATGTCCATGACCGCATGGTGCCCAGCGTTGCTGCAGCGGTGCTGGCGGCCGAACGGGGTGCCTCGATCCTGCGGGTGCACGATGTCCGGGAGACGGTGGCCGCGCTGGCGGTCTGGAATGCGATGCGGCAAGCTGGTGGCGAGGGCTGATGGGCCGAGCGCCCAACAAGCACGTTCCGTCATCACGTGCCGCCAGCACAAAGCACCCAACGCATCAAACACAACACAAACAGCAGACAACCTGCACGAGGAGACGTTAGGACATGACGCGCCAGTATTTTGGAACCGACGGTATTCGCGGCACGGTCGGGCAGCCCCCGATCACCCCGGACTTTGTCTTGCGCCTGGCCCATGCGGTGGGGCGTGTATTGCGCCGCACGGAAGAGCGTCCCATGGTGCTGATCGGCAAGGACACGCGCATCTCCGGCTACATGCTGGAGAGTGCGCTGGAGTCCGGTTTCAACTCGGCAGGTGTTGATGTGATGTTGCTCGGCCCTCTGCCCACGCCAGGGGTGGCCTACCTGACGCGTGCGCAGCGTGCCAGTCTGGGGGTGGTCATCAGCGCCAGCCACAATCCGTACCCTGACAACGGCATCAAGTTTTTCAGCGCCCAGGGCACCAAACTGTCGGATGAATGGGAACTTGCCGTGGAGGCTGCGCTGAACGAGCCGCCTGTATGGGCTGACTCCGCAAGCCTTGGGAAGACGCGGCGCCTCGATGACGCGGCGGGCCGGTACATCGAGTTCTGCAAGAGCACCTTCCCGCAGGATCTGACGCTCAAGGGGCTCAAGATCGTGGTCGACGGTGCCCATGGGGCGGCCTACCAGGTGGCGCCCAAAGTGTTCCACGAACTGGGTGCGGAGGTCCTGTCGATTGGCTGCGCTCCCGATGGACTCAACATCAACCACGAGGTAGGTGCCACGCACCCGGACGCCCTGGTGCGCGCTGTGCGTGCGAACCGCGCCCACTATGGCATTGCGCTGGATGGCGACGCGGATCGCTTGCAAATGGTGGATGCTTCGGGCCGCCTGTACAACGGCGACGAGCTCCTCTACCTGATGGCGTCAGACCGGATGGGCCGGGATGAGCACGTGCCCGGCGTCGTCGGCACCTTGATGACCAACATGGCGGTCGAGGTGGCACTGCGGGAGCGGGGCGTGAAATTCGTGCGCGCCAAAGTGGGCGACCGCTATGTGCTTGAAGAACTGGCGCGGCACCATTGGGTTTTGGGCGGAGAAGGCTCGGGTCACCTGCTGGCCCTGGACCGGCACACCACCGGTGACGGGCTCGTGAGTGCGCTGCAAATCCTGCAGGCTTGCGTGCGCAGCGGGCAGACGTTGGCGCAACTTCTGGCGGGCGTTTCGCTGTATCCCCAGGTGCTGCTCAATGTGCGCCTGCAGCCAGGCCAGGACTGGAAAGCCAACCAGGTCCTGGCGGATACCACGCGGGCGGTAGAGCAGGAGCTCGGTAGCTCTGGGCGCGTGCTCATCCGGGCGAGCGGCACCGAACCCTTGCTGCGCGTCATGGTGGAAGCGCGCAGTGCCCAGCTGGCAAGCTCCTGTGCACAAAGGCTGGCAGACGCGGCCCGGGCCGGTTGATTTTTCCTTGCAACCGGCGCCTGGCCCTCATCATTGCAAGCGGCAGGTTCTGAAAATGCGGGGCGCAAGCCTTGTGCAGTGACAGCGCAGGAGACTTTGTTGTGGATCTTGCATCCTTCTGGAAAGCCAATGTGAAAGCTATTCGTCCCCAAATGGCTGGAGCCGCGGCCTGCGTTTTGCTCGCTACCTTGGGCTGGGCGATGCCAGCCCATGCGGGCAAGACACTCGACGCCGTGCGGTCCCGTGGGACGGTGGTTTGTGGCGTGAACACCGGTTTGCCCGGTTTCTCGGCGGCGGATGAAAACGGTCAGTGGGCCGGGCTCGATGTGGACATCTGCCGCGCTGTGGCCGCCGCCGTGCTGGGCGACGGGCGGAAAGTCGCCTATGTCCCCCTCGGGCCGCACCAGCGATTCACCGCGCTTCAGTCGGGGGAGATCGATGTCCTTTCACGCAACACCACCTTCTCGCTCACACGCGATGCGTCAATGGGTTTGCATCAGACAGCTGTTACTTACTACGATGGGCAGGGCTTTCTGGTCCCAGTCAAGAGCAAAGTAAGAAGCGTCAAGCAGCTCAAGGGCCAGACCGTGTGCATCCAGTCCGGGACCACGACGGAGAAGAACCTTGTGGAGTACTCGCGCACCCATCAGTTGGATCTCAAGCCGGTGGTGTTCGAGCGGGTGGACGCCGCAACGCGGGCGTATTTCGCGGGGCGTTGCGCCGCTTACAGCACCGACGCGTCGGGCCTCGCCTCTGCGCGCCGCGCGGAGCCTGGCAAAGTGGCGTCGGCCCACGTCATTCTGCCGGAACTGATTTCCAAGGAACCCCTGGGCCCGATGGTGCGCCGCGGCGACGACGAATGGTTCGCCATCGTACGTTGGGTCATCCATGGCCTCATCGAGGCCGAAGAATACGGAGTGGGACAGAACAACCTGGATCAGCTCAAATCCAGCACCGATCCTGCGGTGCAGCGGATTCTGGGAATGTCGGAAGACACCGGCAGGTTGCTGGGCCTGGACCGCGAATGGTTGGCACGTGCTGTCCGGGCGACGGGCAACTATGGCGAGATCTATGAGCGGAACGTGGGCTCGAAGTCCGCACTGGGCATCCCGCGTGGGCTGAACAATCAGTGGAACAAGGGTGGGCTGATGTATGCGTTTCCGGTCCGGTGACCGCACCGCGTCGCCACCACCCGCCGCGGCAGCGAAGACGTCCGTTTCCCGCTTTCTCGTTCAGTTCTGCCGGGTCGACAGGCCCCAAGCGGTTCAAGTGAGCTGCCGGCGCATGAAGGCTTCGAGCTCCGGCGCCGATAGCGGCTTGCTGAAATGGTAGCCCTGCGCTTCATCACATCCTTGCTCGCGCAGAAAGCTCAGCTGGCCAGCCGTTTCCACGCCTTCGGCCGTGGTGCGCATGCCCAGGGCCTGTGCCATGCGGATGATGGCGCTGACAATGGCGCGATCGTTGGTGTCATTGCCCAGATCGCGGACAAAGGACTGGTCGATCTTGAGCTTGAAGATCTGGAACCGCTTGAGCTGGCTTAGCGATGAATAGCCCGTTCCAAAATCGTCCATCGACATGCGCACGCCGCGGGCATGCAACTGGTCCATGGTCGACACTGCGGCGTGGGGGTCGTCCACGGCGACACCTTCCGTCAGCTCCAGTTCCAGGCAATCCGGCGGAAGCTGGAACTCGCTCAGCATGCGGCTGACCAGTTCAGGTAGCTGGGGCTGGCGGAACTGGATGGCCGACAGATTGACCGCCATCGTGAGACCGGGAAACGCCGTTGCACGCCAGATCTTGAGTTGAGACAGTGCGGTGCGCAGCACCCATTCTCCGATCTGCAAGATTTGTCCGCTGTCCTCTGCAATGGGGATGAACTCCGCCGGGGACACATCGCCCAGCTGAGGGTGCTGCCAGCGCAGCAAGGCCTCCACACTGTGCACTGCGCCCGTGGCCAGGCTCATCTGCGGCTGGTAGTGCAGGTGCAGCTGACCGCGTTCCAGCGCTCGGCGCAGGGCGTTCTCCAGCTGCAGCGCGCGCACGGACTGGGCCTGCATCTCGGGCGTAAAGAACTTGAAGGTGTTGCGCCCATCGAGCTTGGCGCGGTACATGGCCACGTCAGCAGACTGGGTCAGCGTGTCGAAGTCGGCGCCGTCTTGCGGAAACAGGGCAATCCCCATGGAGGGTGCCATGGTGAGTTCGTGGTGGGCGATCTGGTAGTGCTGGCGCGATGCGTCCTGCAGCTTGCCAGCCACGCGCGCCGCACCGTGCGCATTTGCGCCGGGCAGCAACAAGATGAATTCGTCACCGCCCAGGCGCGACACCGTGTCCTTGTCGCGCACCACTGCACGCAGCCGTTTGGCAATCTCCACCAGCAGCGCGTCACCCACGCGATGGCCCAGCGAATCGTTCACATGCTTGAAGTGATCCAGGTCCAGGAAAATCACAGCCAGAGGCGTGCCGGATTCCTGGGCGACACGGATGGCCTGCTGTGCCCGCTCGGCCAGGAGAGTGCGGTTGGGCAGTCCCGTCAAGGCGTCGTAGTGGGCCAGCCAGTAGATGCGGTCCTGGTCGGCCTTGCGTTCGTTGATTTCGCGGTGCAGGTTGTCTACGGTCTCGCGCAATTCCCGGGTCCGGTCCTGCACCTGACGTTCCAGTTCCTCGTGCGTCCTGGCCAGCACGGCCTGCGCCGCTTTGCGCTCCGTGATATCCATGGTGATCCAGATGGAACCTTGCGAAGGATTGGCGGGGTCGATCGCCTTGCTGCGGACCTCGCAGATCACGGGCGTGCCGTCCTTGCGGCACAGTTCCAGTTCGCCCTCGTAGGAGTGCCCGGCAGCGAGTTGTGGGTAGCAACGCGCTCCGGCCTCATGCCAAGCGGCATCGCTGGCATACCACTGGCGGGACGAGCAGCCTGCCAGCTCTCCCGGCTGGTATCCCAGCATTTGCTCAAAGTGGTGATTGCAGCGGGTCAGGCGCCTGTCGCGGATGAAGACGATCCCCACCATCGCGCTGTCAAAGAGCAGTTGCTTTTCCCGCACGGCCGCGTCCAGCGCAGCCTGGGCGCGGCGTTGTGCGTCGATATCGTCAACGATCCAGATCGAGCCTTCGGAGGTGTCCTGGGGGTTGATCAGCCGGCCGGTCAGGCTGCCCCAGAACAGAGTGCCGTCGCGTCGCCGCAATGGGCGTTCCACGCGGTAGGTTTCACCCTGCGCCAGTACGGGATAGGCGGCACGTCCGAGATCACGAAACGCCTCGCGTGAGGGGTAAAACGTTTCCGTGGTGAGTTCGTTGAGCTCTTCCGGGTGGTCGTACCCAAAGATCTCGGCGTACCGCTGGTTGCAGCGCACCACACAACGCTGGCGCAGAAAAACAATGCCCACCCCCGCGCTGTCGAGCAGCGTCTGCTGCTCGCGCAGGGCGCGCTGCAAGGATGCATGAAAGGGAGGTCCGGGAAGCTGAGATTCCAGGAGGCTGTGTGGCGCTAGCATGAAGACCGGTCGGGCAGTGGCCCCAACGGCCAAGCTCATTTGTACCAAAGTGTATCAGTGCTGACCTGATTGCTCAATTTTTAACCAATAGCCGTGCATTTTGGGCGGCTTACAGGAGGGCGTTAGGCGTCAATTCGGCGGTGGCGGGATCTGATGTTCGCGGAGATACGCTTCGAACGCGCTTGCTGGTAGTGGACGGCTGAAGTAGTAGCCCTGGCCCTCTTGGCACCCATGCTCCCGCAGGAACTCCAGTTGCCCCTCTGTCTCCACCCCCTCCGCCGTCGTGAGCATGCCCAGCGCTTGCGCCATGCGGATGATGGCGCTGACGATGGCCCGATCGTTCGCGTCGTCCTCCAGGTCGCGTACAAAGGATTGGTCGATCTTGAGTTTGTAGATCTGAAAACGCTTGAGGTAGCTCAGTGACGAGTAGCCCGTGCCGAAGTCGTCCATCGAAAGCCGCACGCCTCGGTCATGGAGTTCGTCCATCATGGCCAAAGCGGCTGCCGGGTCGTCCACGGCCGCTCCTTCGGTCAACTCCAGCTCAAGCCGGCGCGCGGGCAAACCAGCTTCCTCCAGGCAGCGGGTAACCATTTCGGGCAATTGGGCGTGTCTGAATTGAACGGCCGACACATTGACCGAAACGGCCAGCAAGGGGAGCTGCATATCGAGCCAGCGCTTGGCATCGTGTACCGCAGTCCGGATGACCCATTCTCCAATGGCGACGATCATGCCGCTGGTTTCTGCCACTGGAATGAACTCCGCGGGCGATATCCATCCGAGGTCCGGGTGGCGCCAGCGCAAAAGTGCTTCCGCGCCTACCGTGCGGCCCGTGGCGAGCGAAACCTGCGGCTGGTAGTGCAATTCGAACTGGTCGCGCTCCAGCGCACGCCGCATGGCGTTTTCGACCAGCAAGGCGCGGGCCGTGCGCTCTTGCAGGTCGGCCGTGTAGAAGCCGTAGCGGTTCCGCCCGCTTTGCTTGGCGCGGTACATGGCTGCGTCTGCTCGCTGGTACAGCGTGTCAAAGGAAGCCCCGTCGGCCGGATACATCGCAATGCCGATGGACAGCGTGGTGGTGAGTTCGTAGGCGTCAATCTGGAAGGGCTCGGCCACTGCTGCCAGCAACCGGGCGGCCATGTCGGCGGCGGCCGATGCCGAAGCCGAGGGCAGCAGCAGCAGAAATTCGTCCCCGCCCAGGCGCGCGATGGTGTCCTGCTCTGTGATCAGCGATTCCAGCCTTTTCGCCACTGCAACGAGCAGGGTATCTCCAGTCCGGTGGCCCAGCGAATCGTTGACGTTCTTGAAGTGATCGAGATCCAGGAAGAGCATTGCCAGGCTTGCGCCCAGCGCGTGCTGCTGTGCAATGTGGATGCGAGCCCGTTCCGCAAGCAGTGTGCGATTGGGCAGGCCGGTCAAGGGGTCGAAATGCGCCAGCCTCTGAATGCGGTCCTGTGCCTCCCGCTGGGTGGTGATATCGCGGAACAGCGTGATGGAATGGGTCACAGTGCCGTCGATGTCCCGCACTCCGCTGATAGACAGCCACTGCGGGTACTGCGAACCGTCCTTGCGGCCCCCCCAGGCTTCGCCTTCCCAGCTTCCGCCACTGGCCAGCTGTGCGTAAATGCCGTTCGGCTCAAAGCCAGGGTTGGGTTTGGTGACGGCAATGAGATTCAAGGGATGCCCCACGGCCTCTGGCTGGGTATAGCCCGTGATCCGTGTGAATGCGCGGTTCACCCGCACGATGGTGTGCGCTGCGTCCGCAATCACGATGGCTTCACTGCTCTGGTCGAACACCTGGGCCGTCAGTTGCAGTTGCTCCTCGGCGCGCTTTCGCTCGGTGACATCCCGCGAAAGCACGATGAAGCGGGGCGCCTCCGGGCGCGACGTGGCCTTGAGGGCTGCGGACAGCTCAAACCACGTGGTGCCCAGGTGCGGGAGTTCCACCATGATCTGGCGGCCCGTGGACCAGCCCTGCACCAGTGCTTCCTGCAGGACGCCCATCACCGCACTGGCGGCAGTCGCGGGCAGTACCTCCGAGACCTTGCGGCCCAGCAACTCCTCGGCGGGCCCGACCAGCAGTTCGGCCCGCGGGCTGTGCACATTGCAATAGACGCCATCCTGGTCCAGCTCAAAGAGGGGGTCTGGAATCGCGTCGATGGTGGCGCGCAGTTGTTGCTGCGTGGCCTGGATTTCGGACGTGCGCTGCGCCACCTGGAACGCCAGTGCCTGGTCGTGCGCTTTCAATTCAAAGACCAGGCGCGCCAGGTAGCCCATCATCACGGAAAACAACAGGGCAATGGCAATGCGCAGGCCCAGCGTGCCTGGATCGCCCCAGCCTTTGGCCGGCTCCAGGCTCAGTGTCCACTGTCCGTTGGGCAGGTTCATTGACCTGCTAACGGCGTCTGCACTCGGGGGAGGCTCCGAGGCTGAGATCGTTTGTTCCTGCCCCGTTTCCGGGTGGATGCGCCAGAGTCGGTAGTGGTATCCCCGGGTGGTCAGCTGCGGGAGCCGGGCTGCTTCCAGCACCTGGGGCAAGCGGATGGTGACATAGGTGAATCCCCAGAATACGCGGTGCCCGTGGTTGTTTTCCAGATAGACGGGTTGGCGGCCCACCACGCCCAGGCCGCCTTGGACCAGCTCCACGGGGCCGGCCAGCGTCAGTCGGCCCGTTTCGCGCGCCCTGACGGACTCCGCCCCTTGGCGAGGGTCGTTGAGCTGGTCGAAACCGATGGAGTTTTCGTTTCCCTGCCGTGGCACGACGTGCCGCACCACGCCATTGGGTGACAAGCCCATGGCAGCGATGCCTGGGTAGAACGGCAGCATCTCATTGCCGATCTCTTCGAACTGCGTCACTTTGCCATGGCCTTGCCGTACCAGCGCGACGAGCGCATTGTTGGCCGAAAGGGCCAGTTCGATGGCGCGCTGCAGCGCCTGCACGTGGTCGCCGGCCATGTCGGCCACCTGGGTGCGTTGCTGAGAAAGCTCCTGGCGCTCCAGTACCCAGACCACGGTCCCCGCGCAGATTGCCGCCAGCACGAAGACAAGCAAGGCTCCCATGGCAGGGCCTTGAGCACGTGGGGTGGGCGAGGCGGGGAGCACGTTGCAGTTCCTCGTTCCATTATGCAGGCCGCGTGAGGTATCTCAACAGGCGCGAGTTGAGTGCTGCGCGGCGTCACGGAATTGACATCGCCGCGACACGCCTGCGTCACGCGGCGCTTTCACACTGCCTGCACGCCAGCCCTCCCGGCCGCGCCAGACAAACGGAGATGTTGCACCATGAATGAGCTGACTACCTCGCCTCCACCGCTGTCCTCGAACGCCGCCACGCCCCGGGCGATGGGAGGCTCGGGTCTGCCGTCCGCCAGGCTGCCGATGGCGGCCGGTGGCGCGATCGAAGTGGCGTGGGCGCGGCACGAGGACGAAGTGCGGGAGGCTCAGCGTCTGCGGTTTGAAGTGTTTGCGGCGGAAATGGGCGCTCGATTGACGACCCCCATTCCTGGCCACGATATCGACCTGTTTGACGACTATTGCGAACATTTGCTGGTGCGCGACGCGCAGACGCGGCAAGTCATTGGGACTTACCGTGTGCTCACGCCAGCCCAGGCACGGCGGGTCGGCAGCACGTACAGCGATACCGAGTTCGACCTGACGCGCCTTCGATCCCTGCGCCCGCGCATGGTGGAGCTGGGGCGCAGTTGCGTTCACCCCGACCATCGCCACGGCGGCGTCATCATGGTGCTGTGGAGTGCGCTGGCGGACTTCATGGTGCGCAACGAGCTGGACACCATGATTGGCTGCGCGAGCATTCCCATGCTGTGCAATGGCGTGGTCAGCGGCGATGCGGCTGCCAGCATCTGGCGCCAGGTCCGTGAAACGCATTTGGCGCCGATCGAATATCGCGTGCTGCCCCGTCTGCCCTTGCCCGTGGAGCAACTGGACAGTTCCATCCACGTGGATCCCCCCGCACTCATCAAAGGGTACTTGCGATTGGGGGCCCGCGTGCTGGGAGCCCCCGCGTGGGACCCTGATTTCAATACCGCCGACCTGCCGATGCTCATGCGGCTGGCGGACTTGCACCCGCGCTACCGCAAGCATTTCCTGGGGGTCTGATGCGCGCCGCGTTCGACGCTCTGGGGCCCTGGGCGGGCACTTCCCAGCAGCCGGGCAGCGCGGCGGAATATCCCCAGGATACGCAAGCGCCCTGGGAGCCTCAGCGTTTTCGCGCAGTCTTCATTTCCGATGTGCACTTGGGAACGCCCGGTTGCCAAGCGCATGCGTTGCTGGATTTTCTCAAGCACCACCCGAGCGAGCACCTGTATCTGGTGGGCGACATCGTCGATGGCTGGCAACTGCGGCGCAGGTGGTTTTGGCCCCAGGCCCACAACGATGTGGTGCAAAAACTCCTGCGCCGGGCACGCAAGGGATGCCGGGTGGTGTTCGTGCCCGGCAACCACGATGAGTTTGCGCGGGCGTTTGTCGGGCATTCCTTTGGCGGCATCGAGGTTCGAGCCGACGCGGTGCACAC